>CAZASU010000047.1:6646-15602 GCA_964487785.1 uncultured Gemmatimonadaceae bacterium | reverse complement strand
GATGCTCCGGCTCAACGACCAGCTTATCCGCGAGCTCAGGCCGCTCCACCGCGAGCTGCACACCTGGGCCCGTTACGAGCTGGCCAAGCGGTACGGGGTGCCGGTGCCGGACCAGCTTCCGGCGCACTGGCTCCCCAACCGTTGGGGGCAGGACTGGAGCTCACTGGTCGAGGTAAAGGGCCTCGACGTAAACGCCGCACTGGCTCCCCGATCCGCCGAGTGGGTGGTGCGGCAAAGCGAGGATTTTTACCGGAGCATTGGGTTCGACTCGCTGCCATCCAGCTTCTGGGAGAAATCATCCCTCTATCAGCTACCGGTGGACGCGCCCTACAAGAAGAACACGCATGCGTCGGCCTGGCACATGGACCTGGACCAGGACGTGCGCTCGTTGATGAGCGTCGAGCCGAACCGCGACTGGTACGGGACGGCCCACCACGAGCTGGGCCACGTGTACTACTACATGAGCTATAGCCGCCCCGAGGTTCCTGTGGTGCTGAGGCAGGGGGCCAACCGGGCGTATCACGAAGGAATCGGCTCGATGATCGGGCTGGCTTCGTCGCAGCGGCGCTTTCTGGCCGGCCGCAAGCTGGTGCCGCCCGAGGCTCAGGTGGTGCCCGCGGATCGGTTCAACCGGAAATGGTGGGAGCTCGCGCGGCAGTATCAAGGCATCGTTCCGCCGTCGCCCAGAGGCGAGCGTTGGGCCGATGGGCTCACCAAGACCCACGTCAACGATGATCCCGCGCAGTACTACGACTACGCCCTCTCCTACGCGCTGCTGTTTCAGCTGCACGACCACATCGCCCGGCAGATCCTGCATCAGAACCCGCACGATACCGACTACTACGGCCACCGGGAGGTGGGCGATTTCCTGAAGCGCCTGATGGCTCCAGGTGCCCCCCGCCCCTGGCGAGAGGTGCTCCGCGAGACGACCGGGCGAGAGCTCGATGGGAAGGCAATGGTGGAGTACTTCCAGCCGCTCTACATATGGCTGCAGCAGCAGAACCGCGGGCGTCGGGCGACTCTTCCCGATCTCTGAGCCATCCGACCTCGTCCCCGCTACCGGAGCGGTAACCATGAGTGGAGAGGACGCAACCCTCACCGGGCCCGACCTCGAGTTGGGTATTCCGGTCGGGGAGATTTCCGACGGAGCAACTCTGGCAGGCCACGCCGGTGGCAAGGCGGTACTCCTGGTCCGTCAGGGCGAAGAGTGGTTCGCCATCGGCGCTATCTGCAGCCATTACAGTGGCCCGCTGGCCGAGGGCCTCGTGGTGGGTGACACGGTCCGCTGCCCCTGGCACCACGCCTGCTTCAGCCTCCGAACCGGCCAAGCGCTACGCCCTCCCGCGCTCAACGATCTGTCCTGTTGGAAGGTGGAGCAGCGAGCAGGGAAGGTCTATGTGACCGGCAAGGCAGCCAAGCTGCGGCAGGGCGCTCGCACCACCAAGCGGGTGGGCTCGCATCCAGAATCCGTGGTCATCGTGGGCGCTGGTGCGGCGGGTGAGTGCGCGGCCGAGACCCTGCGACGTGAGGGATACGAGGGTCGGTTGACGTTGTTCGACCCTGATCCCGACGCGCCCTATGACCGCCCCAACCTCTCGAAGGACTACCTCGCGGGCACGGCTTCCGAAGATTGGATCCCACTGCATCCGCCGGAGTTCTATCAGGAGCGGGGAATCGACATCGTCCACGATCGAAGGGTGACAGCGATCGAGCCAAAGGCCCGTCGCATTCGCCTGGATGATGGCGGCACCGTGGAGTTCGGTGCGCTCCTGCTCGCCACCGGCGCAACCCCGATACGACTCCCGCCGGAGATGGAGCGGGCCAAACCCGCGGTCCACTATCTTCGCAGTTTCGCCGACAGCAAGGCGATTGTGGCGGCGGCGGGGAAGGCCAGGCGTGCGGTAATCCTCGGTGCCAGCTTCATCGGTCTCGAGGTGGCCGCGTCGCTGCGTGCGCGCCAGCTGGAGGTGCACGTCGTGGCGCCGGACCCGCGGCCGCTGGAGCGCGTGATGGGCCCCGAGCTGGGCGACTTCATCCGGCGGCTCCATGAAGAGCATGGCGTCACCTTTCATCTAGGCCAGAAGGCGAGCGGGATCGAGAACGGCGTGGTTACGCTGGAGAATGGGACCCGCCTCCCGGCGGATCTCGTCGTGGCGGGCATCGGCGTCCGGCCCAACGTCGAGCTGGCAGAGGCGGCGGGGTTGAGCGTCGACCGCGGCGTGCTGGTGGACGAGCGGCTCCAGACCAGCGCTCCCGGGGTCTACGCCGCGGGCGACATCGCGCGCTGGCCGGATGCCCACACCGGAGAGCGCATCCGGGTTGAGCATTGGGTCGTTGCCCAGCGTCAGGGTCAGGCGGCGGCACGGAGCATTCTGGGCGAAAGCGATCGGTTTCGTGCCGTCCCCTTCTTCTGGAGCCAGCACTACGATGTGCCCATCAACTACGTCGGGCACGCGGAGCGCTGGGATTCGATCGAGGTCGAAGGGAACCTCGACGCCAGGGATTGCGCGGTGCGATTCGTGAGCGGTGGTCGAACCCTGGCGGTCGCGACCATCTATCGCGACCGGCAGAGCCTGGAGGCCGAAGTCGAAATGGAGCACGCCGCGGTATAGAGGTTCCCCAGGCAACCTCACTAGCTTCCCGGCATGAAAATCAGCCGCAGGCGGTTCCTGGCCGGGGTGGGCGCCGCGGGGGCAGCAGTCGCCGTCGATGCCTTCGGGTTTGAGGCGAACCGGGTATTGCTGAGTCGCCATGAGGTTCGCGTCCCGGGGCTACCGTCTGGCCTCGACGGTCTTCGAGTCGCCCAGGTTTCCGATGTGCACTTTCCGGGCAACCGGATCGCGGCCCGGGCGGCCCTCGACCTGATCCACCAGGAGCGACCCGACATCGTCCTTCTCACCGGCGACATGACCGAGTCGAGGGGAGCGATGGATGAAGTCCGGAACTTTGCGGCCGAAGCGCGCGGCAGCCTTGCCACCGTTGCCCTACTGGGGAACTGGGAGCATCGGGTCGGTGCCGTGGGTACCCTGGCCGTCGATACCTACCGTTCCGCCGGCGTCGATCTGCTGGTCAACCAATCGAAGACCGTCGACGTCGCGGGAGTTCCCCTGACCCTGGTAGGCCTGGACGATCCGGTCTCGGGGTTGCCCAAGCTCTCGGAGGCGCGGAAGAGTGTCGTCCGGGGTTCGACCGAGCTCTGGTTGGTGCACGCCCCGGGCATCGTGGACGACCTGTCCGGAAGCACTCCGGCTCCGCCCGCCCTCATGCTGGCCGGCCACACTCACGGCGGGCAGATCCGGCTTCCTTTTCTCCCTCCGGTCAAGCCGACAGGCTCCGGCCGGTTTCTCGAGGGATGGTATTACGACACCTTTGCACCCCTCTACGTGTCGCGAGGAGTGGGCACTACGGGGATTCCCGCCCGGTTCCGCTGTCCCGCCGAGCTACCGGTCTTCACGCTGCGAGTTGCCTGAGACGGCGTGGGTTGGATCCGCGAGCGGCAGCGCCATGAGCTGGCGGTCCACCTTGACGAACCCCATCTGCCGGTACACTGCCTGAGCAGGGGTGTTATCTCGGCCCACCTCGAGGTAGATGGCCCGGGCCTCGAAGGTGGTGCAGAATGACCGCACGAATTTCAGCGGGCGGGGATCCGACAGAAGCGTCGTGAACGTCGCGGTTGCATGCTGCCGATTCAGCGGAAAGCCGGACTCGGCGTAGAACTCGGCCATCAGCTCCATCAGCTGCTCGGTTTCCCGGGTCGACGCCTTCTTCAAGACATCCGATTCATGCCGGCGAAGAGGTCGAGGAAGTTGGCTCCCAGGATCGCCTCCCGGCTGACAATGCCGAGATGCTTCACGATCCGGTAGCCGGCAACTGTCGGGGTTGTGACGACAAGCATGAGGGACCTCCTGACGTGCTGGGGTGGGAGCTATGAGCTTTGGAGCACCTTACAGACTCTGAGAATGGTGTTCCAGTTGCGGGTGGTTGCGCTCACTCCAAACTGCTTCTCGACGATGCCATTTGGCTCCAGAAACGAGCGGCCGAGCCGCCGCCAGTGGCAGAGGACAAACCTTCCCGATATACCAATCAACTTTACTTGCCACTGCTCTCCGGCAGGATAGCTCCGGGGCAGAGCCGGCGCCTTTGGCGGTCGTTTGGCCAGGATGCTGACGGAGTAGCGCAGGTCCGGACCTTCGGGTGAATCGGGGAACGGCTCGGCGGCGGCGAGCTTCAGGAGATCCCGGGCCTGGCACACCATGAGCTCGCAGGCGAACGGCAGCCGGCGGAGGAACTCGGCGCGAAGCGCGGACTCGCCCAGCGTTCCGCGGACGACGAAGGTTCCTGCCGCACCGAGGTTCGATACCCCGAGGTGTTCGAGGTCCTTGGCGACGAGGCTAGGCTGAAAGCGCTTGGCGCTCCCGACGTTGACGCCGCGCATGAAGACAACCAGAGACATTCCTGTTGGCCGGGCGCGCGTCACCGGTTCTCCGCAAACGAGGCACTGGCGGCTCCGGCGCCGATCCCGTAGCGCTCTCGCAGCACGCCGAGGTGGTGCGCCACATGCCCCACGATGATGTAAACCAGGGCCCGGGCACTCACCGGCTTGCCGCTGGCCTGCCCAATCTGGGACCAGGATGTCGACGGAAGCCCGTTGGTCAGCGTCACCGAGCTCAGCCGCACCGCCCGAAACTCGGCCGCCAGGTCCGGCAGCGGCCGCTCATCGAAGCGGGCGGCGGGCACGTAGGCGTTCTCGTCGAAGCCCGGCAGGGGGGTGGAATCGCCCCGGGCGACCCTGAGAAGACGATAGGCGAAGATGCGCTCGGTGTCGGTGAGGTGACCGAGGATCTCCTTGATGCTCCACTTGCCCTGGGCATAGCGGGCCAGCGCCGCCCTGTCATCGAGAGATCCGAAGAGCCTTTCCACCTCGGCGAGCTGGTCCACCAGCTGCTCGCCGATGTTCTCACCGGGCACCTTGGCGATATAGCCGTGATAAAAAGGAGCGGCCTCATCGGCGGCGGGGCGGGGGATCAAGAGTGTCATGGTCAGCTCCAACACAGTTGTCAGCGGACACGGCTCAGACAATTGTAGCTATACCCCGAACTGCTTGAAATGATGATCAATATGCAGATACACCATTCGGCCCCACTCCCAGGTCGGGAGCGTCCCGAATGCCGGATGCGGGCTCCACTGACAACTGGGCTTTCGTCCGTGGGCCACGAATCGGGTCAAGGCAGCTTCCCATGCCTGGCGGTCCTCGTCCCACTTCCCCGGCTGGGTCTGTTGGAACACGGGCATGGTCGGGAGCTTTCCCCTGGGCCAGGGAAGGACATACACGAAGAGCCATCGGAGGGGAAAGAACCGGAACGGAGTGGACTTTGGTCGAGATGAGGTCTCTCCCAGGGGGAGGCGAAACCCATCGACCAGGTGGCAGAGCATCTGGGCCGGCTGCATCCGGCCCCAGCGCGCCGGAGCATCTGGGGTGAGCCGGGCGACACGACCGCGGACCGCGGCTTCGGCATCGGGATCGAAGATCGAGGGCATGGTGGTCTCCGCGGTCGGGTTAAAACGGCGGAACGGGGAAAGAGGGAACGAGGGAACGAGGGAGATGGGCAAACGAGGGTCCCCACCTTAGCGCGGGTCATCCAAGCCCGCCGCGCGGCGAAGGTCAGCCTGCTCTGCCTGGGTCACTTCGGTCCAGTGCTTCTCCTCGAGTGCCGCGTAGAGGGGTGAGCCGGCACTGGAAACTTCTGATGTACAGGCAACTGGCGAGTGCGTCAACCCGCCTCGTCCTCCGGCAGCCGACCGCCCCGCCGAGCAGCTGCCCCTGGTCGGACCCTCCGTCCAGGCAACGCGGATGGTCTTGCCGCGAATATCTGTTGCCCCGTCGACGTCTTTCATCCAATCAATTTCCTGGCAAGGAATGGGAGTCGGAATCGTTACCCGGCAGCGGGATGGGCGGCCGCCAAGCCCGCTGCCCGGCCTGTTGCCCAGGCCCAGAGAAAGTTGTACCCCCCGATAGGACCGAATGCATCCAGCACCTCGCCACACAGGTAAAGGCCCGGATGGCGGCGGCTCTCCAGCGTTCGCGGGTCGATCTCGGCGAGGCTCACCCCGCCCCCGGTCACCTCGGCTTTCTTGTAGCCCTCATCGCCGGTCCAGGGGAGCTCGCCGCGCACCAGCACCTCGATCAGCCGGAGCCGCTCTTCCCGTCCAAGCTGTGCCAGCGGCCGCGACGGCGGAACCCCAGCCATCCCGGCGAGCGTATCCGCGAGCCGCTCGGGCAACTCGCGCCGAAGCGCGCCGGCCACGGTACGGGTCCCTGCCGGCTTGAGCGCGGTCTGCCACCCGGCCTCGTCGAGCCTGGTCCAGCGCACCATGAGGCGGGCCTCCGCGTCGCCTTCCATCCGGGAACGCGCCACGACGTGGGAGACATCCAGCACCGACGGGCCGCTGTAGCCGTGATGGGTAAAGAGAAACCCACCGGTGGCGGTTGCGTGTCGAGTGCTGTCCCGGGCGGTGATCGTCACCCTCAGCGAGACCCCGGCGAGGGCGCCGAACGGTGCCGGTTCCGCCACCACCGGCGTGAGCGCCGGGTACGTGGTATGGATGGTATGTCCCAGCGCCGCCAGCATCGCCAGCCCCCGGCCGTCGCTCCCCGTGTTGGGCACCGAGAGCCCCCCGCTGGCCACCACCACCGCGTCCACGGTGAGCGGCGAGGCACCATCGCGCTCTACCTTCCACCCAGCGGCCGATGGCGCAAGACCGGTGACCGTCGTACCGGGGAGGAATTGAGCGCCCCGGCGGGCCGCCAGCGCCAGCAGCCCGTCCCGCACGTCGCGCGCGCGATTCGATGCCGGAAACAGCTTGGCCGACTCTTCCTCCTCGACCAGGGTCAGTCCGAGCTCGCGCTCGAAGAAGGCGATCTGCTCCGCCAATGGCCAGGAACGGAGCATCTTCCGAAGGGTGTTGGGCGAGGAATCGGTGACAAACCGTCGCTCGTCCACGCGCGATGGGAGAATGTTGCAGCGGCCGCCGCCGCTGATGAGGATCTTGCGCCCCCCATCCCGGGTGCGTTCCAGCAACAGGGTCTCCGCACCGGCGGTGGCTGCAAAGATGGCCGCCATGGTGCCGGCAGCGCCTGCTCCCACGACCGCGATTCGTGTCAAGGCTCAATCACTTAGGTTTCCTCTTGGCTGACAACCTCCAGCACCGACGAGCCGCGCGAATGACGAGAATCGACCAACACTCATCCCGCCAGGCCGCCGCTAAAGACTCGACCGGTCTCGTTCACGTCCGCGGGGCACGGGAACACAATCTCAAGAACGTGGATCTCGATATCCCCCGTGACGCCCTGGTCGTCTTCACCGGCGTATCCGGCTCAGGCAAGTCGTCCCTGGCATTCGGCACCCTCTACGCCGAGGCGCAGCGGCGGTACCTCGAATCGGTCTCGCCTTATGCCAGGCGTCTGTTTCATCAGATGGCCGTGCCGGAAGTCGACCGGATCGACGGCTTGCCACCGGCGGTGGCGCTGCAGCAGCAGCGGGGCTCGCCCACCACCCGCTCGTCGGTGGGAAGCGTTACCACCCTCTCCAATCTGCTTCGCATGCTGTACTCGCGTGCAGGGGACTATCCGCCCGGCCAGCCCCTGCTGTACGCCGAGTCCTTTTCCCCGAATACCCCAGAGGGCGCCTGTCCCCAGTGTCATGGGCTCGGCCGCATTTATGCGGTGACCGAGGACTCGATGGTGCCGGATGACACACTGACCATCCGCCAGCGCGCCGTGGCGGCCTGGCCTACCGCATGGCAGGGCCAGAATCTACGTGATATCCTGACGACGCTGGGCCATGATGTGGACCGTCCCTGGCGGGAGCTCCCCAGGAAGACGCGCGACTGGATCCTCTTTACCGATGAGCAGCCCACGGTGCCGGTCTATGCGGGATACACCACCGACGAGGTGCGCCGCGCGCTCAAGCGGAAGGAGGAGCCCAGTTATATGGGAACCTTCACGGGCGCCAGGCGGCACGTGCTGCATACCTTCGCGAACACGCAGAGCCCGATGATGAAGAAGCGGGTGGCGCAGTACATGCTGAGTAGTGTCTGCCCCCTCTGCCACGGCAAGCGGCTGCGACGCGAAGCGTTGTCGGTAAAATTTTCCGGCATGGACATCGCCGATATGTCCCGGCAGCCGTTGAAGCGGCTGGCCGGAATCTTCCGTCCCTATGCCGAGGCATCAGCCCCCGGGATAGCGAAACTGAAGGAGGAGCATCCGGAGAAGGCGGTGGTCACCCAGCGCATTGCCCAGGACCTGGTGGCGCGGCTCGGCGTCCTCCTCGAGCTGGGGCTGGGCTACCTGTCGTTGGATCGCAGCACACCCACCCTCTCGCCCGGGGAGCTCCAGCGCCTGCGGCTTGCCACCCAGGTGCACTCCAATCTTTTCGGCGTCGTGTACGTGCTGGACGAGCCCTCCGCGGGGCTCCATCCCAGAGATACCGAGGCGCTGCTGGCGGCGCTCGACAGGCTCAAGACCTCGGGTAACACCCTCTTCGTCGTGGAGCACGACCTGGACGTGGTACGCCATGCCGACTGGATCGTGGATGTGGGGCCGGACGCGGGCGAGCACGGCGGGCTCATCCTCTACAGCGGCCCGCTCGACGGGCTGGCGCAGGTCGAGCAGTCCCGAACCCGCCGGTATCTTTTCAGCGACTCCGCATTCCCGGCGCGGACGCCGCGAGCGCCGAAGGGCCGGCTGCGCCTGAGCGGTATCACTCGGAACAACCTGCACAACCTGGATGTCGCCTTTCCGCTGGGGGTGTTCACCACGGTGACCGGCGTCTCCGGCTCGGGCAAGTCGAGCCTGGTGAGTCAGGCTCTGGTGGAGCTGGTAGCAGAGCAGCTCGGCCATCCGCTCCCAATCGAGGACGACGAAGGCGAAGAGCTGGAGCGAGCCCCCGTAGTCGCA
>CAZASU010000047.1:0-6546 GCA_964487785.1 uncultured Gemmatimonadaceae bacterium | reverse complement strand
GCTCCCAATCGAGGACGACGAAGGCGAAGAGCTGGAGCGAGCCCCCGTAGTCGCAACCGGCGGCCGGATCGCGGGAGGAATGGAGGGTGTTAAACGCCTGGTGGTGGTCGATCAGAAGCCGATCGGTCGCACCCCGCGCTCGAACCTGGCGACGTACACCGGGCTATTCGATCACGTCCGAAAGCTGTTCGCGGCGACCCGGCAGGCCCGCGCCCGGCACTATGACGCGGGACGCTTTTCGTTCAATGTTGCCAAGGGCAGATGCGAGACCTGCCAGGGCGAAGGGTTTGTGATGGTCGAGCTGCTCTTTCTGCCGAGCGTGTATGCGCCCTGTCCCACATGCCACGGCGCCCGGTACAATGCCAAGACCCTGGAGATCGAGTATCGCGACAAAAACATCGCCGAGGTGCTCGGCATGACCGTTGACGCCGCCTTCGAGTTCTTCGTCGATGAGCCGCATGTCCGTCGCGCGCTCGATGTCGTGCGCCAGGTCGGCCTGGGCTACCTGAGACTGGGTCAGCCTGCTACTGAGCTCTCGGGCGGGGAAGCCCAGCGGGTCAAGCTGGCCACCGAGCTGCAACGCCCTCACCGGGGCGACACGCTCTATGTCTTCGACGAGCCCACCACGGGGCTGCATCCCGCGGACGTCGAAAGGCTGGTGGCACAGCTCGATGGACTGGTTGCAGCGGGAAACACGGTCATCGTCGTCGAGCACGACATGCGTGTAGTCGCCGGGAGCGACTGGATCGTGGACATCGGCCCCGGCGCGGGTGAAGAAGGCGGACACGTGGTTGCCTCGGGCTCACCACCGGAAGTGGCCCGGTCTCCAGAGAGCCATACCGCCCCCTACCTGGCGCGGTTCCTGAATCAGCCGGCTACTGAGGTAAGCGAGAGTACCAACTCGTCAAAGCGACTGGTGGGAACCACCTGACCCTGCGTCTCGAACCGCGGCGTCGAACGCGTCCTGGTTTGCGCGGGACGGAGCGTTGAAGCCGCTGATCTTGCGGACGAACTGCAGCGCGGCGTCGTGCAGCTCCTGATCGGTTGGTGTGTGCTCCGGATGCCGCAGCCGCTTGATGTTCCGGCACATAGTTGAGGTCAGCCCTTCCCTGTGGGTACCGAGTCACCCACCTTTCATCCACCTTGATCTTCCTGCTCCAGGCGCAGACCGTAACCAGCTTCTCGAAGTCAGGCGCGCGCGCTGCTCCCTGGAAGACCTGGGAGAGGGACGCGATGGTCTTTCTTGCGGACAGGCGTAGCTCCATCTGATCCATGACGAGACCGGCGAACTCATGTAGATCCGATAGCCCCTCTGCGCCCAGCTCCCTGGGCTTGAAATCAATGATGTTCATGGTCCCCAGCCGATGCCCGTCGTGGGTCACCAGGGGCACCGCGGCGTAGAACCTCACCCCCATCTCCCCCGCGACCAAAGGGTTCGCCAGGGTCCGGGGATCTTCAATGGCGTTGAGGACCACGTAAGCCTCGTCACTAAAGATGACCGAAGCGCACAGCCCGGGGGAGCGGGGAATCTGTTCCGCTTCGAGACCATGCCGGGACTTGAACCAGATTCGATCCTCGTCTACCAGGGAGACTAGAGCCACCGGCACATTGAAATGGCGTGCCGCAAGGGCGGTTATCCGGTCGAAGGTGCCGTCGGGAGGCGTATCCAGGATCTCGTAGCTGTGGAGAGCCGCCAGGCGCTCGGCCTCATTCTGACGAGAAGAGTCGGTCATCTAGCTGCTCATGCTTTCTGCCAGGTCCTCAAACGGGGATGTTGCCGATCCGGAATAAGTTTCACGGAGCCTTGGAATTCTGATGCCGTTCGTCACTCAATGGAAGGCTCGGCCAAAGGGTCCGCGGCGGCGACAGGAGCGGCCACCACGCGGCGAGTTCGTCATCGAAGCGCGCCTACAAGAGTTCGGCTAGCCGGGGATGGTGGGTGCGGAGCGCTGCGGCCGCAGCCAGCTGATCACCGGCGAGCGCGAAATCGCGGAAATCGAATCCAGGTCCAACGGTGCAGCCGACCAAGGTATACGCCCCGGTGGAGCGGGCTGCCTGCCGGTGCTGACTGGCTTGGCCACCGTCGGGCGACGCCATCCAGAGATCGAGTACCGCGGCCTCATAGAAGTGCCAGGCCTCGTCCGATTGCACCCGATGCCAGGGCTCACGGCCGCCGCCCGGCAGCAGAAAGTAGATGGTCGTGAGTGCTGCGCGCTGCCCCCGCGGCGATGAGGTGCTCGGCGCGGTCGATCATGCAACCCTAACCGAGATAGTGTCTCGCGGCCCTGCGTCCAGCGTACAAACCTATGCCCGTGCCGACCACGTTGAGCAGAAAAGCCGTCATGACTCCAACGTGAGCGCCAAGCCACCAGCCTCCGGTCCCGACGAGGGCGGCACCGATGAACCCCAGGAGCGCCTCCACTCAGAGCCTCCCAATGTCCCCAACCGTGACCGTCCCCGCGGCGCCCACAGCCTGGTCGTCCAACACCCCTACGATGGTCGTGTAACAAGGCGGGCAGATGCCATGGGTCACGCCCGGCATGGGCGCGCCGCCGAACAAGCGCAGCGTCTGTATGGCCTCCTCGACCTCGACCCACGCACCCGTTGGCAGCCGGCTCCGCTTGCACCAGCCACACATCGCCAGGAGACTGCCCGCCCGCTTGACCTCAGGCTCCAGCAGCGGCACCGATGGCCGAGGTTGCTCCAGGACGGAAGTCACCCTGAACCCAACCCCGCCGGCTGTGTCCCCGGTGATCTCCATGGCCAACAGGCGCCGGCGGGAGGGGGCATCACATCGGAACCGGAACCGAATGGGCAGCCCGCCCTGGCGCAGGCGCTGGACCATCGCCTGGTAAAGCTGCATCGTCGTGGCGTCGGCCAGAAAATCCCACAGGGAACGCCCCAGAATGTGGGACGGCTGGAGCGCCGGGCCCCCGTTGGCCGTGGCAAAGGTGAGCCACCCATCGCTGACCTCGGCCAGCCGATCTTTACTGTCGATACGGTAGGCGACAGCCGGGATGATATCCATGCCGAAAGATGGGGGAGCGGGCCGGCTATTGGCCAGTCACGGTGCTTGCCTCATCGATCCAACACCGCGCGCACCTGTCGTACCAGCTCCGCACCGGTATAAGGTCTCTGGACAAACGGGAGGCCACGGTTTCCTCCCGTGCCGCCCTCGCGCCGAGAGGCCCGGGCGCTCGGATGAGCAGCCAACGCCAGGGTGAGATGCGGCCACGCGCCGATGTTAGATGGCCTCCGGCTCGCCATCGAAGAACTCGACGATGCCGGTCTCCAGTGAGTACTCGGCACCGACGACCCGCAGACCCTCATCCTGGATCAACTGCTCGAGCACCTCCGAGCCGTGTCGGAGGTGATTGACCGAGCCGCGAATGTTGGCCCGGACCCCCTGCGTCACCAACGCCTCCATATCGTGTCTGAGGTCGGTCGCCAGCAGCCCCTCAACCGAGGGTCGCACGCGATCGACGATCGCCCGCAAGTTGCGGGACTGGTTTTCGGTCGGCCGCTGCAGCTCTTCGAGGGTGGCCACGATTGCCCCGCACTGCGAGTGGCCGAGGACCACCACCAGTCGGGTCTCGTAGCGCGCGGCGGCGAATTCGACGCTGCCGACCTGGGACGGGGCCACGATGTTCCCGGCGACGCGAATCACGAACAGGTCCCCCAGACCCTGATCGAATACGATCTCCGCCGGGACCCGAGAATCGGAGCATCCCAGGATGATCGCGAACGGCTGCTGCCCCGCCCGCAGTTCGGCACGCCGGGCTTGACTCAGGAAAGCGTCAGTGCCGCCCAGGTTCGAGGCGAACCTGAGATTGCCCTCTCGCAGACGCTTGAGTGCTTCGCGCGCGGAAATCATGAATCGTCGGCCCTCGGGAGCGGTGTATCCCGGCCTTACCTGCAGAAACCATACACCGGTTTGGACTGGCTATTGCTCCCAGTGTGAGGCGGAGCACTACCGAAATTTGTGACGCTCAACGTAGGCTACCCAGTCCGGCAGCCTCTTGAAGTTGGCGATGGAGGCTCCTGTGATGGCGTACAACATCCAGATGACCGGCGTCCCGCGCGTCCCGTCGATGCCGGCCACAATCAGGCTCACGTGCGCGGTGGTGTCGGGGGCAAGCTGGAGCAGCGCCTCGACGCAGGTAGGAGCCACCAGCCCGTCTCCGCCCTCACCGCAATCGTTGGTTTCCCATCGAACCGCGTCGGCCGAGCGGCCCGGCAAGTGAGCCAACCATTGTCCGAGCGGGACGCTGGGAAAGCCGGAGTCCAGGGATGAGACCAGCACCCGTTGCGCCAGCTGGACCAGCTCAGGCTGCTGTGCGACTGCCGGTCCGGCAGCGCCCAGGGCGACGAGAAGGGCAGCGACCGACGCTGGCAGAAAGCTCATATGCGGCACGGTCGCGCTTAGCGCCATCGGGTTACTGCCGCCGCGGCCGCCCAGCCGGCTGCCGCTTGCATGTGTGGCCGCGCCTTGGGGGATTGCCCTTCAGGGCGGCAAAGTCGGCTTGGCTGCTCCACCGGGCGTAGTTGACGACTTTGGTGCCGTCCACGCTCCGATGGATACTGGCGGATATAAATCCCGGCAACTGCCGCATGGTCTCTTCCGTTGCGCCAACGAGCAGGGCGGCCAGCTCCGCCTGCTTATCCGGGCTTACGGTGAAGACGTTCACGAGGGTCATGAGTTTGTGGCTCTTCTCGATCGTAGCCATGAGTGACTCCCGCTCCACGTTGCGATGACATGGCGGATACGTCCGCCGCCACGCACTCCGAATAAAGGTGCCGGCACCTGCTCTAGGACCTGAACCCGACCACGACCTGCCGAGCCTCGGGCCGATCGACCCCGGGCCAGAGATCGCTGTGCCATTCCACAATGGACTCTATCTCAGACAGCAGGACCCACAGATTACCCTGGTCCAGCTTTGGATGCAGCCGCTCGATGTTCTCCAGCTCATCCCGGGACTGCACCGCGCCCAGGCGCCGCAACACAGTATCCAGGTCTGCTTGCGTCAGGGCACGCAGATCCCAGACCCGGAGGGGTACCATTTCCGCCTTGTCGTCGACCGCAAACACGTTCTTGATGTAGAAGGACTTGCCAGAGCGCAGAATCAGCTCGAGCACGAGGGGGGGGATCGTCTGGCCCTTGGCCCGATCCAGGTATTGCCGCACGGTCAGACTCATGAGCCAACCCTTTCCCGTTGTTCCGCCTCATAGCGCCGCAAGACCGTCGCGCCCGCCTCGCGGGCGCGGGCAGTGAGGGTGTCCACGTCGTCGACATGCAGGTGAATAGTCGTCCCCGTGCCGCCGAACGCGAGCGGGCTGCGAATGCCGTACTCGGGATGCTCATCGACCAGCATCACCAGGACGGGCCCCAGCTTCAGCTCGGCGTGCGCGAGGCGCCCGCTCTGGTCGGTGAGGCGCAGGACCTCCCCGGAATTGGCTGCCTTCTCGGTCATCGCTCCTCCGTTTCATGCTCAGGTGCCAGCGAGTCCGCGCCTTATGCTCCGCGCGGTCTCAATCCCCCAGTTGGCACCGCTCGAAACCGGCAGATGGCCAACGCCGCCGCGAACGCGATCCCCGTCCCGAGCCCGACACTCTTCCAGAAGCCCGCGGCCGGGTTGCCGAGTCGGACTGAGTCGACCGACCCGCGGGGCACTACGACACGACATCTGTCACACGCCGGCGCGCGGGTGAAGGGCACGCCGCTGATGGAGTCGGTCGTGATCACGAGCGCGTGCCACCGCAGCGCATGACCTTCGGTCCACACCTGCGCCTGCTGCCGCGGCGGCAAGGGTCCAGGCGCGAGCGGTGTGGTACGCCACCCGGCGCCGCAGCCCGCCAGGAGCAAAGCCAGTGCGAACGCCCGCAACTGTTGGTTCTCGAGGATGCGCAGACCTGGCAGGTTTCGTTTGGCGGCGTCCAACAGCGCGCGCGCCACCTGCGACGCCCGAACCGGGCGCCAGCGCGGGGGGGCGAGCATGCCAAGGACTTTCCCAATCTGTTCCCCAAACCGCTGCTCCGGCCGGGGCCCCAGGAGTATTGATGGTCGGGCAATGGTGACCGATGTGAACCCCAATGACATGATGGAGATCTCCAGCTCGCCCTTCACCCGGTTGTAGAAGACCCGCGACTCCGCAGCAGCTCCCAAGGCGCTCACCAACAGGAAGTGCCGAGCTCCCTGGGCGAGCACCGACTGGGCAAGGGCCAACGGGTAACCGAGGTCGATACGCTCAAAGGCAGCCTCTGAGCCGGCTTGGCGCATCGTCGTTCCCAGGGCACAGAAGACGTGATCGGCGCGCGCCCAGGACGGATCGTCCAAGTGGTCGTAGTCGACCTGGACCGGCCTCACGGTCCGTGCGGTGAGGTCGGGTGGCAGCGGCCGGCGCGCGAGCGCCCGCACCTCGCGCCAGGCGCCGTCAGCCGAGAGCTGGCGGACGAGTTCCTGGCCTACCAGGCCGGTGGCCCCGGCGACCACCGCAACCCACTCCCCCATCGCCGCTCCTCCGGTCCGGACTCCCGGTCTTGCGCTGA
>CAZASU010000046.1:0-15808 GCA_964487785.1 uncultured Gemmatimonadaceae bacterium | reverse complement strand
CGCCGCGGACCCCGATGGAGGGGCTGTACCTTTGCGGTGCGGGGACGTATCCGGGTGGCAGCGTGATCGGAATCAACGGCCGGAACGCCGCGATGGAGATACTGGCGGAGAGGACGGAGAGGACGGAGAAGGCGGAGAAGGCGGAAAGGACGGAAAGAATGTCACCCTGACAGCCCGCCAGGGCTGAGGGGCGCCCGCTAGGGGCTCCTCGCTTTTATTTCGGCTCTGGGATTCCGGCGCTCAAAAAATACAAATTCTGCAAGTGTGGAGATAACCTGTGCCGGAGACCACACCAGTCGGATGACCATCTTGGCGGCCTGGACACGATCCCAACCTCTCAGTACGCGACCTCTTGCTCCGGAGGGGCGTCCGCCCCCTGATGAGCGCTGACCAGCGCTGGGCTGGTTGAGTCTTCGCTATTGGGACGCTGACGGGCGCTGACCTGCGTTGGCTGGGTTTGTTACCGGGAACGTTACCAGGCTGTCGCAGTTCGGGCCCTAATTGTCGCATTCTGGACCTAACGCAGTGTCTGGGAGAAGGCGTCGGTGGCTCCCACACCCAGAGATGAGCGTGTTGTGCCAGAGCGCTATCGGTTCCCGGTGAGCCGGGACACGAGGTCGAGGCGCCAGGTGGATCTTCTTCTCGAGGGCGAACCTCGCCTGCAGTTCAGCCGCTGCCAGCGCTGACGCAGCGGATATCGAATTGCCGGACCAGCCCTGCGAGACTCCAAGGTCATTCCACCACGAGATATGAGGCGACCGAGCCGTGCGGGCTTCGTCGGATCCGGTAGCGGTCGAGGCCCAGCACTTCTTTCAGCGCCAGCGTCTCGCCGGGAAAGTCATGCAGGTTCAGCTCGTCGAACCCGATCACGCTGCCCTTCGTCAGGTGGCTGCGGATCGCTTCGAGGCATTTTTTCGTCGGCTCGTACATGTCCATGTCGAAATACGCGAGCGCCACGATCGTCTCGGGGTTGTCCTTCAGGTATTTCGCGATCTGGACCGAGGCGTCGCCTTTGACGAGCTCGTATTTTTTGATGTGCGAGATCGGGCTTTCCTGCTCGTGATAGTCGAGCACCTGCGCGAGGTACCTTTCATAACCCTTGGTTGTCGCGTAGTTGCCCGCCTTCACGAGGCTCGACCGGCCGTCGCGCTCATGGACGGACGGGAAGCCCTCGAACGTGTCGAAGCCCACGATCTTGCGGTTGTGGTTGAACGGCTCGTAGATGCCGCGCAGCGATTGCAGCAGCGCCAGGTTCTGGCCCCACAGCACGCCAAATTCCATGACGATGCCGTGCACGTTCACTATTTTCTGGTATAGCTCGTTGAAGAACAGCATCCGCGACAGCACCTGCCGCCGGATGAAAAGCGGCAGGCTGTTAAGCCGATGCTCTTCCGGAACCGGGCTTTGGTCGTAGAGGCGCAGGAAGCGCTCTCGGCGAGATAACTCCTCGTTTGAAGAAAGCTGCAGGAATTTCGGAGAGCCCTTGGTCGTTGTCATGATTTTTCCCCTTCGTTGAAGTGAGGGTCGCCTTTATTCCGCCCAAAGCGCGGCGGCCGCAGCGGGGATCGATAGTCTCGAGGCTCGATGCCTGGTGGGCTAGAACCGGGACGATGTGGCTACAATGGCGGCACGGCACCCGGACGACCTGCTTTTCATGATGGACGGGATGATGGACCGAGGGCGTAAGGAGATTGAGGAAGGCTGGAAGCCCTCGGTGGCGAGCCCAGATGACCTCAAGCTCACGACGCCTGACCCCAGCATTCGCGGGGACATCGCGGCTCTGACGCAACGATTCGCGCAGCGGTTCCGAAACGAGTCGAGGAAGATGGCAGTAGACCAGCGGTTACGCAGCATCGTAATGTGCCGCTGGAACCCTCCGCTGACATCGGGCGCGTGGACCTCACCGCTCCTGCCTGTGTCTGAAACGGGAGAGGTCATCTACGAGGAACTCTACTGGCCGGCTTGTGGCGCAGGCAGTCGGAGCAGCACGCCGGCCGTCTCGAGCCGCGATGCGATTTCTGCACATTCGCCGGCAAATGCGTGGATGCGCTCTGCAATGCCGATCAGATCCGTTACCCCATCGGCGTAGCCAATCACGTTGAGCATCGTGCGGACGGTCTTCCCCGAGTCTCGGGTGCTCAAGGTGGAGTAAAGACCTCGCTTGCCCAGTTGAGGCTCGCAGGGCTTGGCGCATCGGTAGATGTAATTCGCCTCAAGTAACTCCAGGCACTCGCGCAACCGATCGTACGCGCCTTCGAGCCCCGTGGGGGTAATGAGCGACAGGTCATCCAGAGACGTGTGGTACTCCGGATAGGTGCCGTATTTCGAACGCATCACTGACACCACCGGCAGGTCCACGCCCGGGCTGCAGTATTGCCGTTCGTCACTACCGCGTTCGAGGAAAGAGTACTCCAGATGCTGGGGCGCACGGTGCGACAGCACGTGTATGGCAACGCGGTCCGCCAGGGTGTCGCCTCTGCGGGAACGCAAGAATGAATACGCCCGGTCGTCTCCGACACAGGTCACGACGAAGCCCGCAACCGTCTTTCGCCTTAACTCTTCCAGGTGCAGACTGAGATAGGTGATTGATCCAATGGTCTCCGGCAAAAAAACAATTCGGTACGTGTAGCGGCGCCGCGAGAGTGATCGCAGCCATTGCGCGAGTGCGGCGGTCACCACCGGTCCCGACAGCTCGTTGTTGCCCATGGACGGGTGGCACACGTAGGTCGACAAAAGGATTTCCTGCGATTCCTCTCCAGGCAGGATGAGCTCCCCGTAATTGAGCACGCCCCGTCCCAGCGAACTGTCGATGACGACTCGATAACGGCCTGGCTGGAGTTTCTGTCTCCGCGAATGCTCGAGGCAAAAACCCCACCGGCGCGCGTAATACGAGGTCACGTACGGAATGGCGTCAGGCATCTCGGGCATGGAATGAAGGTGCTTCTGAAGCTCCTCCAGCGTCACCCACTGGTCTACCGGCTCTGAGTAGCCCACCACGTGAAGGTTGTGCTCGGCAAAATCAACCACGCGCCGGCCGCTCTCATCCTCGATAAACGCGGAGCGAATGTTCCACTCGTCGGGCACGACCCAGTCGAAGGCCTGGTACCCCGACGGAACCTCTCTCAGCGCAAGGCCGGGCACCAGCTCTTGCAAATAGCGAAGCGTTTGGCGCACGCCCTCCCCCGTGAGGCTGCGGCAGATGGGGAACAAGTCTCTGGCCCAACCGTGCATCTGTGAACCGATCGATTTCTCGTCCAACGCCGTCACCTCGCCTGAGACGTCTCAAAGTCCTCTTGCCGGAAGGGGCGGCCGAGCTGCTGAAGCATCGGCCCCACCCAGGCGCGTGTCCGTGCATGTAACAGATGGAGCGGATCGCGTTCGAGGGCCTCGCCCCACAGCGCAAAGAGGGCGCGGGCACGGACCGCGAACACCGGACCGCTGCCATCGGCCGTAATGACAACGCCAGCCTCCTGCGCTTCTTTGAACAGCGTCGCCCAATCGTACTCAAGGCGCCGCTCCCAAGGTCTCACGTGGGTGCGCAGCTCTAGGTTTTCAACGCGGCCGTCGTCATCGACGACCTTCCCAGGAAAGGACTTATTGTACCGGTAGGGCGGCTGTCCCATGAGGCGCTCCACGTGGTGGATCGCGGTGCAGGACGCGAACGGGGCCCCGTAGAAAAGGATCGTTCCGTCCTCGCGACCCAGTTCGGCGAAGACCGAGTGCGCCGAGAAAGGATCCAGCGGGGCGCTCCGCTTCAATTCGGGACGCGGACCCACACCACTGACGCTGAACATGGGCACGGGGGTGCGCCAGTGAGCCACCTGGATACGAAAAAATTCGGTGAGCTGGCCCACCTGAGAGGGTGACTCACGCACGTCGAATCGGCGCGTTTTGGGATAGTCGTAATTGAACGCAGGCATCCATAAACTGCGACCGCCCGTCGCGGCTTGGAGCAACTCCATGTGCTTGCGGAGCAGGTCGGTTAGGCCGACCCCCCTCCACTGGACCAGGCGTATGACTTGTAATAGGTCCGCGTGAACTAATACCGGCCCCGCACCAGCTGCGTCCAGGATCGTCTCCACTGGGTTTGCCGCCATGGGCTGCCCTTCTCTCTCAGCAGCTGATCCCGCCATCGACGATGAGCGTCTGCCCGCTATCAAGGGCCCGGTCAGCGTGACATCGAAGCCGCGGCCTTGCTTCATCAAAGGTCGTGCTCCCCCCGTGAATGCCTTGGAAATCATTGGCGTTCTGGCCCTGCGCGATCGCCCTTGCGATCTGGTCAGCGCTTGGCTTGTCGCTTACGGGTGGGGAAGGTTGGGACGGAGGACTGGGCTCGGTGGGGGATGCGGCAACAGGATTAGGAGCCGGGGAATCGTCGGGTGGAACCTCTGCGGGGCCCAACGAATCTGCGTAGGTAGCTCGAACTGAATCTGCCTCGCGCACGAGCTCGGCCTGCGAGCGCGCGGCCGAAGTGTCCTGGGAAACGATCGACGTAGGGGTAGTAAGGAAAGCAGGGAAGAGTCCGAGATGTATGCGCAGCATGGCTGGTTATCCTCCTTGCCCATGCTATCGCTGCGGCACGGCTCCCGCTAGAGGGTCGCTGGTCCCTTCTCAGGCGAAGGAATCGGGGCCGTCGACCGCTGAGTCCCCGCGCAGGCGCTACACAGATGCTGCGCGGCATCCCACGCCTGGGCAGTCCAGGAAACGTCCCGGCCGCAGCCACTGCACCTGATCGTGGGTTCGCTCGGATAAGGCGAGAGCCGGCACCTCGACTAAGAACGACGACGGTCGCACGTTCCCAGTCGGCGTGCTGCCTCAAGGTGGCTACAGCACTCCGCGAGCAGCGAGCCTACACTGATGACGTCCAGCGGCGGACGGGCAGATTGTCCCGTGGGTATTTCATCGCGCGAAGGCAGGCAGATCAGGAAGATGGACGAGACTTGGAGGGCAGCCTGCGAGCGCGCGGGAGTCCGGTAAGCTCTTCCACGACCTCAGACGTACTTCAGCACGCAACCTCCTCCGAGCTGGAGTGCCCGAGCATTGGGCCATGCGGCTCACAGGGCACAAGACCACGGAGGTGTTTCGGCGTTACGCGATCACCAGCGAGGCCGACTGAGGGATGCCGTCTCACGTCTGGCCGCCGCCATCGATCAGACCGTGCGACTGCTCCGAACCGCCACAGTTTAGCCATCGGTACAAACCCGGCTCGGGAGCTTAGGTCAGTACTACCATCCCCGTATATCATTGATAGACAAGTAGGTGCGAACGGCGGGAGTTGAACCCGCACCCCTTGCGGGACAGGATCCTAAGTCCTGCGCGTCTGCCAGTTCCGCCACGTTCGCGTGAGTAGAAGTATAACCATCATCGTGCCACCGGCAGGTTCATCCGCTTTAGCAGCGTCATCCCCCGCGCTCGAACACCCGGACTGCGTCGGCCTGCCTTCCCTGTACGAGATAGGCCGGACCCAGGATGGAGTTGCTCACCGGAAAGGTGGAATCCAGGCTTACCAGAGCCTCGAGAACGTAGCGGCCGGCGAGCCCGGCCTTGAGCTGGCTGTGGAGATCGGGCAATGGAGAGTCCTGCGCGTGAGACCCAGTCCGCGACCACCTGACCGAAAGGGGCATCCATCTCTGTTGTGCGCCTCTGTCCACGGTCGTAGCTTAAAACCATAACGCCCCAGGACCGATCCCCTCGTGCCCGTTAGCCCGCCTCCCGAAACCCGCTCAGCCTGGCCGTCCAGCGTGGTGCTGCTACGCTACGGAGCTGCCGTCCTCTCCGTTGCGGCCGCGGTGCTCATGATGAAAGTCCTGGGGCCACTCTCCATATCCGATACTCGTCCGGCGCTCCTGGTGGCGGTGACCATCAGCGCTCTCTACGGCGGCGTCGGGCCGGGTATTCTGGCCGTGTTGCTTGCCGGACTGGTCTCACGGGACCCCGGCGTGCTCGTGGCTGGGTCGGCGCTCGCCGCGGTATGCGAAATGTTCCGGCGCACGCGGGCAACGCGGCAGGCCGTAGGAAGAGCTATGGGGCAGGAGCCGACTTCGGATCTGACCGGTACCCGGTTCGCGAGCCCCGACAGTGGCTCGATCGCGTTCTCTTCAGAAACGCCCCACACTGCCCCACCATTCCTCGAAGTGACCACCGAGGCCACCTGGCGCTTTCACCACGAGAAACCTCTCGACATCACGCTGCCTGAGGACGAGCAGGTCGAGCATCTCTATCTCTACTCTGTTCTTGCCGAGTGTAACGACGCATTCGCCAAGATGTACGGGTTCCGGGCGGCCGTGGACGTGATCGGCACTCGCCTGGTGGTGTTCTGCCCGCCCTCCAATCCTGAGAACGTGGCCTACCTTCGCTCCTTCATCCGGAGCGGGTACCGGCTCGAGGATGCGGAGTCACACGAGATCGACCGCCACGGCAACGCCAAGTACTTCGTGAATAATCTGGTGGGGATTTTCGAGCGGGGGCAGCTGGTGGGGGCGTGGGGAACGCAGCGAGACGTCACCGAGCAGAAGGGTAATCCCGCCGCTCAGGAATACCGCTCCCGAATCCATTCAGCGAAGAGCTCCTCGCAGTAGGGATTGTTGGTCGAGTTCGAGGTCTTGACCCTCCGTCCATCCGGCAGCACCACAAAGGCACAGAACTGGGCCACCGTCGGCTTCCAATTGGGGCCGGTACACTCCGGTACGGCGGTGCGGTTCACCTCGATCCATACCGAATCGGGGGGATGGGTTCGCTGCCACTCCGTACACCTTCCACCGATGTCCGGGTCGATCTGCAGCCCGCTCGGCTGGATGACGATCCGACCGGTTGCTGCCGCGGCCAAGGCGGTGACCGAAGGCCGGACGTATTGCCACGGGGTGCAGACTTCCTGCGGTGGCCCCTGGTCGTGCTGGGCAGCCACGCAGGAGAGGCCTGTCGCCGTCTGCCCAGCGGCTGGTGCCGGCAGGTAGGCGGTGTCGGCCAGCTGGTTGGCCGGCTGAGTCAACACCACCGTGTCCCCCTGTTCGGGGATCACTCGGACCCGCACCGAATCCGGTGCGCCGGCAGAATCCGACAAGCTGAGGTCCCAGCCCACAACCACCCGCAACGACTCGGCCGACTCCGAAATTGCGGATCTGACCTCGGTGGCCTGGGAAAGACTCGGGAGCGGAAGCTTGCCCGGGCGGTCGCTCAGGTGGCCCTCGAACATCAACCCCGCCATCCCCGCGGCCAGCGCGGTGTAGATCAGCCAGGTGCGCGCAGATACCGGAGGCGGGGCCTCCGGCGGTGGTGGCAGTGTCCTCCGCCGGCGGATGCTCCGGACCACCACCTCTGGTACTACTACCTCTTCGTCCGGTTCCACTACCTCAGCACCTCGGGGCCCTGCTCGAAGACGACGTCCACCGGAATGCCCTGCGAACCCAGCCGCGCGAGATCCTGCTGCAGCACCGGCGAGAGCCTGCCCCGGTCGGCCATGAAGCGGGTGACGCCCGCGTAGTCACCATCACCCTGGAAGCGAAGGATCTGTCCCGCGAGGGCGTCCACCGCGGTCCGCATTCTGGGGAAGTCGACCCGGTAGCGGCCGGTGGTTGAATCGCGGGCAAACGCGCCCTGGTCCTGAAAGAAGGAGAACTGGGCGGCATTGGCCCGGCCGTGCGCGCTGGAGGCGCCGAACCGGATGGATCGGAAGATGCCGGCCAGGAAGGTCACGTAGTTGTCGTCGAGATCCTGTCCCTTCAGCTCGCCCCGCTGGTGCAGCTTGGTGATCATGTAGAGGCCGAGGATATCGGCTTTGCCCTCCTCGAGCGCACCGGCCTGGTCCTTGAGCGCCTCGCGCACGGTTCCCTTGCCGCCGATAGTCTTCTTGATTCCCAGCCCGTGCGCTACCTCGTGAAACATGATGTTGGAGAAGAAGGCTTCGAAGTTGATGTGGCTGCGCTGGTCCTCCGCGATCAGCTCACCCGCGATGGGCAGCAGAATCCTGTCGAACTTTGCCTGCATGGCGTTCTTGAGCTGGAGCCTGCGGGTTCCCTTCCGCAGCTGGACCTCCTCGTCGTTGGGGAGGTTGATCGCGATGGTCTTGGAACCCGCGTTGGCGTCGCCGGCATAGTAGACGGCTTCGTAGGCGTTGAGGTCGGAGTCGCTGCCCGGCCTTTCCCGCTTATACGCCGCGGGAACGGGCAGCTCGCTCTGGAGACTCGGGAGCATGGCCGCGTACCGCGCCAGCCGTCCGCTCCACTCCTTGTCCTTGATCAGGACGAATGCTTCGTGCGCGGCCTTGTTCCCGAAGAGCTGGTCCTCGTAGGTCTCGATGGGACCGATGACCACATCGAGGGTGTTGTCCTTCATGTCCAACCATGCGATGTCGCTCGGCTGATATTCATCGGTTTCCAGCGCCTGGGCCCGGAGCTCCAGGTAGCGGCGGAGCCCGGGATCTTCGGCCAGCTCCGCGGCTTCACGCAGCTTTGCGGCGGCGGGGCGGATCTGGTCGGCGTAGGCTTCGTGGTAGGGCACGGCGATCAGGGCGCCGGCCGAGTCACGGCGGACCAGCGTGTACTGACTCTCCAGCGCCTTCCCCTTCAACTCCTCCTTGGTCATGTCTCGAGGGTAGAACCCGGCGCCCTCGGGCTTGGGACCGACTCCCTCGACGAAGGGAGCGTTGCCGTCGAGCCGGTCCCAGGGACCGTAATTGATCTCGGCGTAGCGTCGAGTGCTGGGGTCGGCGATCGATTGCAGGAGGGAATCACGGTTACCGTACGCCTGGCGCCAGAAGATCGCATCCATGGAGCGCGCGGCATCGATGAGGAGTGGGATCATCTGGCGCTCGCTGGCGCTCAGCCTATCGAGATCGGTCGTCAGACGAACCGTGGTGTACTGGGCCAGCTTGCGCTCGATCGGAGAATCCGCTGTCTTCGATGGTGATGCTCCTGCCTTTGAGGGGTCTCCCTGGCATCCTGTTAGTCCTAAGGCAGCAGTGACCCACACAGTCCAATTCGTCATCAACTTTCCGGTCCCTTCGCTGCGCTCAGGGTGACAATCTCTTTAGGTTCGCTGCCCCGCTGCCCCGCTGGCTACCGTCCTTCCAGCTCGCGCTCACCCGGAGTGTGCCGCTCGGCCCGCCCCTCACCAGGATGGGACTTCGCTTCCTGATACCGCTCGCCCTTGAGCCGGATGAAGGTGACGAACTGCTCGTACTCGTCTTCCGACAGGGCGTTCGCTATTCCAGGAATCAATCCCTTCACCAGCGTGATACGCTCCTCCAGCACCAGGGTACTGGCCTCGTCCACCAGCGCCCGGATGGCAGGATGATTCATCCAATCGGTCTCTTCACTGGTGGTCATTTGACCGGCTCCTGAGTGCGGATGGGGTGTGACTAGTGGCTGGCCGCGGCGAGGGATGCTTACCACCCCGGCTCCACGGCACGCCTGCGCGTCGTAAACGGTATCGCCCACCATGGCGCATTCGGCGGAGGTGAGTGCCAGCTTCTCCCAGGCGACAATAACCAGATCGGGTGCCGTGGATGTCAAAGATCATTCCGCGCAGGGCCATGGTGAAAGCTAGGCGGAACGAGGGAAGGAGGGAACGATGGACGGGAAGGACGGGAAAGGCGGGAAGGACGACAGGATCAGGTTGATGGAAAAGAGCCCCTCATCCGCTACCGCTCTCAGGATGAGGAGCCCTTCTACCTTCCTGCCCCGCTGCCCCGCTGCCCCGCTTACTCGCCCAGACGGATCCGGTCGATGCGGCGGCTCTGAGTCCGCGGGTTGTAGACGCCGAGGGTAACGATGCTCCCCGGCTTCTCGGCTTTGAGCGCATTCCTGAGATCGTTTTCGTTTCCTACCGGCTTGCCCTCGATGGAGAGGATGATGTCGGGGCCGTTGCGCTGCGGGTCGTCTACCAGGGTCTCCCACGCCGGCCCGCCGGGGGTGACGTCGGTGACCACCAGACCGCGCATTCCCTGGGGCAGCTGCAGCTGCTGCGCGACATCCGGAGTCACGGGCTCGACGGTGATGCCGAGGCGGTTCATGGTGGCCCCGCTGGGTGCATTGGAACGGTCCGTGTCGCCCTCGTCTGCCCCCGCCAGCTGGGACTGGTCGTTGAGTGCTTGGAGCTTGACGTTGAAGGTCTTCCGGACGCCGCCCTTCCGGGCGACTTCCACCTTCACCACGTCTCCCGGCTTCCGGAAGCCGATCACCTGCTGCAGCTGCCCGACCCGGTCGACCGGCTTGCTGTCCACCGCGACGATGACGTCGCCGGGGAGGATGCCCGCGGCCCTGGCCGGGGAGTCATCGCTGGGAATGTCCTTCACCACCACCCCGCGGATCTCCGGCAGCCCCACGTATGCCGCGTCTTCGAGGGTGACGTTGTCGATCGACACGCCGAGCGCGGCACGGTGCACCGAGCCGGTCTCGACCAGCTGGTTCATGACCGTACGAGCGAGGTTGATGGGAATGGCGAAACCATAGCCGGAATAGAATCCGGTCTCGCTGGCAATGGCGGAGTTGATGCCGATCACCTCACCGCGAACGCTCACCAGCGGACCACCAGAGTTGCCCGGATTGATGGCGGCATCGGTCTGGATGAAGTCCTGGATGCTTCCCTGGCCGCGGCCGGGCAGTCCCTGGAGCGCCCGGCCCTTGGCGCTCACGATGCCTGAGGTGACGGTAAAGGTGAGGCCCTCGCCCAAGGGGTTGCCGATGGCCAGCACCCATTCGCCGACCCGCGCATCCTCGCTGTTTCCCAGGGCCACTGGGGGGAGACCCTTGGCGTCGATCTTGAGGACGGCCACGTCGGTGTTCGCGTCGGTCCCGATGACCTTGGCCTTGAATTCACGCCGGTCGAGCAGCCGGACTGTCACCTGCTCGGCCCCCTCGACCACGTGGTTGTTGGTGAGGATGAAGCCATCGGACGAGACCACAAACCCCGAGCCGCTGCCTTGCTCGATATCGTCGCGCTGCTTGAAACGGGGGAAAAACCGCTCCATGCCGGGCGGAACCCTTTGCTTGGCCGCGTTTTCGGTCCGCTGGGACCGGATATAGACCACGCTGGGCTTCACATGCTCCGCCACCGCCGCAAAGGCCTCACTGAGCTCCTGGAGGGGCAGCGCAGCGGGAATGGAGGGTGGGGGGACCTTGGCGATGGAGGAGGCCTGGCGCCCCTGTTCCTGGGCTGCGGTGCGGTTCGGCAGATCGAGCAGCCCGGCAAAGAGCAACCCGAGCGCAAACGCCAGGGCGACCAGACCGCCGAATTTGAGCCAATTTAGCGAGCGTGAGGACATCGAGCGGTCCTTCGGGAAGGCGTGAGGATCAACTTGCACCCGTACAATTTAACAGTGCGGGTGCGCTGAAGGGCAAAAGGGGCCGAAATGTAGCATCGGCCCCTTCGCGTTGCTCAGGGTGACATCCGGGCCGTAAGGGCGCACGCGGTGCGCCCCTACTGCTCATTTCTTCTCGTCCACGATCTCGTAGTCCGCATCGACCACGTCGTCCGGGCCGGCCTGACCCGCCTGGGCCGGCTCGCCGGGGCCTCGCGGGGCCTCACCCGCGGCGCCGCCACTCGATCCAGCTGCTCCGGCCGCCTGATAGAGCGCCGCGCCGGCGGCCGAGTAGGCGGTGTTGAGCTCGTCCAGCGCACGGCGGATGCCGTCAGCGTCGCCGCTCCGGAGGGCCTCTCGGCCGGCCTCCAGGGCCGAGTCCAGGCGACCCTTGGCATCAGATGGCAAGCGGTCAACCCACTCCTTGCTGTCCTTCTCCACCCGGTACACCAGGCTGTCGAGCTGGTTGCGAGCCTCGATCTCGTCCCGCCGGGTCTTGTCCTCCTGGGCGTGCTGCTCGGCCGCCTTGACCATCCGGTCCACCTCACCCTCGCTGAGCCCGCTCGAGGCCTCGATCCTGATCTTCTGCTCCTTCCCCGTGGTCTTGTCCCTGGCGGTGACGTGGAGGATCCCGTTGGCGTCGATGTCGAAACCGACCTCGACCTGCGGCGTGCCCCGTTGAGCCGGGGGGATGCCGGTCAGCTGGAACTTCCCGATGGTGCGGTTGTCCTGGGCCATCTGGCGCTCGCCCTGGAGCACGTGGATTTCCACCGTGGTCTGATTGTCCTCAGCCGTCGAGAACGTCTCCGACTTCTTGGTGGGGATGGTGGTGTTCCGGGGGATGAGCACGGTCGTGACCCCACCCAGCGTCTCGATGCCGAGCGACAGCGGGTTCACGTCGAGCAGAAGCACATCCTTGACCTCGCCCGCGAGTACGCCGCCCTGGATGGCCGCCCCGATGGCCACGACTTCGTCGGGGTTCACGCCCTTGTGAGGCTCTTTCCCGAAGAAGTTCTTCACGATTTCCTGTACCTTGGGCATGCGCGTCTGGCCGCCAACAAGGATGACCTCGTCGATCTGCTTGGGATCGAGCCCCGCGTCCTTCAGCGCCTGCTGCATCGGCGGGATGGTGCGTTGGATCAGGTCGTCCACAAGTTGCTCGAACTTGGCCCGCGTAAGGCTCAAGTTGAGATGCTTGGGCCCCGACTGGTCCGCGGTAATGAACGGCAGGTTGATGTCGGTCTGCGTGGTGCTCGACAGCTCCATCTTGGCCTTCTCCGCGGCCTCCTTCAGGCGCTGGAGCGCCATCGGGTCCTTGGAGAGGTCGATGCCCTGGTCCTTCTTGAACTCGGCCACCAGCCAGTCGATCAGGCGCTGGTCGAAGTCGTCGCCGCCCAGGTGGGTGTCTCCGTTGGTGCTCTTCACCTCGAAGACACCCTCCGCCAGCTCCAGCACCGAGATGTCGTAGGTGCCGCCGCCGAGGTCGAACACCGCGACCTTCTCTTCCTTCTTCTTGTCCAGCCCGTAGGCGAGCGCCGCGGCTGTCGGCTCATTGATGATCCGCTGCACGTCGAGTCCCGCGATCCTGCCCGCATCCTTGGTGGCCTGGCGCTGAGCATCGTTGAAGTATGCCGGGACGGTGATGACCGCCTTGTCGACAGTGTAGCCGAGGTAGTCTTCAGCCGTCTGTTTCATCTTCTGGAGGATCATCGTGGAGATCTCGGGCGGGGTATACCGCTTACCCTGGATCTCGACTACAGCCATTCCGTTGGGCCCCTCGATGAGCTTGTAGGGGACCTTCTTGACCTCATCGGCCACCTCGCTCCGGCGGCGTCCCATGAACCGCTTGATCGAGAAGATGGTCTGCTGGGGATTGGTGACGGCCTGGCGCTTGGCCACCTGTCCCACCAGCCGCTCGCCATCCTTGGTGAAGGCCACGACCGAGGGGGTGGTGCGACCACCTTCCGCATTGGGGATGACTACCGGGTCTCCACCTTCCATTACCGCCACGACTGAATTGGTTGTGCCGAGATCGATTCCGATGATTTTGGAAGCCATGTCTACTCCCGAGTAAGATCGTCCTGCCCGGACGGGTGCCCTGTCTGCCATCCACCTTAGGTTTGGCTCCTCAACGAGCAAGTGCCGTACCGCCCCAAGCTGCCGTTTTGGCGTATGTTGAAACCCAACCAGCTGAGTTTGACCATCGTGACTTGGCTCACGACGCTGATGGCGGAGACCAAATAAGTTAATGCCGGTAGTTCCTTGGGTTAATCCAACGTGAGGAGGTAGCCATGCTGTGGACGATCTTCGTGATACTCCTGGTGCTGTGGCTGCTGGGGGTCGTCACGTCGTACAGCCTCGGTGGGTTCATTCATGTGCTGCTGGTCATCGCGGTGATCCTGGCCGTGATGCAGTTGATTCAGGGGCGACGGGCACTCTAGGGCTTACGGCCAATAGACGCGCCTAAACCCATGCCGGAATCGCGGGGTTTCCTGGCTAATGCCAATGAAGCCCCGTTTTTCTTCAGCCGAGGACTTATGCCCCGCGCACCAAAGCAGGCCGGGAGAAAGAAGGTTCGCTACGCGGTGGTTGGCTTGGGCCACATCGCTCAAGTAGCGGTTCTGCCCGCCTTTGCCCACGTAGAGAACGCCGAGCTCGCGGCCCTGGTCTCGGGCGACCCGGAAAAGCTGGAAAAGCTCGGCCGCCGCTATAAGGTCAAGGCCCGGTTCTCCTACGACCAATTCGAGGACTGCCTGAAGAGTGGCGCGGCGGACGCGGTCTACATTGCCCTGCCCAACCACCTCCACCGGGAGTACACCGAAAGGGCGGCCCGGGCCGGGGTCCACGTCCTCTGCGAGAAGCCGCTGGCGGTGACCGAAGAGGACTGCCTGGCCATGATCCGGACCTGCGAGGAGAACGAGGTGAAGCTGATGGTGGCCTATCGGCTTCACTTCGAGGAAGCCAACCTCAAGGCCATCGACCTGGTGCAGGGGGGAAGTCTGGGGGAGCCAAGACTGTTCGATTCGGTGTTCACCATGCAGGTCAAGGAAGGCGACATCCGGCTCAACCCGCGTGAGCTCGGCGGGGGGCCGCTCTACGACATCGGCATCTACTGCATCAACGCGGTGCGGAATCTCTTTGGTGCCGAGCCGATGGAGGTGATGGCCTTCAGTGCCAACAACGGGGAGCGTCGCTTCCAGCAATGCGAGGAGATGACCGCCGCCATCCTGCGGTTCCCTGGACGCGAGCGCGTGGCCAGCTTCACCTGCAGCTTCAACGGCACCGACGTGGGGACCTACCGGGTGATTGGCACCAAGGGGGAACTGGTGATGAACCCGGCTTACGAGTATGCCGAAGGCCTCACTCAGCAGGTGACGATCGACGGCCGGACTCGCGAGCGCACGTTTCCCAAGCGGGACCAGTTCGCGCCCGAGCTGATCAGCTTCTCCGAGTGCATCCTGACCGGTGCCTCCCCGGAGCCATCGGGGTGGGAAGGTTTAGCGGACGTCCGGGTCATTCGCGCACTCTACCGTTCGGCCGAGACCGGCCAGCCGGTTACCCTGCCGCCTTTCAGCAAGGAGGACCGACCCTCGCTGGCCCAGGAGATCCGCCGTCCAGCTGTCCGGAAGCCAGAATTGGTGAACACCGAGGCCCCCACCGAGTAGCATTCAAGGCTCAGTTATATTGAGCCATGTTCCCATACCGGGACGACAATCCCACGCTCCAGACTCCCATCGTCACGCTGATCCTCATCGGGGTCAACGTGGCAATGTGGGCGCTGGTACAAGGCATGGGCGCGGAGCCGAGCCTCTCGCGCTCGGTTTGCGAGCTCGGACTCATTCCCGGTGAGTTCCTTGGCCTTCTGCCGGTGGGAGCCACGGTCCCTATGGGCCCGCACACCGTCTGTGTGCTGGGTGACGAGCGGACCTGGTTTACCCCGGTCACCTCCATGTTTCTCCACGGGGGCTGGTTCCACCTCATCGGCAACATGTGGTTCCTCTGGGTCTTCGGGAACAACGTGGAAGACTCGATGGGCCACCTCCGCTGCCTCGTCTTCTACATCCTGTGCGGACTGGCCGCTGCCGCGGTCCAGACGTTCATGAGTCCCTCGAGCGCCATTCCCATGGTGGGGGCTTCCGGTGCGATCAGCGGGGTGATGGGTGCCTACATCGTCCTTTATCCCAAGGTCCGGGTCCACATGCTGGTTTTCCTGGGCATCTTCATCACCCGCATCGTGGTGCCTGCCTACCTCATGCTGGGCTACTGGTTCCTTCTTCAGCTCCTGGGCGGCGGACTGACCAGCGGATCCGAAGGCGGGGTGGCGTTCTGGGCCCACGCCGGCGGATTCGTGGCTGGGGCGCTTCTCATCTATGTCTTCCGCGACCCCGAGCTGGTGGCGAAACACCGAGCGCTGGCCCAGACCACGGACCGGCTGGGGTACCGGGAGCGGTAGGGAAGGAACGAGGGAACGAGGGAACGAGGGAACGAGGGAAGGGGAACGTGGGAGGAAGC
>CAZASU010000045.1:2274-15927 GCA_964487785.1 uncultured Gemmatimonadaceae bacterium | reverse complement strand
CGACGCTGATGCCCCGCAGATTGTTCTGCCGGGCGTTGACGATGCGGATGACGGACTGGGACATCATCTAAAATAGCGGGGCCGCGGGGCAGGGGGGCAGCGGGGGCAGCAAGGCATAGGGCACCAGAGCACCGAGCAGGTTTACATGCCTCGGAGGCGCCATCCTCCCCTGAATTTGCCGCCCCCCTGCCCCGCGGCCCCGCTGCCCCGCTAATTTACTCCCTCGATGCCTCTGCTCCTGACCCCCAAATTGCTGCTCCGCGGCTTCGAGATGTTCGTCGTCGCCTCGTTGGCGGGTTGGGGAATCACGCTTCTCTATGGCAACGACCTTCCCGCCTTTCTGACCGGTGTCGGCCGCGTCCAGTGGATCTGGGTGCTCGTAGGGCTGGCTCTTGCCTCGCTCGACTGGATCGGCGGAGGCCTTCGGCTCTGGGTTGTCGCCCGCCATATCTATTCCAAACCGCCACTCAAGGGGTTGATCCTCGCCGGAGGCATGGGGGCGTGGGCCGGGTACATCACCCCGCTCAACTCCGGAGCCGGGCCCACCACGATGTACACGATGAGGCGCTACGGCGTGCCGCTCCCGGTGGCGGTCACCTCGACCTTCATGAGCTTCGTCGCCACCATCCTCTTCTTCGCCATCGCCGGACCCGTCGCCGTGTTCTTCGGGGCAGGCCGGTCGCTGGGTCAGCGGGGCAACGTGCTGGGGCTCTCGCTCTTCGATCTCTTCCTCGGCAGCCTCGCGATCATCGCCGGCATCGGGCTGCTCATGGCCTTCGTGATGTTCTTCCCCACGCTGGTGCGCGACCTGCTGCATCGAGCGGCCGAGGCCATCGGGCGCCGCAACCGAGGGGTGGCCGACCGGCTGGAGAAGCTGCGCGAGGGGATCGATCTCGCGCATGAAAGCGTGGTGGCCTTCAACAGCCCGAAGGGCTGGCTGGCGCTCCTCTGGGCCACGCTCCTCTCCGGTCCTTCTCATGCCAATAAGCTTCTGGCCGGGTATGTGGCGCTTCGAGCGGTTGGCCTTCACGCGAATTTCGTCGATATCCTGCTGGTCCAGACCCTGGTCATGTTTCTGTTGTATTTCGCGCCTACTCCCGGGGCGTCGGGCATCGGAGAGGTGCTCTCCGCCGCGGTGATGTCCTCCTACGTCCCCCGAGAGCTCACCCCGATCTACATCCTGATCTGGCGACTCACCTTGAGCTACTTCACCATAGCGCTCGGCTTCCTGGTGTTCTCCGGCTGGGTGCGGCGGGGCCTCAAGGGGGTGGATGAGTCGGCGCTGGTAGAGCCGGCCGGCTAGAATCGCCATGGATCAGGACGAAGCACTCGACAAGAATTACGACGCGAGGCTGCTGCGGCGGCTGCTGGTCTATCTTCGACCGTACCGCGGCCTGACGACTCTGGCGGTGTTGCTGCTGCTGGCCGGCGCCGGCCTGGCTCTGGTAGGGCCGGTATTGACCCAGCGGGCGCTGGACGTAGCCATTCCAGCCCGCGACACCGGCCTCCTGGGAACACTGGCCATCGTGTTTCTGGCCGCGCTCGTCCTCGAGTTCGTGGTCGAGTACGGGCAGACCTTGCTGACCACCTTCCTCGGCCAGCGGGTGATGTACGACCTGCGAATGCAGATCTTCGGCCACCTCCAACGCCTGAGCATCAGCTACTTCGACCGGAATCCGGTCGGCCGGCTCATGACGCGGGTCACCTCCGATGTCGAGACTCTGAACGAGCTGTTCTCCTCGGGGGTGGTCACCGTGTTCGGCGACGTGTTCACCCTGCTCGCCATCATGACCATGATGCTGTGGATCGATTGGCGTCTGGCGCTGGTCACCTTTGCCGTGATCCCGCTGGTGTGGCTCACCGCTCGAATCTTCCGCCGCCGGGTGCGGCAGGCCTTCGGCGACATCCGGGTACGGCTTGCCCGGCTCAATGCGTTCCTCCAGGAGCGGCTCTCGGGCATGCGGGTAGTCCAGCTCTTCGGACGCGAGGCCGATTCGGCGGCCCGGTTTGCGGAGCTCAATCAGGAGCACCTCGAGGCGCACCGGCGCTCGATCACGATTTACGCCGTGTTCTTTCCGGTGGTGGAGCTGTTGACCGCCGTGGCCATGGCGCTGCTGCTGTACTACGGTGGGCTCCGGGCCCTGGGCGGCACCATCACGGTGGGCGTGCTGGCCGCGTTTATCCAGCTCACCCGCCGCTTCTTCCAACCGCTCCAGGACCTGTCGGAGAAGTTCAACCTCCTGCAGAGCGCCATGGCCTCATCCGAGCGGGTATTCGCGCTGCTGGACCAACCGGTCACCGTGCTGGAGCCGGTGAATCCGGTGAGGCTGTCGGAGCCGGTGCGCGGCGAGGTCCGATTCGATGGGGTCTGGTTCCGCTACAGTCCGGAGGGGCCCTGGGTCCTGCGGGACGTGTCGTTCACGGCATCACCGGGCCAGACGATCGCCCTGGTGGGCCACACCGGGGCGGGCAAGACCACCGTCGTCAATCTCCTGCTGCGCTTCTACGACCCGGACCGGGGCCGGATCCTGATCGATGGCGTGGACATCAGACAACTCTCCACCTCCGATCTACGGTCGTTGATCGGCTTCGTGCAGCAGGACCTCTTTCTCTTCGCCGGGGACATTCAGCACAACTTGACGCTCGACGCTCCGATCGCGCCGGAGGCAGCCCGGCAAGCGGCTCGCAGGGTAGGGGCTGACCGGTTCATCGAACGCCTTCCGGCGGGGTACGACCACCGATTGGGGGAACGAGGCCGGAGCCTGAGCGTAGGGGAGCGCCAGCTGCTGAGCTTTGCCCGGGCGCTCGCGCTCGATCCCACGATCCTGGTGCTCGATGAGGCCACCAGCTCGGTGGATGCCCAGGCGGAAGGCCAGATTCAGGTGGCCATCGCGGAGCTCATGACCGGCCGTACCAGCCTGGTGGTCGCCCACCGGCTGAGCACGATCCTCCATGCGGACGAGATTCTGGTGCTGCAACACGGCGAGATACGTGAGCGGGGAAGTCACCGTGAGCTCCTGGCGCAGCGGGGGCTGTATGCGCGCCTGTACCAGCTGCAGCTACGAGGTCAGGCGGAGAGCAAGATCGCCTAGGGACGGGTGGCTAACCTCCGTTTGCTTGCATGGTTATGAGTCGGGGGATACGTTACACGGCACTCGACATTCTCCCTAGGATCAATCGATGATCCATCTCGAAATCGACGGCGAGCGGTACCCGATCGCCGCCGGTGAGACCGTCATAGGCTCGGCTTCAGACAGCACGATGGTGCTCGAAGGCGAGGGTATACGGCCCCGCCACGCCGTGGTGCAGGGGATGCCGGCCGGAGGCGCCGCCATCCGCGCCGTCAGCGAGGCCGAGGTGCGAGTCAACGGCGTACGGCTGGGTTCCGATCCTACCCCGCTGCTGCATGGCGACAAGATCGGCATCGGAAGTCGCGAGCTGCGGGTGGTCGATCCCGCCCGGGCGGGCAGCACCCAGCTCTTCGACTCCGGTGCCTTTACCGACCTGGCTCCGCCGCCGGGTTACAAGGGAACCGGAACCCGCACCGGCGGCCGCCTGGTGTGTCTGACCGATGGCCGGGAGTACAGCGTGGGAGCGCAGCCGCTCTCGTTCGGCCGCGACGCCGGATCGAATGTCGTGGTGGCGGGCAGCGAGGTGTCTCGCCAGCATGCCGAGATCCGCAACGAGCTGGACGGATACATCCTGCTCGACATCAGCGTCAACGGCACCTACGTCAATGGCGAACGCATAGGGAAGACCCACTTGCTGGCGCGGGCCGACGTAATCCGGATCGGCAACGATGAATTCCGCTTTTACGCCGCCGCTGACGCCGCTGGCGCTGCCTCGCCCAAGCCTGCCTTGGAGAGCCCCGCTGCCCCTGACGTCCCGCCGCATCCGCCCGACGGAGCCGCCCAGCGGCTCTCCGACACCATGCATGGGGTGCCGGAGGAAGAGCCGGCCCGTCTGAAGACACCGCCCTCACCGGAGGCCGCGCCGTTGGCATCCTTGCTGTTCCGGAGCGGAGACTTCAAGGGCAGGAGACTGCCCATCAAGGTGCCGGTCGTCAACATCGGGCGGGGCGACTACAACGACCTCGTCATCGGCGACCCCAGTGTGAGCACCATGCACGCCAAGCTCCAGCGCCGGGAGGCGATCTGGATCCTGACCGATCTCGGCTCCACCAATGGCACCTTTGTCGAGGGAGAGCGTCTCGCCGGCGAGACGCCGCTCAGCCCGGGAACAACCCTTCGCTTCGGTGACGTGATCGCGCTCTTCGAGCCCCTCGACGACAAGGTGCCGGCCGGGCGCACCGGAAGCACCCGGCTCATGGCCCGGCTGGAATCGGAAGCGCCGGCATCGGAGCCGCTGCAGCAGGCCGAGATGCCCCGGCCCCGGCCACCCAGGCGGCCGATCCGTATGGCCACTCCGCGCGCCAAGGGTCCCTCTGCCGCTCTGGTGACGTCCCTGCTGATCCTGATGGCAATACTCGCATACCTGTTGTTGAGCTGAAAAGTCTCGTGAACTTCACCTGCGCTGCCCGCACCGATGTCGGCATCGTCCGTTCGGGTAATGAAGACAACTATTTGATGCTGTCCGAGCAGGGGATCTTTATCGTGGCCGACGGCATGGGTGGCCACGCGGCAGGAGAGGTGGCCAGCGAGATGGCAGTGAGGATCACCTCCCAGACCATCGGCTCGCTGCGGGGCCTGAGCGACGAAGAGGCCGGGGAGCGGGTCCGGACCGGCATACGCACCGCCAACGACGCCATCTTCGAGCGGACGTTGTCGGAGCAGGACAAACGCGGCATGGGCACCACCGCAACCGTCCTGGTGCTGCTGCCCCGGCGCTACCTCGTCGGGCAGGTGGGCGACAGCCGGGCGTACCTGTTGCGGGATGGCCGGCTGCACCAGCTCACCAAGGACCACTCCTACGTTCAGGAGCAGGTCGATGCCGGGCTGCTCACACCGGATCAGGCCCGGGTCCATCCCTACAGCAACGTGATCACGCGCTGCGTCGGAGCCGGGGTCGATGTCGCACCCGACATCTACTTCGGCTCGCTGGAGAAGGGCGACATCCTGCTGCTCGCCTCGGACGGATTGACCGGGATGCTCGAAGATGAGCAGCTGGTCAACATCCTGGGATCGCAGGGGGGGCCTCAGGCGTGGGTGGATCGGATGGTGTCGGAAGCCAACCGGAGGGGCGGCCTGGACAACATCACGACGATCGTGATCCGGATCGATTCGGTGGACAGCGACACCGGCGAGCATCCCGCGGTGCCGGCCGCCGCGAGTCAGCGGTCCTAGCTCAGGGTCCTGGCCTCGAGAGCCCGCTTGATGTAGAGTCGAAGCCCCTCCATCATCGCGATCCCGGTCTCGGAGCCCGTTGCCACCCACTGTGCGTTGCGAAACGCGCGGGGGAAGCCCGCCTGACGGATTTTCTCTACGTACGGCTCCACTCGCGCAAACAGAAACAGACCCTCCCCGTTGTTCTCCACCAGAAAGTCTGCCGGAACGATCCCATGGCGGGCGATCCCGTAGACCATCTCCCAGTAGCCTGACGTTTGCCGGTAGGCGATGTTGAGCGGGTGGTCGGTGGCGGTGATGGCCAGTGCCTCGTCCGCATTTCGGGGCCAGAATTTGGCGTTGATGGCGTTGCGGGACTCGCGCATCACCGTTTCCCGGCGCAGGTCATACAGCTTCAGGATGAGATCGGCATCGTGGTGGTCGGGCGCTTCATTGAGCACGTGATGGTCCTCTGAAGGGGCTATCGGCTACTCGTGATCCCCCGCACATCCTCGATTGCCTTTGCAGGCTACTCTCGCTGGGCAGGGCTGTACCTTGGCGCCTTACCCCCGCTGCTTGAGGAGGATGTGTGGACGTACTGACCTGGATCATAGTTGGGCTGGTGGCCGGGCTGCTGGCATCTCTGGTCATGGGTGGCATTGGCTACGGCATCGTCGGCGATATCATTGTGGGCATCCTGGGCGCCTTTCTTGGCGGCTGGCTTTTCGGCCAGATGGGGTGGGGAACGCCGTTCCCTGGAATCGCCGGAGCGATCTTCGTGGCCTTCATCGGGGCGGTGGTCCTGCTGCTGATCGTCCGGCTGATCAGGGGAACGAGGCGCGCGCCGAAGGGCTGAGCTCCAGCTCCAGCCGGATGTTGGCGCGGCGATAGCGACCATCACTGGCCAGTGGTACCTCCACGAATCCGTGTTTCTGGTAGAGGCGGATCGCCGGGCTCAGTACCGTGTTCGAAACGATCACCACCCGGCGGGAATCGATCTCCCTGGCGAAGGCCAGGGAGGCCTCCATAAGGAGGTCGCCGTAGCCCCGGCCACGAGCGGACGGCGCAACCGCCATCTTGGCGATCTCGCACTCATCCGCGCTATGACGAAGGACCGCGCAGGTCCCCTGGGCCTCGCCCCGGTCGAGCACGAAAAAGACCTGCCCACCGGGATCGAGAATCTTGCGGCGAGGATCGCCCAGGGTCTCCCGGTCGGCGGCTTCCAGGACGAAGTAGGTCTCGATCCACTCGCGGTTCAGCCGCTCAAATTCGCTCCGAAACTCCTCGCGGTACCGCACCACCACGGGCCGCGGATCGACACCTTCACCGCTGAGTCCTATGCCTTCCTTCATCCGCGCTTCTCACGTCTTCATGTGTGCGATCCTGACCGCCTGCACCGGCCGCTCCCAGGACACGGGCCCCGAGCCGGCGAGCTCGGCGGTGGTTCAGGTCGAGAATCAGGGATTTACGGACATGGTGATTTACGCCATCAGCGGCGGACAGCGAGTCCGGCTGGGCCTGGCCACGGGAAACTCGACCAAGACCTTTACTGTGCCACGGTATCTCACATCCGGCGCCGGTCCCGTCCGGTTTCTGGCAGACCCCATCGGCGGAAACCGCACTCCGGTGAGCGAGGAGATGAGCGTGCGGCGGGGTGACGTCGTCACCCTGACCATCCCACCGCAGTAAGGATCAGTGGCGGGCGAAGATTCGCGTCGCCCCCTCGTGCTGGAACGAAACCACGTCGTACCCGCCCACCTCGACTCCCGGGGGCGCCATCCCGTGAGTGCGGGGCGGCATACCCGGCACGGCGAGGCCCGCCACCTTGGGGCGATCGGCCAGAAGGCGCCGGATGTCGGAGGCCGGCACGTGTCCCTCGATGAGATACTTCTCGATGATGCCGGTGTGACAGGACCGGACCGCCGGCGGCACTCCCATCTCGTCCTTCAGAGCCTCCATTCCCTCGTCGTCGTGCACCACCGGAGCGAAGCCGTTGGCCCGGATGTGATCGACCCACTTGGTGCAGCAGCCGCAGGTGCTGCTCTTGTAGACCGCGATCGGGGTGGGGCTCATGCCGCCCGGGAGTTCCGCCCAGAGACGACGGCCCGTCACACCAACCGCAACCAACCCGGCGATCCGGGCCACAAACCCGCGCCGTTGCATCGTTCCAATCTCGCTCACAAGAGGTTTGCTCCTTCTTCAAGGCGTCGCCTGACCTCGTCAGTCGGTAAGGTCAGCAGGTGCAGTACGCGCTCCAGCGACCGGCTGGGCGCGCTCGCCACAAAGATACGAAGACGGCGAGCGCTTCGGTACAACTCGTCCGCCACCCGGGGAAGCCCCAGCTGCCCCGCCCGGCCTGCATCGGTGAGTCGCTCCACGGTGCCTGTCCGGGTACGAAGGGGCAGGTCTACCCCGAGCATCGACGAGCGAGCCGGGAAGTCCAGCAGCAGGCCACCGGGGGGCAGTCCAACCTGGATCGCGACGGCGTCCTCCACCAGCTCCAGGAGGTCCGGATCCTGCGCCACCCAAGGCTGGAGATCCGCGGGTACGTCGCTCGCCGGCAGGTCGAGCGCGCGCTTGTGGAGACGCCGGGCCCGGATTGCGGCAGCAAGCTCGTTGTGGTCCCGGCCAATAAGGAGCTCCATCAGGCCATCGTCGGTTGCCTCCGCTATGCCCTGCGCGGTGACCATCCCGCGTCCTACCGCGCCCCTCACGGCCCGCTTGAACATACAGGTGGCGGACCGCACGGCATGGTGCCAGTAGACGTTGCGGTACATCTGGTACTTGGCGAAGAGGAGCGACTCGAGCGCGCTGATGCCCTTTTCCTGCACCCCGACCTCATAGCGGCTCGGCCCCACCTCGACCAGGGTGAGGGAGGAAAGCAGCCGGTCCACATCCACCGTACCATACGGGACTCCACACATCCTGGCGTCGCGGCTCAGGTAGTCGACCTTGTCGAGGTCGATGGAGCCCGAGATGAGGCCCTGAAGCGGGCTGCTGCTGGTGCCGCTGATGAGCTTGCCGACGGCCGCCGGGAAATCCTTGCCACCGATCTCGACCAACCGCTCGCCCAGCTCTCCCTGGGTGAGCTTGGCCACTCCGAGCTTCTCATGCGAGGGGAAGCCGGCCTCCTCGAGCGCGTGCGAGAAGGGATAGTGGCCGATGTCGTGCAGCAGGGCTGCCATCCGTACCGCGAGGCGCTCTTCCGTGCTGGCGGGCCCGAGCTCGCCCAGCTCCTCCAGCGCCGCGAGGGCCCGCCGGGTCAGATGAAAGGCACCGAGTGCGTGCTCGAAGCGGCTGTGGGTGGCCCCGGGGTAGACCAGGAATGTGTGCCCGACCTGGCGGATGTAGCGGAGGCGTTGAACCGCGGGGGTGTCGAGCGCGAGAAGCGCGGCGCGGTCCACCCGGATGTTGTCCCACAAGGGATCTCGGATGATTTCGCTGTCGGCGGGGCCGCGGGGCAGCGGGCCCGGGGGGCGGACCTCGGCCGTTGGGACTTGTGGATTGATCTCATCCTTTCGACCTGCCCCGCTGCCCCGCTGCCCCGCTGGCTTCACACCCCAGGCCCCGCCGCGGCTACTTCGGCCGGCACCTCGGCCAGGAAATGCTCGAAGTTCTCGCGGAACATCGTTGCCAGCTTCCGGGCTTGCGCGTCATAGGCGGTGGGGTCGGGCCAGGTGGCGCGGGGTGCAAGAACTCCCTCTGGCACCTCGGGAACCGAGGCCGGGACCTGAAAACCGAAGACCGGATCGTGGGTGAACTTGCCCCGGCCGAGCGCACCGGATAGCGCCGCCCGCAGCATGGCTCGGGTATGGGCCAGCTTCATCCGCGAGCCGGTGCCGTAGGGGCCGCCGGTCCAGCCGGTGTTCACCAGCCACACTTTGGCGCCGTGTTTCGCGATCCGCTCCCCAAGCATCCGGGCATACACACCGGCGTGGAGCGGCAGGAAAGGTGCTCCGAAGCAGGCGGAGAACGTGGCCGAAGGCTCGGTGACACCGCGCTCCGTGCCCGCTACCTTGGCCGTGTATCCGGAGAGGAAATGGTACATGGCCTGCTCGGCCGTGAGCCGCGCGATCGGAGGCATCACGCCAAACGCGTCGGCCGCGAGAAACACCACGTTCCTCGGATGTCCGCCGGCACCGCTGGGCTGATGATTGGGGATGGCATCGATCTGATAGCAGGCGCGGGTGTTCTCGGTGATGCTGTCCGCGTCGAAGTCCACCGTCCGGGTGGCAGGGTCGAGGACCACGTTCTCCAGGACGGTGCCGAACATCTGGGTTGCGCGGTAGATCTCGGGCTCGGTGTCCGGGCGAAGGCGGATCACCTTGGCGTAACAGCCCCCCTCGAAGTTGAACACACCCCGGTCGCTCCACCCGTGCTCGTCGTCGCCGATGAGTTGCCGGGTCGGATCGGCTGAGAGTGTGGTCTTCCCGGTTCCGGAAAGCCCGAAGAAGATGGCTGTGTCGCCGCCGGCGCCCACGTTGGCCGAGCAGTGCATAGGCATCACGCCCTGACCCGGCAGAATGTAGTTGAGCGCCGTGAAGATCGACTTCTTCATCTCGCCCGCGTACCGGGTACCGCCGATCAGCACCACCTTCTTGCCGAAGTTGATGACGATGAAGGTCCCGCTGCGGGTGCCGTGCCGCTCCGGATCGGCCTGGAAGTCCGGGGCATGAAGCACGGTGAAGCCGGGACGGAACTGGGCCAGCTCGGCCGGCACTGCCCGGATGAACATGTTGCGCACAAAGAGCGCGTGCCACGCGTTCGGGGTGATGAACCTGACTGACAGGCGGTAGGCGGGGTCGGCGCCGGCGAAGAGGTCCTGAACGAAGACCTCGCGTGAATCCAGATGCGCGCGCACGTCCCCCTGGAGCCGCTCGAATGCGTCGGGGTCGAGGCGCGCATTCTTCTCCCACCAGATGCGATCCGCCAAACCCGGTTCCTCGACCAGGAACTTGTCCTTGGCCGAGCGGCCGGTATGGGGGGCGGTCACCGCCGAGAAGGCGCCTCGGTCGGTCAGGATGCCCTCGCCCCTCCGCACCGCGTGCTCGATCAGCGTCGGCGGAGTCAGGTTGGCGTGGATTCGGATGGGGAAAAGGCCGTGCTCTACGAGGGTGAGGGTCTCGCGCGGCGCTGCTGTGGTTTCGGCAGTCATGCGCTAAAGTATCGGCAGCTTCCGCGCGTGATGCAACCTCACCGCGGAGCGACGGTGAGCGTGGGTTCGGTATGGTAGGCCAGCTCGGCGGTAGCCCGGTCACGGGGGCTCAGGGCGGCCACCCCGGGATCGGCAAACATGATGTCGTCGGGGTTTGGCGAGTGGGCAAAGATGCCCAGGGAATGTCCCAGTTCGTGGGTCGTTGTTAGTGCCATGCACTCCTCGAAGCCGGGCGACGAGGGATCAAACCTGGGATAGACAAAGACCCGGACCGGGAACTCGATCTCCCGCACGCCGGGCGGCGGGAGGATGTCAGTGCCTCCTGCACACTGCGGAGCCAAAGCGCTCTCGAGCCGAGTGACCGAAAAGCCCCCCTTAGGCGCTATTCTGCCCGTCACGATCACGTCGGCAACGCTCGAATCGGACACAACCACGGCCCGGAACTCACCGTAGAGGAACGCGGCCTCCCACTGGTCGATGCCGAGCTGGACGTGGGCCGGAAGATTCAGCGTGTCTTCCGCCCAGATCCGGACGGGAAGCCGGGATTGCGGCCAATGGAAGCTGAGGGTATCCGGCCCCGTTGCTGTGGCCACGATCCGCCGCCATTCGTAGGCATTGGTGCGGCTCGGGGCCGCTATGTCGGCGCAGGAGAGCATCGCCGGCGCGCAGGCCAGGCACAGCAGGGAAAGCAGGCGACGCGGCCTCACCGGCGGCCCCGCGCCAACCCGAGGGTGACCGCTATGCGCTGAACCCCCTGGCTCTGACTGAAGCCTCGGGCCTCCAACTCGTCCGTCGTGAATCGGTGAAAGTCGTAGCGCAGGGATGCCATCATGTCCCATTGGGCCAGGATCGGACGCCGGTAGTCTATCCCTGCTCCCGCGAGAAACCGGGTAGTTCCACCTCGAAGAAAAATCCCCCGCTCCGCCGTGGGCCAGTAACGCAGGAGCCCAGCTCCGGCCCGCCAGCGAAGGCCCCGTGAGATCGGGCCGTCCAACCCCAGCGTGATCGAACCGGTGCGGACCGTACCCAGGTCCACCGTTATCGCGCCGGCCTCCTCGCTCCGGTACCCCGACGTGGCCAGGGTGAGCTCGAGGCCGGCGCGGTAGAGCGGCGCGATCGGAAGGCCGGCACCCAGCACCAGGGTCGGCGCCAGCTTCTGGCGGACCTCGATCTCGTTGATCACGTCATCGCGGAGCAGGGTGGTGGCCCAGGTTACGCCGAGGCGGGCATTGTAGTCCACCTGAGCGTGCAGCGCAGGCGCCCGTTCGGCGACGGCCAGGACCAGCAATGAGAGGATAGCACGCATGCCCGCAAGTATGAACGCGGAAGGTGGGCCGGTCAACGCGGGACCCGCGGGACCCGCGCGGCCCGGGCGTACCGGCGCAGCCGGCGCAGCATTTTCCGATCTGCGGTGATACCGTCCTCGCCCTTTGGGGTCTCCAGGATCTTGATCACATGCGCCAGGAGCGGGTCGGTCATAATCCGGCGGAACGGCTGGGGACCAAGGGAGCCCTCGCCGATCAGCTCGTGCCTGTCGCGCCGGGATGCAAACTTTGTCTTGGAGTCGTTCAGGTGGAGGCAGAGGAGCTTGTCCAGACCCAGGATGTCGTCCCAGGCCCGCCACACGCCGTCGTAGTCCCCGACCAGATCGTAGCCCGCGGAATAGAGATGGCAGGTGTCGGCGCAGAAGGCGATCCGCTGACGCACGTCGTCGGCCGCCGAGGCGCGCAGCATCGCCAGCTCTTCCAGGGTACTCCCCAGCGCCGTCCCGCACCCGGCCGTGGTCTCGAGCAGAACCACGGGCGAGCCTGGCACCTCCCGCAGGCACCTGGTGTAGGCGGCGGCATTGCGGGCAAGGCCGGAAACCCGATCATCGATATAGTTGCCCGGGTGCGACACCAGGTAGGGTATGCTGAAGGCCTCACATCGCCGAAGCTCCGCCACGAAAGCGGCCTCGGAGCGGATACTTAAGGCAGGATCCGGCGAGGCGAGGTTGATAAGGTATGAATCATGCGCCACTATACTGGACACGTTGCAGCGTTCGCACTCCCGCCGGAAGGCGGCGTACGACTGCGAGGAGATGCCCGGCTCGCGCCACTGGCCAGGTGTTTTGGTGAAGACCTGGATCGCGGTTGCACCGATCACCTTGCCCCTGACTGGCGCCGTTTCGACGCCGCCCTGGACCGATACATGTGCGCCCAAGCGCTCTGGTGGATCAAGCCGATGCATTTGCTCCTCTGTAGACCGTGAAAGAGGAGGCAGTGGAGCCTCTCGCCCGCCCGAGGGTGCTTCTCGTTGGTGACCCATCCGCTCGGCCCGCGGGGCTGGAACGCGCGCTGACCCGCGGCGGCTTCCAGCTGGTCGAGCGCGAAGATCCATCGATCGACCCGGACGCGGACGCTGTCCTCATCACGGTTAACGATATCGATCAGGGTCCCCTGGCCGACCTGCTCCCGACCCCGACGCCAGGGTCGTCCAGCGTCACCCCTCGGATCGTCATCGTCGCCACGACCAATCGTGATGCGCCGGCCACCGCTTTATCGCTGGGGGCGGCCGACGCATTGGCGGCACCGATCTACCTGCCCGAGCTTTGCGCCCGGCTGCATGCGCGGATCAGGGACCGGCTGGACACGGCCCCGGGGCCGCAGCAGGAGCAGCTGCGGGAGGCGGCTCAGGCATTCATCCAGCCCGGGCTCGATCCGGACGAGCTGGTCCTGGCGCTGGTGCGGCGCCTGGCTAGGACCTTCGACCTGGCACACTGCGCCTTTGTGGCCCTTGCTCGCGGCGGCGAGAGCGGCCGGATCATCGCCGAGTTCCAGCATCCTACCGCAGACGAGGAGAACCTGGAGCTTAGCCGCTATCCGGAGATCGCCGAAGCCGTTCGCACCCGCCGGACCGTGGTCAAGCTGGAGCACACCACTCACCCGGCCGAACCGCCACGCACGCTCATCGTGCTTCCGGTCGAGTCTGGAGGCCGGGTTGCGGGAGCTCTCCTGCTCGGCACCCGCGAGGCCCGCCGCCGGCTCAGTCCGCTGCAGCTCGAATTTGCGGCCGGCCTGGCCCGGAGTGCGGCGGCGTCGCTCGAACCGGGCGAGCCGGCTAGACGGAACGGGCGGGAGCCGGAAGAGCTTCCGGACTCCGAGGCCGCCCTGGCTGCACTCGACCGGCGGATGCGGGAGGAGTTCGAGCGGGCACGGCGCTATTCGCTCAGCTTCA
>CAZASU010000045.1:0-2174 GCA_964487785.1 uncultured Gemmatimonadaceae bacterium | reverse complement strand
GACCGGCGGATGCGGGAGGAGTTCGAGCGGGCACGGCGCTATTCGCTCAGCTTCAGCCTCATTCTGCTGGGTGTCGACGAGCTCAGCGGCGTCCGCGAGCGCCTGGGATCGGGAGCGGCCGACCAACTCAAGGCGGACGTCGCGTCGGTGCTCCGCCGTGAGCTCCGGCTGCCCGATTTCGTGGTTACCTACGGTAGGAATGAATTCGCTCTCGTGCTTCCGGAAACCGGGCAGACCGGGGCTCGGCAGTCGGTCATGCGGGTTCGCGAGCGGCTGGCCGTGGTGCCCCAGCAGGGAGATTCCCGTCTCGAGCACCCCCGCTTCAGCGCCGGGATCGCCACCTATCCTCATCCAGCAGTGTCCCAGACCGAAGAGCTGTATGCGATGGCCGAGGCGGCGCTGATGCGAGGGAAGGCACAGTCGGGCGAGCGAATCGGGGTGGCCGTGTAGGCGGGGCCGCGGCCTCACCTACGACGAAGCCATGTCGTTGGATCCAGCGCGATCTGATTCTCTCCCCGAATCTCGAAGTGCAGGTGCGGACCGTAATCCGAATTCTGCCCGCCGACCGTTCCGACGGTACCGCCCTTGCTGATCGATGCTCCCAACTTGACGGCCGCGGACTCGAGGTGCGAATAGACAGAGTAGTAGCCGTTGCCGTGTTCGACCACAACGGTGAGACCGTAGGTCCCGAACTGTCCCACCAGCCGCACCTTGCCCGCCTCCACAGCCTTCACCGGTGTTCCCACGCCAGCGGCGATGCCGACACCGTTCCAGCGGATGATTCCCCCGCTGGGGAGGGTGTCCCGACCGAACTTATAGACGATTGCTCCCTCCACCGGCCAATCCAGTTTCCCCAGGTCTGCGGTGGTGATCGAGCCCGGCGCGCTTACCGCGCCGCGAAGTGCGCCCCGCGCCAGCTCATCGCGGCGGGCTCGTTCCAGGGATGCCAGGAGTCCATTGAGTCGCGACTCGTCCTTCTGCAGCTCAGTGAGCCGGCGCTCGGTGCTGCGGGCCGAGCGCTGCAGGGTCTCCAGCCTCCTCGACCGCTCCGAGGCCAGCTCGCTGTACTTGCTGAACTCAGCCTCGCGCTCATCCCGGCGCCGGTCGAGCTCGCTTCGGACGTTCAGGATGTTGTTTCGCTGCGTCACCACCCGGTTGCGCAGCTTCTCGACGTCGGTCACCAGCGAGCGGTCCTGCTGACTGCTCAGATACAGGTACTTGTAGCGGCTCAGCAGGTCACCGAAACCCTCGGCCGCCAGCAGCACCTGAAAAGTGTGCAGGGGACCGCGCTTGTAGATATCGACCAGGCGCCGCTCCAGCACGGCGCGCCGCTCCGCCAGATTGTCCTGCGCCAGAATCAGCTCCGCGCTTGACCGGTCGAGCTGCGAGGCCAGTCCGCCGATCTGCCGCTCGATCTCGTTGACAATCCGGTGAGTCGATTCCCGCTGCCGCTCCAGGTTGGTCAGCTCGTCGTTGACGTCGTGGACCTGACCCTGCAGCCGCCGTCGCTGCTGCTCCAGACGATCCCGTTCCGCCCGGATCACCTCTAGTCGCCGACGACTTTCATCGAGATCCGGCGTTTGCTGAGCATGTGCGGATATCGGTGATGAGAGCAGCGCCACGAGCCCGGCGAGCGGGGCGGCGGGGCAGCGGGGCAGGAAGGCTGCAAGAGCACATCGGAGCGCCAACGCCAGGGATTGCCTGCCCCGCTGCCCCGCTGCCCCGCTGCCCCGCCTACACATGCCTGAGATGCCGCCCCACGCTCACCAGGCTTCCCACCAGCCCGAGCAGCACGCCGAACACGATGATCAGCACCATCTGCAACGGCTGAAAGAAGATGAGCCCGGAGAGCGTGCCGCCGCTGTTGTCGCGGAAGAGCACATAGCCGGCGTAACAGAGGACCAGGGAGAGCAGGCCACCGAGCAGGCCCTTCAACCCCCCTTCCAGCAGAAAGGGACCCCGGATGAACCAGTTGGTGGCGCCGACCAGCCTCATGATCGAGATCTCGCGGGCCCGTTGCAGGATCGTGAGGCGGATGGTTACCCCGATGATGACAACCGCGACGGCCGCGAAGGCCAGCCCGATCACCATGCCCACGAGCCCGGTGAGGTTCCGCAACGAGTCCAGCTTCTGAACCCACTCCCGGCCGAAGCGCACATCGTCGATGAACCCGA
>CAZASU010000044.1:14576-16400 GCA_964487785.1 uncultured Gemmatimonadaceae bacterium | reverse complement strand
CTCGCATCCGTGCTTTCAGCGAGCGACTGCGCAATCAGGGAGTGGAGGCAGTGGTGCGGCGGAGCCGGGGCCTGGACATCAAGGCGGCGTGCGGGCAGCTGCGGGTGGAGGTGGAGAAGAGGCGGGGCCGCGGGGCGGCGGGGCAGCGAGGCGGCGCAGAGGTGTTGCCCTAAGAGCAACCCTCCTCATACTGAGCGAAGCGAAGGACCCGGCCTGCATTACTCCGAACGTTGTTGCCATCTCTGAAGTTCGGCTGAGTAGGTCCCTCGCTGCGCTCGGGATGAGGAGATCGCTTTCCTGCCCCGCTGCCCCGCTGTCCCCTGCCCCGCCTCTACCCTGTCGCTCCAAACCCCGCCGCAATGCAGTTGATGGACAGCAGCAGTGCGGAGAACTGCTCTTCCTGGGTCTTGTCTCCGCCAGACTCGCGGAATCGGCGGAGCAGCTCGATCTGCTGCCGGCTCACCTGATTGATGGTCGGCAGCCGGCGAGCCAGCCGGCGGCGGAAACGGGGATACCGTTCTGCCAGGTCCTTGCCGCCGCTGATGCGCAACACCGCTTCGATAGTGCGATGGTACTCCTCTTCGACCAGGGTCAGGATGTTCGACCGCACGCCGGGGTCGGGCACCAGCTCGGCATACTCCCGCGCGATTCCGAGATCGACGTAGGCGAGGGTCTTCTCGACCTCGTCCACGATCAGCCGGAACAGGCGCGAATCGGTGAACATCCGATCCAGCAGGGCCGCTCCCCGCGGACCCCGCACCTGGAGGAAGGTGAGGATCCCGCTGCCGACGCCATACCACCCGGGAACGAAATGGCGATTCTGCGACCAGGCGAACACCCAGGGAATCGCGCGCAGGTCGCTGAGCGAGCGGGCCCCGAAGCGGCGGGCGGGCCGCGACCCCATGTTGAGCAGCGAGATCTCCTCCAGCGGGCTGGCCGCCTGATAGTAGGCAAATAGGTCCGGGTGATCCACCAGACCGCGGTACGCCGCCTGGGCCGCGCCGGAGAGGGCCTCCATGGCTTCGTCGAATTCCGCGGTGGGCCGCAGCGCCGTTTCCCGCTCCGACTTGAGGGAGTGCTCCATCACGCTGGCCGCCAGCAGCTCGATCTGATACTGCGCCGTGCCGCGGTTGGCATACTTGAATGACACCACCTCACCCTGCTCGGTGATCCGCATCCTCCCGTCGATGGATCCCGCGGGCTGGGCCGCGATAGCGCGGCCGGTGGGCGCGCCTCCCCGGCTCACCGATCCGCCGCGTCCATGGAAAAACGCGATCGGCACTCCGCTGTCCCGGCCCAGCCGGGTGAGCTTGATCTGGGCCTTGCTGAGCTCCCAGTTCGAGGTGAGAAACCCACCGTCCTTGTTGGAATCGGAGTAGCCGATCATCACCTCCTGCACCCCACCCTGGGCCCGCACGCTCCGGCGCACCAGCGGCACGGTGAGCAACTCCTTCATGATCGCGGGCGCCCGCTGCAGGTCCTCGATGGTCTCGAAGAGCGGCACGATCGGCAGCGTCGAGCTCTCGACCCCCGCGGTGTCGCCGAAGAGTCCGGCCGTCTTGGCAAGGAGGTAGGCCCCGAGCACGTCGGCCACGCTTCGGGTCATGCTGAGCACGAAGGCGCCGAAGGCTTCACGATCGATCTCTTCACGCAGCTGGCCGATCAGCTGAAACATGCCGAGCGTCTCGGCCGAGTCGGGCGGCAGCGCCGGAGGCTGCTCACCAGGAGACAGCGGCCGAGCCAGCTCCGCGGCGATCCACTGCCGCCACTCATCGGAGCCCTGTTCCGGTACCCCTCGCTCCGCTCGGGGCAGGCTCTGTCCGC
>CAZASU010000044.1:0-14476 GCA_964487785.1 uncultured Gemmatimonadaceae bacterium | reverse complement strand
TCCGCCTGCTTCCACAGGTCGGCCAACGCGGCATTGAGCTTGGTGGTGTTCTCCCGTGCATCCAGCCGGACGGTGGAGAATCGGAACGACTCTACCTCCCGACGGACCGGGCGCACCAGGAGCGACGCCAGCGACACGCTGCCGGCGGATTGAAGAGTATCCTCGATCAGCCGGAGATCCGCGATCAGTATTTCAGCCGTGGCATAGCCAGCCGAATCGGGCGAGGTCTGACCCCGTTCCGACGCCGCGATCATGACATCGAGCCGGCGGCCCATGCAGGCGAGATACTGGCGAAAGATTTCGCCCGGGTTACGGGCGGCGATCTCCTCGCCTTTTCCCGTCGCCGCCAGCTCCCGCGCCAGTGCCTGGCGGAAGTTGTCCGGAACCGGCATGGCACGCTCGGTAATACTGAGAGCGCGGACCAGCTCCGAGAGCCGCCGCCGATAGCGCCTGAGACCGGTAAGACGGTTCTCCAGAATCGTGCTTCGGGTCACCTCATTGGTGACCAACGGGTTCCCGTCCCGGTCGCCGCCTACCCACGAGCCGAACTGGAAAAAGGGCGGAATCTTGAACTGCTCGCCGGGATACGCGTGGGCGAGCGCCCGCTCCAGCTTGTCCAGCAGATCGGGTACCGCCTCGAACAGGGTCTCGTTGAAGAAGTGCAGGCCCCAGAACACCTCCTGCGGGACTGTCGGTTTGGCGAGGCGGAGCTCGCCCGTGGTCCAGAGCAGCTCGATCTCGTTGCGCAGGCCATCGACCAGCGACTGGCGCTCGCGGGGAGTCCAGCGGGGAGACTCGAGGTCAACCAGTCGGCGGTAAATCCGGCGGTGCTTCTCGAGGACAGTGACTCGCCGCGCTTCCGTGGGATGGGCGGTGATCACGGGACGAATGCGGAGAACGTCCAGCAGCTCGCGGATCTCCAGCGGCTTGACTCCGCTGTTGGCGGCGCTGGACACGACCTGAGCGAAGGTGCCGCGTAGCTGGTCGTAGCCGCGCTCGATCTCGATTTGCCGGCGGCGGCGCATCGCCGCGTTCTGCTCGGCAATGCTGAGCAACTGAAACCAGATCCCCTGCACTTGCAGCGTCCGGGCAAGGAGCTCCGGACTGAGGCTGGAGGGCTGGCGCTCGCCCCGGAGCACCGACTCGACCTCAGGCTGCCGCTCGCGTACCAGATCGAGCAGCAGCGTTGACAACAGCTCCACGACCTCCTGAGCGTAGGCCGCGGCACTCGCCGCCGCCGGATCCGCCGACTCCGGGAGCGAGTCGGTGGAGAAGGGCTCGAGGGCCGTGTGGGTCATACTACGCGGTCGCGAAGGGGTGCGCCGCTGAAGAAGAGGCGCAGATTCTCGAGGGCTCTCATGCCCATGGCGATGCGGGTCTCTTGCGTGGCGCTGCCGAGGTGCGGAAGCAGCACCACGTTTTCCATGGCGACCAGCGCCGGGGAGACCTGGGGCTCCTTCTCGAAGACATCGAGCCCGGCACCGGCGAGGGTTCCACTGCTCAAGGCTTCCACCAGGGCGGCTTCGTCTACCACGTCTCCCCGTGCGGTGTTGATCAGGAACGCCCCCGGCCGCATGCGGCCCAGACGCTCGCGGTTCATCAGGTGACGAGTCTCCGGGGTTGCCGGACAGTGGAGCGACACGAAGTCCGCCTCCCCCAGAACCTGATCCAGGCTGGCTCTCGGCTCGGCCCCCAGCGCGGCTGCTTCGGCCGGCGTGGGCGGGTACGGATCGTGGAAGATCACCCGCATCCCGAATCCGTGGTGCGCGCGCCGGGCCACCGCCCGGGCGATCCGGCCCATGCCCACCAGGCCGAGCACCTTCCCGCTCACCTGCGTGCCGAGCATATGGGTCGGACGCCAACCGGTCCAGGCACCGGCCCGCACGTGCCGCTCCCCTTCCCCGGTGCGGCGGCTGGCCATCAGCAGCAGCGTCATGGCGATGTCGGCAGTGGCTTCGGTGAGGACGTCAGGGGTGTTCGATACCGCGAGCCCACGCGCCTTGGCAGCCGCGATATCGATGTGGTTGAAGCCTACGCCGAAGTTGGCCAGGATCCGGGCACGGCAAGGTTCTGCACCGAGGACCTCGGCGGTGAGCCGGTCGGTCACCGTGCACAGGAGCGCGTCAGCGGTCCGGAGGGCTTCCTGAAGGCCGTCGGGTCCCAGCGGGTGGTCGTCCCGATTCAGCCGGGCATCGAACTCGCGGCTCAGCTCCTGCTCGACCGGCTCGGGAAGGCGGCGGGTTACGACTACAGTTGGGCGCTGGCTCACTTCACGACGGCTCTCGTGCGCGACGGCTTCTTGGCCAGCGCTTTGGCGACAGTGGAGCCCAGCTCAGCGGGACTGGGGGCAACCATCAGCCCCGCGGAGCGCATGATTTCGGCCTTCTCCGCCGCGGTGTCGCCGAAGGCGGAGATGATCGCGCCGGCATGGCCCATCCGGCGTCCTTTGGGCGCCGTCAACCCGGCGACGTAGCCGACGACCGGCTTGGTCATGTTGTCCTTGACGAAGAGCGCCGCCTCGGCCTCCTGCGGCCCGCCGATCTCGCCGATCATCATGACCGCGTCGGTCTCCGCATCTTCCTCGAACAGCTTGAGCATATCGACGAAGGAGCTGCCGTTGATGGGATCGCCGCCGATGCCGACGCTGGTGGTCTGGCCGATGCCGAGACTGTTCATCTGCGCCGCGGCCTCATAACCCAGCGTGCCGGAGCGGCTGACCACGCCCACATTCCCCCGCGAATAGATGTGGCCCGGCATGATGCCGAGCATGGCCTTGCCGGCGCTGACGATTCCCGCGCAATTGGGGCCTACGAGCGTCGTTCGCCGCTCGCGGGGAAAGCGGAGCAGATAGCGCTTCACCATCATCATGTCCTGGGCGGGGATTCCGTCGGTGATGGTGCAAACCAGCCGGATCCCGGCACTCGCCGCCTCCATCATCGAGTCGGCGCAGAACGCCGCCGGTACGAAGACGATGCTGGCCTCCGCGCCCACCTCCCGCACCGCTTCCCTGACCGTGTTGAAGACCGGCCGGTCCAGGTGGCGGCTCCCCCCCTTACCCGGCGTCACGCCGCCCACGACGTTGGTGCCGTAGGCCATCATCTCCCGGGCGTGGAAGGTGGCCTTCTCACCGGTGAAGCCCTGGACGATAACCCGGGTCCGTTCGTCGATCAGGATACTCATGGGGCACCGTTTCCGTGTGCGGTGGACTGGGCGCGCGAGCTCTTCAGCGCGGCGACGACGCGCTCGGCAGCTTCGGAGAGCGTGTCGGCGGTGATGATCGGCAGTCCGCTCTCGCGCAAGATGCGCCGCCCTTCCTCGACGTTGGTTCCGGCCAGGCGGACGACCAGCGGCACCTTCATCTGGATGTCGCGAGCGGCCTGCACCACACCCTGGGCCACCCAGTCGCAGCGGTTGATCCCGGCGAAAATATTCACCAGGATCGCGCCGACCTTCGCATCCGAGAGCACCAGGCGGAATGCCGCCGCGACCCGCTCGGGGGAGGCGCCGCCACCCACATCGAGGAAATTGGCCGGCTGACCTCCGGCGTGCTTGATCATGTCCATGGTCGCCATGGCGAGGCCGGCACCGTTGATGATGCAGCCGATGTCGCCATCCAATCCGACATAATTGAGCCCGTGCTCCGCGGCTTGCGCCTCCCGGGGATCTTCCTCGGCGTAGTCGCGGAGCTCGCTGACGTTCGGCCGGCGGAACATGGCGTTGTCGTCGAAGGTCATCTTGCAGTCGAGGGCCAGGACCTGCCCGTCCCGGGTGACCACCAGCGGATTGATCTCGACCATGGTCGCGTCCAGGTCGCGGAAGGCCCGGTAGGCGCCGAGCAGCGTCGTCACCGCGCGGCTCACCTGGGCCGGGGCAAGCTTGAGCCCATAGGCGATCTCGCGGGCCTGGAACGCACTCATCCCGATGGCCGGTTCCACCGATTCCCGGAGAATGGAGTCGGGCGCGCTCTTGGCGATCTCTTCGATCTCCATCCCGCCCTGGGGATGGGCCACAATCATGATGCGCTCGGTCTTCCGGTCCAGCACCAGGCCGAGGTAGAGCTCTCGCTCGATGGGAACGGCCGCCTCGACGTAGAGCCGGTGCACGACCCGTCCCTCCGGTCCGGTCTGATGAGTGACCAGCCGTTTCCCCAGCAGCGTCTTGGCGGCTTGCCGGACTTCATCTTCATTGGAGCAGAGCTTGATGCCGCCGGCCTTGCCCCGGGCTCCGGAGTGGATCTGAGCCTTCACCGCCCAGCGCGACCCGCCGATCTCCGAGGCGCGGTAGACGGCCTGCTCCGGGCTGTAAGCCACGCCGCCGCGGGGAATGGCCACCCCGAATCCGGCGAGCAGCTCTTTGGCCTGGTACTCGTGGATGTCCATAGTCGTTCCCGGAATCGAAGTCAGGGACCAGGACGGTCTAGAGTCTAGGGTCTAGAGTCTAGGGTCGATCGTCCCCCGTATGGAGTACGCTTCAGAGGTTACGAACCTACTTTGACTCTAGACTCTTGACCCTCGACCCTCGACATCTTTCCAATCGCCTTATCCGTATCCACCACATTCTGCGCCATCCGCGCCGACGCGGCGTCGATCATGCGACCGTCCAGCTGAGCGGCACCGCGACCCTCGCGAGCGGCCTGGTCCAGCGCCTCCAGGATCCGCCTGGCGCGCTCGACTTCCTTGGGGGGCGGGGTGAACACGTCGTTGGCGAGGGCGACCTGTGAGGGATGGATCGCCCACTTTCCCTCGATGCCGAGCGCCGCGCCACGGCGGGCGGCGGCGGTATACCCGTCCGGGTCCTTGAAATCGCCGAATGGACCATCGATGGCGCGGAGACCGTAGGCCCGGCAGGCAACAATCATCCGCGAGAGCGCCGCGTGCCACTGGTCTCCCGGGTAGTCGGGATTGAGCCCCCCGATGTTGACCGTGCGCGCCCGGCAGCTCGCGGCATAGTCGGCGACGCCGAAGTGCATGGCCTCCAACCGCCGGCTCGACTGTGCGATGGCTTCGACGTTGGCCATGCCCAGCGCCGTCTCGATCAGGACGTCGAGGCCGATCCGGTGCGGAATACCCTTGGCTTCCTCGATCTGGGTGAGCAGGGCGTCCACCAGGTAGACGTCGGCGGGGACGCCGACCTTCGGGATGAGGACGGAATCCAATCGGTGCCCGGCCTGCTCGATCACGTCCACCACGTCACGATACATGTAGTGCGTGTCGATGCCATTGATCCGGACGCAGATCGTCTTGCCCCGCTCTCGCCAGTCATCCCGCAGCAGGCTGGCGATCACGTTGAGCCGGGCCTGCTCTTTGTCTCCCGGAGCCACGGCGTCCTCGAGATCGAGGAAGATGTAGTCCGCCTCCCCCTCGAGCGCCTTGCGAAACATCGCCGGCTGTGAGCCGGGCACGGCCAGCTCGCTGCGCTGCAGCCGGGCCCGGGCCGGCTCATAACGGGTATGGCTCATCGGCTCGCGCCGGCGGTGGCTTTGGACTTGGCGCCGGATGCCGGGGCCGGTTGCGCGTCAGGCGCACGAGCGGGGAGCTCGTGCTTCGCCAGCGGTGCGGCCGTGCTGCGCCAATATTCTCCAGCCGCCGCCACACCGCTGCCGGGGGTGACCTTGATGCCCACATCGCGCATGGCCATCTCGGAGCCCGCAATCGCACCCATCAGCATGAGCTCATTCATATCGCCGAGATGCCCGATCCGGAACAGCTTCCCGGCCATCCGGGCGAGTCCGGCGCCGAGGGCGAGGTTATACCGGCGATACGCCACGTCGATCACCTCGGCACCGTTAAATCCGGATGGAACCAGGATCGCGCTCACGGTGTCCGAGTGCCACTTCGGCGCCCGGGCGCAGAGCTCGAGCCCCCAGGCCTTCACCGCCTGCCGGGTACCCTCCGCCAGCCGATGATGGCGGGCGAACACGTTTTCCAGGCCCTCCTCCATCAGGATGGCAATGGACTCGCGCAGCCCATAGAGTAGCGGAAGCGACGGCGTGTAGGGGAAGTAGCCGGTGGTGTTGGCCTTCCGCATGTCGCCAAAATCGAAGAACACCCGCGGAAGCTTGGCCTGATCGTACAGCGCCAGCGCCTTCTGGCTGGCGCAGACGATGCCGAGCCCCGCCGGCAGCATGAGACCCTTCTGGGAGCCGGTGATGGCCAGGTCCACACCCCACTCGTCCATCCGGAAGTCGATGCTGCCGATGGAGCTTACCCCGTCCACCATCAAGAGGGCCGGGTGCTTGGTGTCGTTGAGGGCGCGGCGCAGGGGGGCGACGTCGCTGGTGACCCCGGTGGCCGTTTCGTTGTGGGTAAAGAGCACCGCCTTGATTGCATGCCCCTTGTCGGCCGCCAGCGCCTCCTGGTAGCGCTCAATCGGGGCGCCCTCTCCCCACTCGGCGTCCAGCACGTCCACCTGGAGCCCGAGGCGCTGCGCCATGTCGATCCAGAGATGGCTGAACATGCCGAATCGCGCGGCAAGTATTTTGTCGCCGGGAGAGAGCGTATTCGACAGCGATGCTTCCCAGGCCCCGGTCCCGCTCGAGGGGAAGACGAACGCCTGACCGGACGTGGTCTTGAAGATCTTCTTCAGATTCTCGAGGACCGGTGCCGCAAGCGCCGGAAAGTCGGAGGAGCGATGATCCTCCATGGCGCGGTGCATGGCGCGGAGAACGCGGTCGGGCACATTGGTGGGCCCGGGAACGAAGAGAAAGTTGCGGCCGGCCATGTGGGGACCCTCTGGTTAGAGAACTTGGTATCGGTGTAGAGTCTAGGGTCTAGGGTCGAGGGTCTAGCTATGTCGAGGTCGCCGAACGTAGACCCTAGACTCGTGCAGCCCGGCACCTGATTGGCGCACTGTCCTAGACCCTAGACCTCGTTACAGGCCCTGAATATTTATGCTGCCACCATCTTTAACACTTTGTGAACTTTTTCACAAGAGGCCGGTTTGAGCCGTCAATCGGGGCCATCTGTCCGTGACCTGCTGCTCGACCTCTACCGGGCTGCCACCGACGCGGCGGCACCCGGGCCGGCCCTCGCCGCCCGACTCCGGGAGGTAGAGCTCGAACGAGACCGACCGATCTGGATCCTGGCGCTGGGCAAGGCGGCCCTGCCCATGGCCACAACCGCGGTTGAGGTCCTCGGCTCCCGCGGCCATGCTCCCGAAGGTGGCCTCATCGTCGCGCCGAGTGAGGGTCGTAGCCCTCATCCCCGGCTCGACCTGGCGCAGGGCGACCACCCCGAGCCGGGACCCGGCTCCCTGGCTGCGGCGGAGGCGGTGGGAGCGGCGGCCGGACGGGTGGGTCCGACCGACGAGGTGTGGGTGCTGCTCTCGGGCGGAACCACGAGCCTGATTGGTGCGCCCGAGCCGGGAATCAGCCCGGCGGAGCTCAGGGCGATCTACGCCCTGCTGCTCGGCTCCGGTCTCGACATCGCCGCGATGAACCGCATCCGCAAACGCTTCTCCCGCTGGGGCGGGGGGAAGCTGGCCCGCGCGCTCGCCCCCGCCCGGGTGCGGGTCTATCTCGTTTCCGACGTCATCGGCGACGACCTGGCCTCGATCGGGTCGGGCCCCTGTGTTCCCGACCCCACAGCGGCGATCGACGTCCGCGCCCTGCTCGAAGGCGTGGCCCTCTGGTCCAGAATTCCCGAGTCAGCCCGGCAGCTCGTCACGTCCACCGTCTCGGGAAAAACAGCGGAAACGCCCAAGCCGGGAGACCACGCCTTTGCGCGGGTGACTCTCGAGCTGGTTGCCAGTAACAGGTTGGCCCTCGAAGCGGCGGCGAAGCGTGCGGCTGAGTTGGGCCTTGCTCCTCGGGTGGTAGAGACGCCGCTCGCCGGGGAGGCGTCGACAGCCGGGGCGAGTGTCGCCGCCAGTCTCGTGAATAATTGCGTTCGGCTCTCGATCTCGCAACCAAGCCTGTCGCCGACCTGCCTGATCTGGGGAGGGGAAACCACGGTGACCCTGGGCGAGAATCCGACCGGACTGGGTGGGCGCTCCCAGGAGCTCGCACTCGCCGCGGCCCGAGAACTCGACGGCGCCGCGAACGGAATCGCCCTGTTGGCCGCGGGCACCGACGGCCGCGACGGGCCCACCGACGCGGCAGGCGCCGTCGTGGACGGCCGGACGTGGAACGGGATCACGACCCGGGGGCGGGATCCGGCTCACGACCTCGCGGCGCACGATGCCTATCCGGCGCTCGATTCGGTCGGCGCTCTCCTCAAGCCGGGACTCACCGGAACGAACGTGATGGATATCGTGATTGGGATTTGCGGGTGGAATAAACCGTAGGGGCGCACTGCGTGCGCCCCTACCATTCACCGTTATGGATGGACGCCCAACCTCGGACGGAAATCCTCTCCCAGAATCACGCTCACGTCCACCCGGCGAAAGGTGTCGGGCTCGACGACCACCTTCCCCGCCCCGAGTACGTCGGCCACGTATTGGGCTCGATCCGGGTTGCCCCGGCGGACGATTACCCGGGTCAACGTCTCGGCCGAATCGGCATTGCCGAGAAAGACCACATCGAGGCCACGGCCCCGCAGCATCCGGGTGGCGGTGCGCGCCACACCCTGCCTGCGGGTGCCGTTCAGCACCTCGATCGTCACCCTGCCTTGAACCGGCGGGATGGCGAACGCACGGTCGACCGCCTTCGTCTCACGCTCGCCCCGCAGCAGGAAGCCGCTCCCCGCCGCGAGCAGGATCAGTCCTGCGCTCAGCGCGAGCCAGAACCAGCGGCGGCGAGGCTGTTCCAGAATCGGACTGTAGGGTCGAGAATGGGCCATCCGGTCTTGACGTGATGAAGGAGGCGGGCGCGGGCGACTTCGCGGAGGACTCCGCCCAGGTCTTTCGGCAGACGATCGGCCAGCTCGGCCCGGGCCTCGCGGTTGAACCGCCGCTCCGGGTCGAGAAAGTCGGCGCAATAGAGGATGCGCCCCACCATGTCCCACTCGGCGAGGCCCACGGAGTGATACCGAACCGCGTCGAGTACCCCCCGGTCGATCTCGCCCTGCGCCTTGGCATGGGCGGCGCTGGCCGGCCCATGCCACAACTCCTGAGGTCCGGGCGTTGTGGGGGCCCACTTGGCCAGCTCCTCCGGCGGGGCGTCACACAGAGCATCGTGCAGCCAGACGGCGCGAAGCCAGCGATTCCGTTCCGAATCCGGCACTCCCATCTGCTCCGCCCAGCTGGACGCGAGCTGGGCCACTCGCTGGATGTGCTCCAGCCGAGCCGGTGTGACGACGGCCCACTCGGGTAACGTGGGCCGCAGTTCGGGGGGGGTCCGGTGCGGCGGGAGCGCCGTGTCCGATTCGTTCAGCGGATTCCTTCTCCCAGTTGGATGTTGTCGATGAGGCGAGTGCCCCCGATTCGGGCCGCGATCGATACCACGGTACGCTTGTCCGCCGGGTCCACCGGTGCGAGTGCCTCGGGGTCTGCAATTGAAATATACTCGACCGCCACCGTGGGCTCCCGGTCGAGCTCCTGCCGCATCCTTGCCTCGAGCCCTGCGGCCCCGCTCTCGCCGCCGCGCCAGGCCTGGTGTGCCGCCTGCAACGCGCGGCTCAGCACCACGGCGCGGCTGCGGTCTTCCGCTCCCAGATAGGCGTTTCGGCTACTCAGGGCGAGGCCATCGGGCTCCCGCACCGTCGGCACTGCGACGATGTCCACCGGCCAATCGAGATCCCGCACCATGCGTCGGACCAGGGTGAGCTGCTGGACATCCTTCTGGCCGAAGCAGGCCACGTCGGGCTCCACCAGATGAAACAGCTTGGCAAGGACCGTCAGCACGCCGGTGAAATGACCGGGGCGTGCGGCCCCCTCCCACCGCTCGCCGATCGGCCCTGGCGCCAGGCGCACTTCCGATCCGGGTGGATACATGGCCGCCGCGGTGGGCACGAAGAGTGCGTCCACGCCGCGAGCCAAAGCCAGCGCCCGGTCACGCGGGAGATCCCGTGGATACCGCGCCAGATCCTCGGCCGGACCGAACTGCAGCGGGTTGACGAAAATACTGAGGACCACGGACTCAGCCCGGCGTCTGGCTTCGTCTACCAGGGTCAGGTGGCCCTCGTGAAGGTATCCCATCGTGGGGACAAAGCCGATCCGCCGGCCGGCGGCGCGCTGGGTCCTGCTCCACGACTTGAGATCGGGTATGGTGGTGAATTCGATCATGGTAGGTGAAGAGGCTATTGGCTATTGGCTACTTACTCAAAACTGTGCTCTTTTCCCGGGTACTTCCCCTCGCGCACCTCGGTAGCGAAGCTGCGCACTGCGGAGCGCACCGACTCGCCGAGCTTGGCGTAGTGCTTGAGGAACTTGGGGGCGAACTGCTCGTTGAGGCCGAGCATGTCGTGCAGGACCAGAACCTGGCCATCGCATTGCGGGCCGGCGCCGATGCCCACCGTCGGAATGGTGAGTGACTTCGAGATCCGCCCCGCCACCACGGCAGGGATGAGCTCCAGCACGATGGCACACGCCCCGACCGCCTCGAGCGCCTTTGCGTCCGACAGCAGCCGTTCGGCGGCGTTCTCGTCCCGGCCCTGCACCCGGTAACCGCCGAGCGCGTGTACCGACTGGGGCGTGAGTCCGAGGTGGCCGATGACGGGAATGCCCCGCTCCACCAGCGCCCCCACCGTCTCCGCCATGTGGCTGCCGCCCTCGAGCTTCACCCCGTGCGCGCCACTCTCCTGGAGGACGCGCCCGGCATTGCGAATCGCTTCCGGGATGGACACCTGGTAGGTCAGGAATGGGAGGTCCACGAAGACCAGCGCACGGCGGGAACCACGCCGCACCGCGGCGGCATGATAGATCATCTGATCCAGCGTGGTGCTCAGCGTGGTTTCGTGACCCGCCAGGACCTGGTTCAGCGAGTCGCCCACCAGCAGCACGTCCACGTCGGCTTGCTCCAGCAGCCGCGCGAAAGCGGCATCGTAGCAGGTCAACATGACAATGCGCCGGCCGGCCGCTTTCATCGCGACGAGGTCGAGCACCGACAGTGGACGGGCCTCAGCGTTCATGGGAGCTCAGCTCCGCCAGTTCTCGCTGCCAGAAGTCGCGATTGGACAGCTCGGGATGAGGAATGATAAGGTCGCTGTGGGTTACCCGCCGGGACCCGAACCGGACGATGTCGAGATCCAGGGTTCGAGGGCCCCAATGCTCGCCCCGCTCCCGACCCTCCTTTTGCTCGATCGCCTGGCAGGCCTGGAGCAGGGCCCGGGGCTCGAGACCGGTCTCCAGCAACACCATCTGGTTGAGGTAGGGCGGCTGCTGCATGCCGCCCAGCGGCGCCGTTTCCTCGATGGCCGACTCCCGGAGGAGCTCGGTCTCGGGCAACGACGCGAGGGCTTCACGGGCTCTCTGGAGGTGCGCGGCACGATCGCCGAGATTACTGCCCAGTGCGACGAACGCCTGCTCCCGCCGCGGTCCGCGATCAGCCCTCGACGGCAAAGTGACTTGCGATCCGCTGGAGGTCCGCCGCCAGTTCGCCGAGCTCCCGGATGGCGCGCTCGAGGTCGGCCTGGCCTGCCGCCGCTTCGCCCGCCCGGCGCGCCAGCGTGTCGGTGTCCGCCCGGCTTCGTGCCGAGCTTGCGGCCACCTGCTCGATCTGACCGGTCAGTGAGTTGACTGCGTCCCGCTGCTCCGCCGCCGTGGCGGCAATGGCCTTGGCGTGGCCACCCGCCTCGCGGGTGGTGCCGACGATGGCGTCGAGCGCCTTTGCCGCGTCAGCGCTGAGCTCCTCGACCCCGGCCACCACTTCACGGCCCCGTTCCATCTGCCCGGAAACGGCGGACACCTGCGTCGTGATCTCTCCCAGGAGCACGCCGGCTTCGCGGGCCGCCTGCAGACTCTGCGCAGCCAGATCCCTCACCTCGGAGGCCACGACCGCGAATCCCCGCCCCTCCCGGCCGGCGCGCGCCGCCTCGATCGCCGCGTTCAGGGCGATGAGGTTGGTCAGATCGGCGATCTCCCGGATGGTGCCGATGAAACCGGTGATCCGCTGGGTGAGGGCACCGAGCGCGGCGACCTTGTCGGCGCCCACGGCGACAAAGCCCTTGAGCTCCACCAGCCGCGCGATGGCGTCGCCGATCACCGCCCGATTTCGGGCCGCCACCACGGCCGCGGTCCCGCTCGCCGCAGCCGCCTGGGCCCCTTGGGTCATCATCTCCTGCGACGCCTTGGCCAGCGATCCCGTCGCCATGAGCCCACCGGCGGCGAACTTCTCCAGCTCGACCGCGCCTTGCCGCATGCCGAGTGACACGTCGGCCAGAGCGGTGGCCGACGCACGGAGGGAGTCGGCCACCCGGGCCAAACTGGTGACCTGCTCGCCGATCTGGCCGACCGTGAGCACCAGCGGCCGCCGCAGCTCGGCGATGTGGATCGCGGTGGCCATCTGGCCGGCCAGGGTGCTCATGGCAACCAGGTCCTTGGGGCCGTAGAAGTGTCGCTTATGATGCTCCACCTCGAGCGTACCCAGGACCTCCTCACCGAATCGGATCGGATGGATCACCAGCATCCTTACGTCATCCGTGAGGTCGCCCAGGCGATCGTCCTGCCTTACATCTCTCACGATCACCGGCTCCTTGAGGTCGACCGCCTCTTTGCGCAACGGAGCTATCGAGGCTGCCGGCTCCCCCCGGTTCGCCCGTCCGAGCGAGCTGCGGTAGGCCAGTGACATGTCCAGGCCGGACACTCGATAGACCCTGAAGTCGCCCCAGTCCAGGAGCCGGTAGGCCAGGCGCTCGATCTGGCCGAAGGACCCCTGGAGTGTGGCGTTGCTCGCGATCGCCGCTTCCATGAGGTGGACCTTGTTCAGATCTTCGGCCCCGATCGCTTCGTCGAGAATTTGCCGGGTCAGGAGGCCCAGCACCCCCAGCGCCAGCAGAACCGCCAGCCAGCCCACCGGCGCCAGCGCCGCCAGCGCCGCGACCACGACCGTGGTGCCGATCAGGGTGAGCAGGTAGGAGCTGATCTCCCAGCGCAGGATGAGGATCTTCTCGGCACCCTCGAGCTTGTCCCGGACCAGCAGGCTGAAGTAGAACAGTGCCCGGCTGATGAAGAAGTACAGCGAGACCAGAATGGCGGCGGCCGGCAGGAAGTCGACCGTGAGCTCGGTGGTCCCGTTCAGCGCCAGGATCGCGGCGTAGGGACCGAACGCCGCCACGAATCCGATCACTTCCCGGCCGGAATTGACCAGTCCGGCGCGCGGGTGCTTGCGGAGCCCGAAAACGTCGGCGGCGACGACGCCCACCCAGAGCCCCACCACCACCGGTGCGGGCCCCACGCACACGGCGCCGACCAGCGTCGGGATTCCCGATTGGGTGAGGTAGGAGTACTTGCTCAGCCGTACCGGCACGGACCGAAGCCCGAAGATGCTGGCGATGAGCAGCATGGTGGCGATCGGCTGGTCGATCCAGTGGTGATCCCAGAGGAGCACCGTTGCGGTAAGGATGGACCCGCCGACCCAGAGCACCGTGGTGTAGTGACCCAGCAGCTTCGGAATGTTGACCGTCATCGCGCGTCTCCCCCATCGAGCGCATCCCGCAGCGCGTCCAGGAAGCTGCGGGCGGCTCCCACTCCCTCCCGCCCCAGGATCTCGACCAGTGCACTGCCCACCACCACGCCGTCGGCCATCCGACCCACCGCATACGCCTGCTCCGGGGTGGAGATGCCGAACCCCACCGCCAGCGGCAGCGCAGTGGCCTTCCGCACCCGCGCTACCGAATCCTGGAGTTCGTCATCGAGGGACGACCTGGCGCCGGTGACACCGAGACGGGCCACTAAGTACACGAAGCCCTGGGCCCCGTCGAGCGTTACTGCCAGGCGCTCGGCCCGGGTGGTGGGTGCAACCAGCCGAATGAGGTCCACTCTGCTTCGTTGCACCGCCGACTCCACCTCCGGGTCGCTCCCCGCCGGCAGGTCGGTGAGCAGCAGGCCCGCAATGCCCAGCTCCTCTGCCCGGCGGAGAAACCGATCCACACCGAACTGCAGGATTGGATTCAGGTAGCTGAATACGACAACCGGCCGAGGGAGCTCCGCCTGGGCGATCAGCTCCAGCGTGCCGGCCAGGGTCATTCCCTGGCGAAGCGCCTCGAAGGTGGAGCGCTGGATGGTCGGCCCGTCGGCCAGCGGGTCGCTGAACGGGACGCCGACCTCGATGATATCGGCCACCTCGGCGGCGGAGCGCAGTGCCGCCACGCTGGCAACCGGCGTCGGGTAGCCGGCCGTGAGGTAGGGAATGAGAGCCTTACGTCGAGCGGCCCTGAGTCTGGTCCAGACCGGCGCCAGACCGGACTCAGACAAAGTAATCGCCAGGGGTGAGTCCGAATCGCGCGGGGTTGGTGACCTTTACGATGGACCGCTTGAAGGCTCCGCTCTCATCCTTTTCCGCGAGGCTCACCTGGTTGCCGGGCAAGGACACGGTGGCGCCGTCGACGTCCACGGCGATGCGCACCAGCGGACGGTTGAGCTGCTGTGCATCCGGATCAGG
>CAZASU010000043.1:0-16431 GCA_964487785.1 uncultured Gemmatimonadaceae bacterium | reverse complement strand
CCGGCGATCCCGCCGCGGTCGGCTACGCGCTCGACACGATTCGCCAGCTCTCCGGTGCCGGCCTCCCCACCTTCGGCATCTGCCTCGGGCATCAGCTCGTGGGGCTCGCTTACGGCGGCGCCACGGCCAAGCTGCCCTACGGTCATAGAGGCGGGAACCACCCGGTACGCGACGTCCGAACCGACCAGGTGCTCATCACCACCCAAAACCATGGTTTCGCTGTGGTTGGCGACGCAGAAGGCGTTCCAGGAGCGCCCGCGCTCGAGGTGACGCACCTCAATCTGAACGATGGGACCATCGAGGGGATCCGCCATCGCGAGCTCCCGCTCTTCGCAGTGCAGTACCATCCCGAGGCCGCGCCGGGGCCCCACGACGCGCTCCCCCACTTCGCCGAATTCATGGCCTCGCTCGGAGTGGAAAGAGTCCCAAAGCCCCAAGCCCTTGACAGACAAGGGTTAAGCTCATAGTATCGGCCATGGGAGGCCCCTGCTGCGCTCCATTGTCTGTAACCCTTCTGGGGGATGCATGACCAAGGCCGATCTCGTAGAACAGGTAACAGCCTCCATCGCCCGCACGGCGGGCCCCATGATCTCCAAGAAGGACTGCGCCCGAGTCGTGGACGCGTTCCTGGAGGCAGTCAAGGAAGCGCTCAAGCAGCAGCACAACATCGAAGTGCGCGGTTTCGGTACCTTCAAGATCCGCCGGCGGAAGACCCGGATGGCGCGGAACCCACGCACCGGCGATCCGGTCGAGGTCGCCGCTCGTCCCGTCCCGGTATTCAAGCCCAGCAAGGAGTTACGCGCGCTGGTGGCGGATGAGACTTCGGAGGCCGAGCCAGCCCAGGGTATGTAGCCCTCCTGCTGGTTGGCTGGTCGCAGGTCCAGGTCGCCCCGGGCAACCCCAGGGCGACCTTTCGCTGTCGCCACTCGGCGCCGGTTTCCGGCGGCCCTCGTAGGCGGTAACTTTCAATCATGCCAAGGACAGCGGCTCCGGCTCTCACCGTGCGCGTCCTTCTCTTCGCCAGCTACGCGGACACATTGGGCTTCGACGCTGTCGAGCTTAGCTTCGACGCCCCCGCCACCGTAGGTGACGTGCTCGCCCGTCTGCGCGCTCTTCCCGGCGGGGAGCGGCTGCCTCCCAGGCCGCTCTGTGCGCTGAACCTCACTCACGTCAGATCCGATGCGCCCATGTCCGGCGGAGACGAGCTGGCCATTCTGCCGCCGCTTGCCGGAGGATGACGGTGTACCTGACTGAGTTCCCGCTCGATCTCGGCGAGCTGCTCGCCACGGTTCAGTCGCCGGAGCGCGGCGGTGTAGCCTGTTTCCTCGGCACGGTGCGGAACCACCACGGCGGCCGCGAGGTGCTCCGCCTGGAGTATTCCGCGTATGGGCCGATGGTCGAGGCCGAGTGCGGCCGGATTGTGGCGGAGGCGGAGGCACGCTGGCAGGTGGCCGTCGCGCTGCGCCATCGCATCGGCCGACTGGAGATAGGTGATGCCGCCGTCGCGGTGGCGGCTGCGTCTGCCCACCGGGACGAGGCGTTCGTGGCCTGCCGTCACGTCATCGAGGAGCTGAAGCGGCGAGTGCCGATCTGGAAGCGGGAGTACTACGCTGATGGCTCGGTGGCGTGGGTGGGGCAAGGGGAGGCGGACAGCGGGGCCGCGGGGCAGCGGGGCAGTGAAATGGAGGTTGCCGCAGGTCTCGGGGGAAAGAGCTCATGACGGCTTCCAAGGAACTGCCCCGCGGCCCCGCGGCCCCGCCGCAACCGGTCGAAGACCAGTTGCACCGCCCGCTCCGGAGTCTCCGGATCTCCGTAACCGATCGCTGCAACATGCGGTGCCGTTACTGCATGCCGGAGGAAGACTACCTCTGGCTGCCTCGCGAATCGATTCTCTCCTTCGAGGAGATCGATCGTCTGGTGGGCATCTTCGCCGGCCTGGGCGTGCACAAGGTCCGCCTCACCGGCGGCGAGCCGCTGCTGCGACACGACCTCGCCAAGCTGGTGACCATGCTGCGCCGCCACCCTCCGCTCGGCGATCTCGCGCTCACCACCAACGGCATTCTGCTGGCCCGTCATGCAGCCGAGCTGCGTGCGGCCGGGCTGGGCCGGGTGACGGTCAGCCTCGATACGCTGAAGGCAAGCCGCATGCTGGAGTTTGCCCGCAGTGCCAGGCACGCGGACATTCTCGAAGGAATCGCCGCCGCCCGCGCTGCCGGATTCGGGGTCAAGCTCAATGCCGTGGTGATCCGCGGATACAACGACGATGAGCTGACCGACCTGGTCGAGTACGGCCGGGCAGCCGGCGTCGAGGTTCGCTTCATCGAATACATGGATGTGGGTGGCGCAACCGGCTGGTCGATGGAGCAGGTGGTGAGCCGGCGAGAGATTCTCGAGCGACTCGCGCATCGCTATGGCTCGGTCGAGCCGATGGGACACACCGATTGGGCCCCAGCCGAGCGATTCGCCTTGCCGGATGGAACCACCGTCGGTGTGATCGCCTCGACGACGGCGCCCTTCTGCCGCACCTGCGATCGCGGGCGACTCACCGCGGACGGAACCTGGCTTCTTTGCCTCTACGGCGAGACCGGGCTCGATTTGCGCGAGGCACTCCGGCTCGGCTGCACCGACGAGGAGATCGCGGCCCGGATCGCCGAGACGTGGAGTGCCCGGGCCGACCGCGGCGCAGAGGTCCGGGCCGCGGCCCCCGGCCGTGGCGTCCTGCACCAGTTGGAGTCGCTCCGGGCCGATCCGCGCCGGGAGATGCACACCCGGGGCGGGTGATGGCGCTACACATCGCCCTCATCCAGCCCCAGATTCCTCCCAACACCGGCAACATCGCCCGCCTCTGCGCCGCGACTGATAGCTCGCTCCATCTCATCGAGCCACTCGGCTTCTCCATCAACGACAGCGAGGTCCGCCGCGCCGGCCTCGATTACTGGGACGATGTGGACCTGTGGGTGCATCCGAACTGGTTCGCCTTCCGGGACGCGATGGATCGCGGTCGATGCCTGTACTTCTCGGCCAAGGCCACCCAAAGCTTTTGGACCGCTCAGTACCGGCCGAACAGTTGCCTGGTCTTCGGCAGCGAGACCGAGGGCATGCCGGACCGTATTCTGGAGAAGCATCCGGAGCAGGCCTTCACCATTCCCATGGGCGGCCCGGTGCGGAGCCTGAATCTGTCCACTGCCGTGGGTATCGCGCTGTACGAAGCGTTACGTCAGACTCGGTATCAGGAACCATCCAGAGCACCGCAACTGCTGGCCACGGATGAACACGGATAAAAAGGCAGGATCGCTCCTATACTGTAGAAGGATTCCCCGCCGACACCAATGACCCCAGTTTAAGGTTGAACGGCACAGCAGAGAGGCTCGGTGAGCACACCCCGAATTTCGCAGGTGTGCTGTTGAACAAAGAGTCGGGTCTTTGATGCGGAAGAGGGGTCTAACGAGTTGCAGGGACCAATCCGTGCTTTTCATCTGTGTCCATCCGTGGCAAGCTTTTGCTGTTGCAGTTTATAAGCCGCTATATTGCGGCGGCTTAAGTCGATGCACCTCAATTCACACCTGAATCATCGAGAACACTGCATGCTGGCTAAAGTGGCGGTGGTTGGTGCCGGAAACGTGGGTGCCACGGCGGCGCAGCGGCTGGCCGAGAAGAACCTGGCCCGGACCGTGGTGATGGTCGACGTCGTGGACGGCGTGCCGCAGGGCAAGGGACTGGACCAGTGGCAGTCGGGGCCCATCGAGGGCTTCGACACCCGGATCATCGGCAGCAACAGCTACGACGAGGCCGCCGGAGCGGAGGTGTTCGTTGTGACGGCCGGCATCGCCCGAAAGCCGGGGATGAGCCGCGATGACCTGGCCAAGACCAACGCCGGCATCGTGCGCTCGGTGGCGGAACAGATTGCGCGTGTCGCTCCCAAGTCGATCATCGTGGTGGTCTCCAACCCGCTCGACGTGATGTGCTACGTCGCGATGAAAGCCAGTCGCTTCCCCCGCGAGCGGGTGATCGGCATGGCCGGTGTGCTCGACACCGCCCGCTATCGGATGTTCCTGGCCGAGGCACTGGACGTATCGGTCGAGGACATTCAGGCAATGGTGCTCGGCGGCCACGGAGACACCATGGTGCCGCTGGTGTCCTACACCACCGTCTCCGGCATCCCCGTCAGCCAGCTCATCGACAAGGCCAAGCTCGACGAGATCGTCACCCGCACCCGCAACGGGGGAGCCGAAATCGTGGCGTTCCTCAAGACCGGCTCGGCCTACTACGCTCCCAGCGCTGCCGCCGTACAGATGGTCGAAGCCATCGCGCTGGACAAGAAGCGCATCCTGCCGTGCTCGGCCTGGCTCCAGGGAGAGTTCGGGTTGAAGGACGTGTTCTGCGGGGTGCCGTGCAAGATCGGACGGAAGGGGCTGGAGCGCGTCATCGAGGTGACCCTCACCGCCGCCGAGCGGGAGGAGCTGCACAGCTCGGCGGAGGCGGTTCGGGCGACCCAGGCCGTCGTGGCCGCGTGAGCGGGAACTGGGAATGAATCGGCTGCGGCTCCTGTGGGATTCGTCTGTCGGCAAGCACGTGATCATGGCCGCTACCGGCCTGATCTGGGTGGGGTACCTGATCACCCACATGCTCGCCAACCTGCTCGTGTTGCAGGGACCCGACAAGATCAACGCCTACAGCGCCTTCCTCCTTGGCACCGGAGGCGCACTCTGGGGAGCGCGCCTGGTATTGGTGGCGGCGCTGGTGCTTCACGTCGTGGCGGCGGTGCAGCTCGCGGCAAGGCGGCAGGAAGCTCGCCCCATCGGCTATGCATCCGCGCTCGAGCCTCAGGTCTCGACGCTGGCATCGCGCACCATTCGATGGGGAGGGGCGCTGATCCTGATCTTTCTCGTCTATCACATCCTGCACTTTACCGTGGGTACGGCGCACCCGAGCTTTGTCGAGGGCAACCCCTACCACAACGTCGCAACCGGTTTCCGGAACATCGTTGTCGTCGTCGGCTACCTCGTTGTCATGGCCTTCGTCGGTCTTCATCTCTATCACGGGCTGTGGAGCAGCGGCCGCAGTCTGGGCATGAGCCCGCCGTCGCCCCACCCGCTCCGGCGTAGCGTGGCGCTGATGCTGGCGCTGTTCATCTGGCTGGGCTTCTCCCTGATCCCGATCGCGGTGTACGCGGGGGTGGTGCGATGATCGTGCTGGACCCCAAGGTCCCCGCCGGCCCCATCGAGCAGAAGTGGGACAAGCACCGCTTCGAGATGAAGCTGGTGAATCCCGCCAACAAGCGGAAATACACCGTCCTGATGGTGGGCAGCGGGCTGGCCGGCGCGTCGGCTGCGGCCACGATGAGCGAGCTGGGCTACAATGTGAAGTGTTTCTGCTTTCACGATTCGCCGAGGCGGGCCCACAGCATCGCGGCGCAAGGTGGCATCAACGCGGCCAAGAACTACCGGAACGACGGTGACAGCATCTACCGCCTGTTCTACGACACCGTCAAGGGTGGGGACTTCCGGTCCCGCGAGGCCAACGTGTATCGCCTGGCCCAGATCAGTGTCCAGATCATCGACCAGTGTGTAGCGCAGGGAGTGCCGTTCGCCCGAGAGTACGGGGGCCTCCTGGACAACCGCTCGTTCGGTGGCGCCCAGGTGTCCCGCACCTTCTACGCTCGGGGTCAGACCGGCCAGCAGCTGCTGCTCGGCGCCTACCAGCAAATGGAGAAGGAAATCGCCCGCGGCGGGGTGAAGATGTACCCGCGCACCGAGATGCTCGACCTCATCGTGATCGACGGCCGGGCTCGGGGCATCGTTACCCGCGACATGGTCACGGGGAAGATCTCCTCCCACCTGGGCGATGCCGTGGTGCTGGGGACCGGCGGATACTCCAACGTCTTTTATCTTTCGACTAACGCCAAAGGCTCCAACGCCACCGCCATCTGGCGGGCGCACAAACGCGGCGCCGCCTTCGCCAATCCCTGCTTCACCCAGATCCATCCGACCTGCATTCCGGTGAGCGGCGAGTACCAGTCGAAGCTCACCCTGATGAGCGAGTCGCTCCGAAACGACGGCCGGGTCTGGGTTCCGAAGCAGCAGGGGGACAAGCGCCGCCCGGACCAGATCCCGGAGAACGAGCGGGACTACTATCTCGAACGCAAGTATCCCACCTTCGGCAACCTCGCACCCCGGGATATCGCCTCGCGCGCCGCGAAGGAAGCCTGCGACCAGGGTCTCGGCGTCGGCGAGAGCGGGCTGGGCGTCTACCTGGACTTCGCCGACGCCATCAAGCGGTTGGGAGAGCAGACGATCCGGGATCGATATGGCAACCTCTTCGAGATGTACCAGCGGATCACCGACGAGAACCCGTTCGAGTCCCCGATGCGCATCTACCCCGCCGGGCACTACACCATGGGCGGGCTCTGGGTGGACTACAACCTGATGAGCACGATTCCCGGGCTGCACGTGATCGGGGAAGCCAACTTCTCCGACCATGGGGCCAACCGGCTCGGCGCCAGCGCGCTGATGCAGGGACTGGCCGACGGATACTTCGTGTTGCCGGCCACGATCGGTGACTACCTGGCCTCATCCAAGCCGGCCAAAATCGATGCCGAGCACCCGGAGATCCGCCGGGTCGAAAAGGACGTGGCGGAGAACACCCGGAAGCTGCTGTCGGTCAACGGCAAGCGTACGGTGGACTCGTTCCACCGCGAGCTGGGCAAGATCATGTGGGACTACTGCGGCATGGCCCGACACGCCATCGGTCTCCGGAAGGCGCTCAAGCTGATCCCCGAGCTCCGGGCGGAGTTCTGGCGCAACGTAAACGTCCCCGGCAGCGACGCTGAGCTGAATCAGGCGCTGGAGAAGGCCGGGCGAGTGGCGGATTTCCTGGAGCTGGGGGAGCTGATGTGCCTGGACGCCCTCCACCGGGAGGAGTCGTGCGGCGGGCATTTCCGGGAAGAGCATCAGACGGAGGACGGCGAGGCGCTTCGCAACGACGAGCTCTTTGCCTACGTGGCGGCCTGGGAATATGTCGAGCCGAACAAGCCCGAACGACTGCACCGGGAGCCGCTGGGGTTCGAGTACGTGCAGCTGGCGCAACGGAGCTACAAATGAACCTGACCCTCCGAATCTGGCGCCAACCCGGACCCGAGACCGAAGGCCGGCTCGTCGAGTACGAGGCCCGGGACATCAGTCCCGACATGTCGTTCCTCGAAATGCTCGACGTGATCAACGAGCAGCTGATGCAGCGTGGGGAGATCCCCATCGCGTTCGATCACGACTGCCGGGAGGGGATCTGCGGCGCCTGCAGCCTGATGATCAACGGGGTAGCCCACGGCCCGATGCGGGGAACCGCCACCTGTCAGCTGCACATGCGCAGCTTCAAGGACGGCGACACCATCTACGTCGAGCCTTGGAGGGCCCGGGCCTTCCCGATCGTCAAGGACCTGGTGGTGGATCGTGGCGCGCTCGACCGCATCATCCAGTCGGGCGGCTACATCAGCGCAGCAACCGGCGGCGCGCAGGACGCCAACACCATCCTGATTCCCAAGGAGACGGTGGACACCGCCATGGACGCGGCCCAGTGCATCGGCTGCGGTGCCTGCGTGGCAGCGTGTCCCAACGGATCGGCGTCCCTGTTCACCGCATCCAAGCTCAGCCACCTCGGCCTCCTGCCGCAGGGACAGCCGGAGCGCTACCGGCGTGCGCTTCGGATGGTGGCGCAGATGGACATCGAACACTTCGGGGGCTGCACCCTCTACGGCGAGTGCCAGGAGGCCTGCCCGAAGGAGATCAGCATCGATACGATCACCCGGATGAACCGCGACTTCCTCCGGTCCACCCTCTCCGAGGGACGCGGCGCCGTCGCCAAGGGCGACTGATTCTCATTCGAATCATTGCGAGGGCGCGCTGTACACTGGAGTCATTGCGAGCCGCGCAGCGGTGAAGCAATCCCGCGGTTGCCTGGGAGATTGCTTCGGGGGGCTGCGCCCCCTCGCAATGACTCTGGCTCTCTCACTCCCCTCACTCGTCAGCGCGCAGTCCTCGCCGTGGATCCGGGTCGGCGCCAACGGAGTCCTGCTCTACACCTTTGCCGATCCGGTACCCCGCGGCCGCTCCCTGGGCGAAGTGCGCCTGGTGCAGCCGGCGATCATGGCGCACGCCGGCGCGCGCTCGAACCGGCTCCGGTTGTTGATGACGATCAATCTCGAAGGCCTGACGATTCCGGATGGCGAGCTTACCCCCGGCGCATGGGGTGAGGGTTTCATAGACCGGCGGCACCCCCACACCTACCTGCACGAGCTGGTCCTCTCGGTTGACGATCTGCTGGGCGACATCGATGGCGGAACGCGGCTCTCTCTGGCCGCCGGCAAGGGCTTCGCGCCCTTCGGCACTGACGACCCCATGGTGCGGCCGGTGATCCGCTATCCGGTCAATCACCACCTGGCTCAGATCCTGGAGCGGGCCGTCGCGATCGCCGGGGTAAGAGCGGGCCCGGTTACAGTCGAGGCCGGCCTGTTCAACGGCGACGAGCCCGAGCGTCCGGGCCAGTGGCCCAAGGTCGGCCGGTTCGGTGATTCCTGGTCGGGACGGCTCTCCGTGCGGCCTGCTGGAGGGCTCGAACTTCAGGGCTCCCACGCCCGGGTCCACTCCCCCGAGCACCGCCCCGGGGCCGGAACCGACCAGCACAAGTGGAGCGTTTCGGGTCGTTGGGACGGGGATATTCGGGGATACCCGGTGTATGGGCTGGCCGAGTGGGCTCGGACCTCGGAGGCGGACGGATTCTTCGTCTTCCGTAGTTTCCTGGCCGAGGGTGCATGGACCAAGGGTTCTAGCCGTCTCCATTACCGGTTCGAGCGGACCGAGCGGCCGGAAGAGGAGCGTACCCTGGACCCCTTTCGCTCGGTACGGCCACACTTCGAGAACTCGATTCACGGTACAACCAGGTGGACCATCCACACGCTTGGCTACGGGTTCCGTCTGGAGGAGCCGATCGCACGGCTCGGCGCACTGCCCTTCGTCGAGGTGTCGTATGGCCGGATGGCGGATGTTGGAGGAGGAATCTTCGATACGCGCGCGTTCTATGGCCGCGGCTCTTTCTGGTCGCTCGGCATTGGCGTACGATTGAACCCTGGGATGCGGATGCACCGGATGGGGCGCTACGGAGTGGCGCAGGACACAGCGGTCTCGAGGGATACGGACCAACATGCGAACCATGACGACTAGACAAGGATTTCTGGCGCTTTTCCTCCTAGGCTCGGCTGCCTGCAGCGGAGATGATGCCAGACTCCAGCCCCTGATCCCGGCTGCAATTGAATCATTTGGCGGGAATGGGCAGAGCGCCCCGCTCTCGGGCAAGCTTCCGAGCGTTCTCGCTGTCCGGGTGAGCGATGCTGCCGGAAATGGCGCACCGGGAGTGACGGTAAGCTGGTCGGTGCTCGATGGTGGCGGAGCCGTCGCTCCAGCCTCTTCGGTCACCGGGGGCGATGGGACAGCTGCGGCGGAGTTTACCCTGGGCTCCGTCGTTGGGTCGCAACGAGCCCAGGCTCAGGTCTCAGGGTTGTCCGGCTCTCCGGTGGTCTTTACCGCCACGGCAACCCAGGAGCCGGGCGGTCCCCGGCTGGGTGTGTTGAGCGGTGGTAACAACGTGCCGGAGCGCTACAGTTCCGATCTCTGGGTGCACGGTAACTACGCCTACACCGGGACCTGGGGCTTCCGCGCTGAAGATGGTAATACGCTCAAGGTGTGGTCCCTCGGTGCGGCGGGCTCGCCGACCCTGGTCCGGTCGGTGACCGTCCCCGACATCGGTACGGTCAGCGATGTTGAGGTGAGCGAGGACGGCCAGGTGCTCGTGCTCAGCGGCGAGCGGGGTGCGGGCGCCGGCGGAATCTATCTCTACGGTTTGAGTAACCCGGCACAGCCGGCTCTCCTGGGCTCCTTCGAGACCGGGGATCCAGGCGTGCACACGGTAACTCTCTCTACCATCAACGGGCGCCGCTACGCCTTTGCGGCACGCAACCCTGGGCCGGAAGGAGAGCCGGGCGAGGAGCCTGCCCTCCTGATCGTCGACGTGACAGACCCTTCGACACCCGTCCCGGTCGCCAGGCAAACAGTACCGCGCAACTATGGCATCCACGATACCTACGTCCGGGATGGAATCGCATTCGTGTTCGCCTGGGACAGCGGCGTCATCATCTACGACCTGGGTAATGGTATTCGAGGCGGCTCGCCTGCGGCGCCGGTCGAGATCAGCCGCCTGAAAACATCGGCGAACGGCATCTGCTGTGGACCGTCGGTCCACAACGGATGGTGGTTCCACAACCCGGTGACCAGTGAGCGGCGTTACCTCTTCATCGGGCAGGAGGGCGCGGCGAATATCGGTTCCAGCTCCAGTGGGGACATCCACGTCGTGGACGTGTCAGACCTGGCTCAGCCGCGGGAGGTGGCCTTTTTCCACCTGAACGGAGCGGGCACTCACAACTTCTGGATGGACGAGGCGCGGCAGATTCTCTACGCCGCCTACTACAACGGCGGAGTGGTGGCGCTCGACGTGTCCGGTACCCTGGCGGGGGATCTTTCCGGGCGGCTGCTGAGCCAGGTGAGGCCGGGTGGGGAGGGGAACACCTTCACTTGGGGCGTGCAGCTCGCCAACGGGTTTCTGTACGCGATCGATATGGTGAGCGGGTTGTGGCAGTTGAGGACGGAGTAGGAACGAGGGAACGAAGGAACGAAGGAACGATGCAAATGCGGTTGCTTTCCCTCGTTCCGTGCGTTCCCTCGTCCCGCCCTACCGGCTGGTATTCCCGGGCGCGGTAGTTACCCCTGAGGCCGGTGCGCTCCAGACGTTGTTCTCCCGCCGCACATCCGGATAGCGCTTCTTGGGGTCGATCGTCGCCCTGACGACCTTCTTCGCCTCCGGCACCAGCACGTTGTAGCGGTCCCCACCGTACCAGACCTCGACCGGCAGGCTCATCTCCCGCATGCTACCGTCGTCCATCACCAGCTCGAGCTCGACCGGCATCGGCATGGCGCCGGCATTCCGCAGGAAGATCCGGGACGCAATGCTGCCCGAGTCCGAGGCCACGGAGTCGACCGCCTGATCCAGCGTCTCGGTGGTGAAGAACCAGGAACGCCAGAACCAGCTCAGATCCTCACCCACGCCATCTTCGAAGCTGCGAAAGAAATCGGCCGGGGTAGGGTGCCTGTACGCCCAGCGAGTGATGTACTGCTTGAATGCCGGATCGAACTGCTCGGGTCCGATGATGTGGTCCCGCAGCAGGATCAGACCCAGACCGGGTTTGGTGTAGGCGGTGGTGCTGAGGCTCCCCCCTATCCGGTCGGCCGGGGTCATGATCGACTCCTCCTTGCCGGAGAGCGCGAAGGGGATGTAGATGCCCGGGTCGCCTCGGCGGTTGTAGACACCGGGATACTTCTTGTCCCAGTTGTACCGGTTCATGAAGGTGTTGAAGCCCTCGTCCATCCAGGGGTAGAGCCGTTCGTTGTTCCCCACGAGCATGGGAAACCAGGTATGGCCGATCTCGTGGTCGGTGACGCTGAACAGCGCCTGGGGGTCGGTCCGGTTGTGGCAGAACACGATCATCGGGTACTCCATCCCGCCCTCGATGCCGTTCACATTGATGGCAACTGGGTAGGGATAGCGATACCAGGATGAGTAGTTGTCCACCGCAAAGCGGACGTACTGAGTGGACTGGTTCCAAATCGGCTCGGCCGACGGCGGGTAGAAGCTCATCGCCAACGTCTTTCCGCCGTTGGCTCGCGCCGCGTCCCACACGAAATGGCGCGCCGCGGCCCAGGCGAAATCGCGAACGCTGTCGGCCGTGAACCGCCAGGTGTGGGTGCCCGAGCGCGAGGGCGGCCGGGAGGCCGGATCGGCGATCTCGCCCAGACCCCGAATGGCCACGGTCGAATCGCTCCCCCGGGCGCGGACAAGACGAGCGCGCTGGGTGGCGGTGAGAACCTGGGTGGGGTTCTGTAGCGTGCCGGTAGCCGCCACCAGCATGTTGGCCGGCACCGAGAGGCTCACATCGAAGCTGCCGTACTCCAGGTAGAACTCACCCTGGCCCAGGTACTGCTCGGTGTTCCACCCCCGCACATCGTCGTAAACCGCCAGGCGCGGATACCACTGTGCCACCTCGTAGACGTAGCTCCCGTCGATCAGCTCGGTGCCCATCCGGTTGCTGTTGGGCCCGAACGGAAACGACCAGCCGATGTCGAGCACCTGCCGGCCCCGCGGTGGCAGGGGACGGGAAAGGTTCACCTTCATCAACGTGCCGTTCACGAGAAACTTGAGCGTCGAGGCCGGGACGGCGGCGCGTCCCTTTGCCGCCGGCAGTGCCGGCTGGGCAACCCGGGTCAGGGTCACGCCGCCTTCGGCGCCGCGGGTGCCGAATCGCGAATCCTGCTGGAACAGGCGGAACCCGCGGCTCGAGCTGTTGAAGAGGTTCTGGTCCAGCTGAAGCCACACGTAGCGCAGCGTGTCGGGCGAGTTGTTGGTGTAGGTGATGCGTTCTTCACCGGTAACCCGCTGCGCCACGGTGTCGAGCGCGGCTCGGATGACGTAGTCCACCCGCTGCTGCCAGTAATCCGGCCCCGGTGCGCCGGTACCGGTTCGGATCGTGTTGGGCGTGGGCAGATCGAGCCGCCGGAATGGAGATACGTCCCCCCGCGACCTGGCGCTGTCACCCGGGCTCTGTCCACTGACGGGCTGCTGGGCGGCAAGCGATGAGGCGGATAGACAAAACAGAATACCGGCAACGAGTCGCATGAATAGCATCCGAGTCAGGTTCAGGAGAGAAGTATGTGCCGCTGATCCGCCTATCTGCGTTCATCTGCAGCGGATGTTTTTACCTGAGCCGGAGCGGGCCGTTCCCAGGCGTCGTTCGTGGAGATCGCGTCGGGAAAGGTCCCGTCCGGGTTCACCCGGGCGCTGATCATCGGTTTGCCGGAACGATTTTCGTAGACGTACCGCTCGCCCCCATACCAGATCTCGACCGGCAGCTTCACCAGCTCGGTCGTCCCATCGTCGAAGCCCAGCTCCAGCTCGACCGGCATGACGGCGTCTCCAAGATTGGCAACGGTCACCTGAGTCGAGCCCTCGACCTGCTTGACCGACTCGACCGACTGGTCCAGGGCCGCCGTGGTATAGAAGAACCCGCGCCAGAACCAGCTGAGATCCCGTCCCGACACCGCTTCCATCGTGCGGAAGAAGTCGGCCGGCTGGGGGTGCTTGAATGACCAGCGGCGGGTGTACTCGCGGAAGGCGCTGTCGAAGACCGCGGGAGCGAGCACCTTGTTTCGGAGCGTGAGGAGGGCGATCGACGGCTTTACGTAAGCCAGGCTGAGGAGGTTATCCCTGGTCTTGTACCGGTTGGCCGGGGTCATGATCGGCTGCGCCGTGGGGGTCTGGTCCACCTTGACCACCAACTCCCGCTCGCGCTGGCGGACCTCGGAGTCGTCCCGATTCCAGAATCCTTCCTTGGCGAAGATGTTGATGAAGGTGTTGAAGCCCTCGTCCATCCAGGCATAACGCCGCTCATCCGAGCCCACGATCATCGGGTACCAGTTGTGCCCGATCTCGTGGGTCACTACCTCGAACAGGTCCGGCCCGTCCTTGCCCCGCGCCTCCATGGCGAGCATGGGGTATTCCATACCTGAGACCGGCCCCTCCACCGCGGAGATCTGGGGATAGGGGTAGCGGAACCAGCGGGTGCTGTATTCCCGGATCGAGGAGCGGCTCATCCTGGCCGCGTCCTTCCAGGTCTCGATGGCGGAAGGACGGTAGTATGCCTGAGCCAGAACCCCTTCCCATCCAGCGGCATCCCACAGGTACTCCGGCGAGGCGGCCCAGGCCGCGTCACGCACGTTGGTTGCCTGGAAGCGCCAGGTCAGCGATCCCTGTCGTGCCGGACGCGCGGCGCCGGAGCGCAGCTCCGGTTCGGTCACGATCTGAATCGTGGTGTCGGACTTGATCGCGTTAGCGAGGCGTTCCCGCTGAGTGGCGGTGAGCACCTCGGCTGGATTCTGGAGCACGCCGGTCCCGGCGACGATGTAGCCCGCGGGCAGCGTCACGTCATAGTCGATGTCGCCGTATTCCAGATAAAACTCGCCCTGCCCAAGGTACTGATCGGTGTTCCAGCCGTGGATGTCGTCGTAAACCGCCATGCGCGGATACCACTGCGCGATCTCATACAGGCCTCCGTCCCGGCCCATCCGGTCGCCACCGTGCTCCGGCACGTTGAAGGCGTAGGCCAGATCCAGGACCGTCGTCCCGCCAGGAGGAATGGGGCGCACCAGGTCCAGGTACATCATGGTGTCATCGACGCGAGACCGCAGGTTGGCAGCGGGGCAGGGGGGCAGCGGGACAGGTGACTCTCGGGACGCTGGCGGTTTGGCCCTGGCTCTTCTTCGCGTTGTTGCTGACCCGCTGACCCGCTGTCCCGCTTCCTCGGTGCATTGCGCCACCCTCCCGATCTCGAATCCACCCTCGAACCCCGCGCCACCGAACCGACTCTCCGAGCTGAACAGCAGCGACCCTGTGCTACCGGGGCGGAAGAGATTCTGATCCAGTTGCATCCAGACGAACCGGAGCGTATCGGGCGAGTTATTGCTGTAGCGGATCGTTTCGGTCCCGGTGATTCGCCGGCTGGCGGTATCGAGTGTTACCCGGATGGTGTAGTCGGCCCGCTGTTGCCAATAGTCCCGGCCCGGTGCTCCGTCGGCCCGCCGGATTCCGCTGGGAGCAGGGAGCGGGGGAGGGCTGAAGATCCCGGTGTCGGCCACCGGTGGCCGCAGGGTCGGCAGGGCCAGCGGGCGGGCGGGCTGCACCGGCTTGGGGCCCAGGGGTTCCTGGGCGGTGAGAGGCGAGGCCACCAGGAGAGCCAGCAACACTGCGTAACGCATGGAGTCCTTCATTCTCTAGAGCTTCGGCAAGGTCACCCCGGTCTGCTTCTGATACTTGCCTTTCTTGTCGGCATAGCTGATCTGACAGATGTCGTCGTCGTCGGCCTCGAAGAAGAGTACCTGGCAGATGCCCTCATTGGCGTAGATCTTGGCCGGGAGCGGTGTGGTGTTGCTGATTTCCAGCGTCACGTGACCTTCCCACTCGGGCTCGAACGGGGTGACGTTGGTGATGATGCCGCACCGGGCGTAGGTGGACTTGCCGAGGCAGATGGTGAGGACGTTACGCGGGATCCGGAAGTACTCGACCGACCGGGCCAGGACAAAGCTGTTGGGCGGCACGATGCAGACGTCGCCGTCGAACTCGACGAAGCTGCGGGCGTCGAAGTGTTTCGGATCCACGATAATGGAGAGAACGTTAGTGAATATCCGGAACTCCGGGGCCACCCGCATGTCGTAGCCGTAGGACGACACGCCATAAGAGATGGCCCCCTCGCGTACCTGCCCATCCACGAAGGGTTCGATCATGCCGTGCTCACGGGCCATCCGGCGGATCCAGCGGTCGGACTTTATAGACATGGTTCTCGGCGGGCGGGTACCCGCGCAGCGGGTGCATGGGAAAGCGGGTCGGCGGGTCAGCAAGGCCGCACACCCTATGAACAGGGGCGGAATATAGTGGAGGCAGTGTGCGGTTTCAGCCGGATCCCCTCTCCTGACCCGCTAATCCCGCCTACCCACTTGCCCGACTCCCAGCCCGTTGAATCAGGTCCAGAATCGGGTTACCTTCGGGGAGTTAAGTGAAAAAATTCACTAAAGCGAGATGTTGACGCTCATGCTTCAGCCGTATATCCCGCTCCTGCTGCTGATTGCGTTCGTTATCGTGAACGCGATACTGATGCTGGGCGTGTCCCATATCCTCTCCACCTACCGCCGGACGCCGACCAAGATTGCCCCCTACGAGTCGGGCATGCCGGTGCTGGGCGACGCCCGGGAGCGGTTCTCGGTCAAGTTCTACCTGGTGGCCATGCTGTTCATCGTGTTCGATATCGAGACCGTGTTCATGATTCCCTGGGCGGTGGCCTTCAACCAGCTTACCGCGATCTCGGGGATCCTGATCATCGAAATGTTCGTCTTCATCCTCATCCTCGCGGTGGGGTACGTCTACATCTGGAAGCGCGGAGCCTTGCAATGGGATTGACCGATCCCGCAGCCCCCAACCGGGACGACGAAGTCACCCAGGTTTCGGCGGTGTCGCCCAACTGGGTGACCACCCGGCTCGATTTTCTCACCAATTGGGCCCGCTCCAACTCGCTCTGGCCCATGCCGTTCGGCACCGCCTGCTGTGCCATCGAGTTCATGGCCACCGCGGCCAGCCGGTTCGATCTCGCCCGCTTCGGTATGGAGCGGATGAGCTTCTCGCCCCGCCAGGCCGACGTGCTGATCTGCGCCGGGCGGCTGCCGTTCAAGCTGGCACCCGTCATCCGCCGGATCTGGGATCAGATGCCCCAGCCGAAGTGGTCGATCTCGA
>CAZASU010000042.1:15411-17573 GCA_964487785.1 uncultured Gemmatimonadaceae bacterium | reverse complement strand
GCCGGATACTTCGGCTTCGCCAGCCGGTACGCCCTATCCGAGCCTGCCTGTGGGCGCTACGTCACCGATCTGCCATCGGCAATCAGTTCCGCCACCCTCGGCGGACGGACCAAGCGAATCGAGCACGACCATGGATGCGGCAGCGCGCCCGGCGCCCTAGCCGTGTTGGAGAAGCGAATCGATGAGGTGTTGGGCTCGGATCAATGGGTCGGAGGTAGGCGGTAAGGCGGTAGGGCGGTAAGAGGTAACCGCATCTCGAACCGACGTCACGTTGGACGATCCCTCGCTCTGCTCGGGATGACGCGCGAGTGCTGATGTTGCAGCCTACCTCCCCGCTGCCCCGCTGCCCCGCTGCCCCGCTGGATCGAGCCGGTCCCGCACCGCATCGCCCAGCAACGTCGCCGCCACCACCACCAGCACCAATGCCACGCCCGGCGCGGTAGCCACCCAGGGCGCGTTGACCAGCGTATCCCTTCCGGAAGCGATCAGGTTCCCCCATGACGGCGTGGGCGGCTGCACGCCGAGACCCAAAAACGAGAGTCCGGCCTCCAGCATGATGGCGTTCCCTACGCCGAGCGCGGCCGCTACGATCACGGGCGTCAGGGCGTTGGGCAGGATGTGGCGGATCAGCACCCGCGGCCCTCGCACGCCCAGGGCCACGGCGCTCTCGACGAACGGCCGCGCAGCGAGGGCCCGCACCTCGCCGTGAACCAGACGTGCGATCGTCATCCATCCGGTCAAACCGAGCACCACGATCACCAGCGCCGCACTTGGCTGCCACAGCGAGGCGAGCAGCAGCAGTAGCACCACGCGGGGAAGCGCCAGGGCGAAGTCGGTGAGCCCCAGCAGCACCAGCCCGGCGCGACCTTGCCAGAACCCAGCCGCGGCTCCCACTGCCATTCCGATGACCACCGAGAGCAGGACCGCGAGCAGACCCACGCCGAGCGACACCCGAGCGCCGAACACCAGGCGCGCCCACACATCCCGCCCGAAGCGATCGGTGCCGAGTAGGTGGAAGGCGCCGTGCAGGTCGGTGCTCAGTGGAGGCAGAAACCGGGTAGCCACAATGTCCCGCTGAAGCGTAGGGTCGCCCGCCAGCAGCGGAGCCATCGCTGCCGCCAGAATGGCGAGCACAAGGACCGCCAGACCGAAGCGTGCCCGGGGATCGCGAAGCAGAGAGCTGCCGCTTCTCATCGAGCCGCCGCGCCCGAGGGTTGCGCCCTCAGCCGGGGATCGGCCCAGGCAGCCAGCGCCTCGGCGAGCAGGTTGCCGAGCACCACGAGCGTTGCGCTCACCGCTGTCGCGGCCATGATCACCGGATAGTCCCGCGCTCCCACCGCCTCCACCATGATCCGTCCGACACCGGGCCAGGCGAAGATTGCCTCGATGAAGACCGCCCCGGAGAAGAGCGCGGGCAAGGAAAGGCCCAGCAAGGTGAGTACCGGGATCAACGCGTTCCGCAGCACGTGCCGCAGCGTCACCTGCACTGGTGACAACCCCTTTGCCCGGGCGATGGCCACGTGCGGCGCGTGGCGGACGTCGAGCATCGCCCCTCGCACGAATCGCGCGGTGCCGCCGATGCCGATCAGCGTCAGCGTTGTGAGCGGGAGTGCCAGATGCCGCAGCCGGTCGGCGACCTTATCCCATCCGGTGAGGAAGTCGGCATCGAACCCCGCCGCGCCAAACGCCGGCAGTGCTCGCGCCCAGTAAGTGAAGACCATCACCAGCATGAGCCCGAGCCAGTAGCCCGGGAGCGCGAACAAGGTCACGGTGACGACCGACAGTGTGGTGTCGAGCCGTCCGCCTCGTGTTGCCTGAATCGCCCCCACGACTATGCCGATGATGTAGCTCAGAACCAGCGACAGCCCGACCAGGCTGACCGTCGCCGGCCAGGCGGCGGAGATCATGCCGCGCACCGGACGTCCGGTGGCGATGCTGCTGCCCCAGTCACCCCGAACGAACCGGCCCAGCCACACGGCGTACTGCTCCGGGAGAGGGCGGTCGAGGCCCAGCGCCTGTCGCTGCGCGGCGAGTTGTTCCTGGGTCGCGGTGGGCCCAACAAGCAGAAGTGCAGGGTCGCCGGGGGCCAGCCGGATGAGGAAGAACATGAGGGTCACGACGCCGACGATCACGGCAAGGCCGGCGAGAGCGCGTCGGACGAA
>CAZASU010000042.1:0-15311 GCA_964487785.1 uncultured Gemmatimonadaceae bacterium | reverse complement strand
ATCCTGGTTTCTCCTCTGCGCGCTGCTGGTCTCGGCCTGCGGCTCGAACGCGGCTCGCCGCGGCGACACCGTGCTCTTCGCGTCCGGTGCCGATCTCCAGAGCATCAATCCGCTCCTCACCGTCCATCCGCTGGCGCGACAGGTGCAGCGTCATGTGCTCCTGACCACGCTGGCTCGCTACGACAGCACCCTGACCCCTCAACCCTATCTCGCCCGGTCCTGGGAATGGTCACCCGACCGGAGAGCACTGACCTTTCACCTTCAGACCGCGGTGCGATGGCACGACGGCCGGCCGACTACAGCACGCGATGTGGCCTGGACCCTGAACGCAGCGCGGGATCCCGCCACCGGCTATCCTCGAGCCAGCGAGCTGGTGGGGCTCGAGTCGGTAACCGCGCGGGACGATTCGACCGTGGTCTTCCGGTTTCGCCAGCGAGTGCCGCGCTTTCCCGATCTCCTGACCGACCTCGCCATCCTGCCGGCTCATCTACTCGACACCGTGCCCCATGCCCGATTGCGGCAGGCCGGGTGGAACAATGCGCCGGTGGGCAACGGCCCCTTTCGCTTCGTGTCGCACGAGCCGAACCGCCGTTGGGTGTTCGCCGCGAATCCCGCCTTCCCCGCGGTGCTCGGTGGCCCGCCCCGACTCGGGCGCTTCATCGTCGTCGTAGTAGATGAGCCGACGACCAAATTGGCGGCCCTCACCTCCGGTGAGCTCGACTTTGCCGGCATTCAGCCCGCCCACGCCGAGTTCGTGCGGCGCGATTCCAGTCTTAGCGTCCTGAGCTTTCCCCTGCTGCAGACCGACGGCATCGTCTTCAACACCAGACGGCCTCCATTCGACCGGGTCGATACCCGTCGTGCGGTGAGCGATGCCATCGATCGGCGGGAGCTGGTTGACGGATACATTTACGGATTCGGCACGCCGGCCCTGGGCCCGGTACCCCCAACTGCGCCGGGCTATCTTCCCCCCGCCCCGTCTCCCGCCACGAAATCGCAGCGCTCACCCGGTCGGGTGCGTTTCGAGCTGCTGACGGTGGGCAGCGGTGAGGCACCGCTGGAGCAGATGCTGCAGGCCCGGCTCAAGCTCGCCGGATTCGACGTGACCATCCGTCAGCTGGAGCTGTCCGCCTTCCTGGGGCGCGTCTACGGCTCGACGCCGGATTTCGATGCCGCCGTGCTCGGCATCCCGGGCGACCCTGGTCTCGGGTATCTGGGGCCGCTTGCCCGGCTGGCGGGCCTCGACGCCCCGTCCGATCCTGCCGCGGCGCAGCGCCTGTTCGCCGATTCCATGCCGGTGGCCTTTCTTTATCACTCACGCGGTCTTCAAGGGATGAATCGACGGGTGCACGGGGTCACCATGGATCTGCGAGGAGAGCTTCCCACGGTGCGGGACTGGTGGGTGGCCCAATGAGCGCGAGCCGTTCTGTGCGCACCGGTCCCGCGTACAGCGCGGCGGCGCCGGTGCGACTGGATCTGGCCGGAGGCTGGACCGACGTCCCGCCGTTCTCCGCCCGTGAGGGTGGTGTTGTCGTCACCAGCGCCATTCAGCTGTTCGCCCGCGCTGAGGTACGTCTGGGTGGGAGCGGCTTCCGGCTGGTGTCCGAAGATCTCCACGACGAGCTCGAGGTCAGCGACTCGGCGGGACTGGTCCGTGACGGGCGGCTGGAGCTGCTCAAGGCCGGCCTCCGGATGCTGCCGGTGGGCGGTTGCACGCTCAGCACCCGATCGGACGCCCCTCCCGGCTCCGGACTCGGCAGCTCCGGTGCGCTCGACGTGGCACTGGTGGCAGCGCTGTCGGCGGCTCGAGGGGAGAGCCCCGATCCCGTCGATGTCGCGGAGAGGGCCTGTCACCTCGAGGCGGTGGAGGCCGGCATCCCGGGAGGACGCCAGGACCAGTTCGCCTCGTCGCACGGCGGATTTCTTCGGCTGGACTTCCGGGACCCCGAGGCCGAGGTGCAGCGGTTGAAACTGGATCCGCAATTCGCGGCTGACCTGGCTCGGCGGATGGTGCTGTGCTACACCAGCGCCTCCCGCTTCTCCGGAACCACCATCGACCGGGTCATGCGGGCCTACGAGCGAGGCGAGCCGACGGTTGCCCGCGCCCTGCATGGGCTGCGTGATGTTGCTGAAGCGATGATCGTGGCGCTGGCGTGCGCCGATTTCGCCCGGATGGGAGAGCTTCTCACTCAGAACTGGGCTCACCAGCAGGCTCTGGATCCTCGGATGTGCACCGAAGAGATGGCCCGGCTGGAGCGGTCGGTCACCGAGGCCGGTGCGCTCGGCGGCAAGGCGGCGGGCTCGGGTGCCGGAGGGTGCATGTTTTTCCTCGGCCCCGACGATCCGGGACCGATGATCGAGGCGGCCCGTGCCTGTGGCGTGCAACTCCTTCCGGTTCGCTGGGCCATGTACGGCGTTCGCCCGTGCTAACTGCCGAGGAGCTGGAGCAGCGCCGGTCCGAGATCGAAGCCGCCCCCGAGCTGTCTGCTCTCCTCGACCGGCTGGTCGAGCGTGCGGCACCGGTGCTGGAACGCATGCCCCCGCTCCCCCAGTCGAAGGCGTTGCTGACCGCCGACGGGGGCGTCTGTCCCGACGACGGCAGCCGGCTCGAGTTCGACCCCTGGAGCCCGGCGGCGCATCGCTGCTCTCACTGCGGAAAACAGTTCACCGGTGAGCGCCACGACCGGGCGTGGGCGCACTATCAACACCTCTGGCTGGCCGAACGGGCGGCACACCTGGCGACCGTGGCCGCGTTTGCCGGACATGATGCCGCGGCCAGACGCGCCAACCAGCTGCTCCAGGCGTATCGCGGCTATCTGGACTACCCCAACCGCGACAACGTTCTGGGGCCCAGCCGACTCTTCTTCTCGACCTACCTCGAATCCATCTGGATCGGTAACTATCTCGCCGCAGCCATGCTGCTTCGGGAGGCTGGGCTGCTGGAGGAGGCCACTGCCGAGGTGGTGGCGCTGGTGGCCGACGAGGCCGCCAATCTGATCGGTGAGTTCGACGAGGGGCTCTCCAACCGGCAGACCTGGCACAACGCGGCACTCGCCAGCATCGCCGTATGGTTCGAGGACGAGGAGCTGGCCTCGCGGGTCATCGAGGGCGGGAGTGGGGTCGTCGCCCATCTCCTGCACGGCTTCGGGGAAGACGGTATGTGGTACGAGGGGGATAACTACCATCTATTCGCGCTCCGAGGTCAGCTTCTGGCCATGTGGTGGGCCCGGAAGGCGGGCGTCGATCTTCTGGCCGACCCCCGCCTTGCCGAGCGACTGGCCCACGCACTGCGTGCGCCCGCGGCCACCGCGCTACCCGATTCGACTTTTCCGGCCCGCAAGGATTCCCGCTTTGGCGTGTCGCTGGCCCAGCCGATGTACCTCGAGCTCTGGGAGATCGGACTGGCGAGGGTTGGTGGACCGGAGCAGCAAGGCGAGCTCTGGAGCTGGCTGCGTCAGCTCTACCAGTCACCCGCACCGATGGCGCAGACCTTCGATTCCTATCTCCACGAGGCAGGGGAGCCCGCCCCCGGACCGGTGCGACGCCGGTCGGATCTCTCCTGGTGGGCCCTGCTGGAGATGGTTCCTGCGCTGCCGTTGGAAACGGCGGCGTGGTCTCCCGGCAACGTCTTGGTCGAAGGTCAGGGTCTTGCCGTGCTCCGACACGGAGACCGATACGCCAGCCTCGAAGCGGGCAACTACGGCGGCGGGCACGGCCATCCCGACCGCCTGAACCTGGTGGTCCACGCCAACGGCGAATACTGGCTGCCCGACTTCGGCACCGGATCGTACGTCGCTCGGGACCTGTTCTGGTATCGCTCGACCCTGGCGCACAACGCCCCCCGGTTGGACGGCGTTTCGCAGTCTCCCGGAGATGCCGTCTGCGACAACTTCGAGCAACGCGGTGAATGGGCCTGGGTGCGAGCGCGCTACGGCGAGCTGGTGCGCATCCTGGTTTCCGGACCGGCGTACCTGCTCGACGTGGTTGAGCTCGCGTCGAGCGAGAATCACGTCCTGGAGCTCCCCTGGCATCTGAGCGGGCGGGTTGAGGTGGAGCCGGCAGGGACCTGGGTTCCAGCGGAGCTCCGTGACGAGTTTGTGCGCCAGGTGGAGCGATTTGTCCCCGCATCCGGCGCTCCCGTCGTGCTCCGCTCCCACGGCCGGAACGCAACGCTGAGCGTCTGCCTGGCCTCGGACGCTGAGCTCCTCCGCGCGGTGGCTCCTGGTGCGCCCGGAACGGCGGAGGCGGTTCCTTTCTTCCTGCTGCGCGCCAAGGGCCGAAGCCTCCGGCTGGTTTCGGTGCTGGAGTCCACCAGCGGCCGGCCCGCCGTTCGCGCCGTTCGCGCCGGCACAGCCGCCATCGAAGTCGAAACCGCGGCTGGGGTGGACCGCCACGTGGCGACCGTCGAGGGCTGGGAGGTTCAGACCCCAAAGGAATCTCTGAGGCTCGCGGGAAACCGTCGAATCCCAGCGCCGTTCGTGCCGCTGGTGCTGAAGGATCGCCCGCTGGTCAGCCACGGGGCAGCGTTCCAGATCATCGACCCTCCCGCCCTCGACGGAACCCTGGACGGCTTCGAGTCCGGCGAGCCGCTTGCGCTCGACCACGAGGATCAGTATCGCCGGAGCGAACTGCCCTACGCCGGTCCCGAGGAGTTTTCCGCTACCGCGACCGTCAACTGGAATGATGAGGCTCTGTTTCTCGCCGTGGATGTGGTGAAGCCCGAGGTCATTCCCCGCGACCCCACGGCTCGGCCGCTTCGACTGGACAACGAGCCGGACGAGATCCACTCCGACGGGATCCAGGTGTACCTCGGCTTGCCGGGCGATGATGCCGTCGTCGGTGTGCTTATCGTGCCGTCCACCGAAGGCGGTGCGCTCATGGCCCGCGGCATCTCCGGGACGGCCGGAGCACCCGAGATGGTTCGAGGCAGCTGGCAACCCACCGAGTCGGGCTATCGGATCACCGCCGCGATCAGCCCGCCAGGCTGGAACGCCATGCGTAGCGGGGAGGCTCTCGGCTTCGATCTGCTGGTGAACGAAATGCACTCCGATCGGCTCAGACGAGCGGGTCAGCTGGTGTGGAGTGGCGGCGGCGGGTGGGTCTGGCTCCGCGGCGATCGGCAGGATCCGGCGAGGTTTGGGACGCTCGAGTTGCGGTAGATCGAGTTCGCACCACGTGTGGGATCGCAAAAATTCCTTCAGCGAGGCACTTTGACCAAGCACGTCGCTGGCTTCACCTCTACCGGCAGCAAGCGCCCCGACAGTCTCTTCGGCGCTCTCGACCCTGACCTGCCATCCCGGATGGTCCGCTCCTCCGGGTGCCGGGTCTGGGACGAGCACGACCGCGAGTACATCGACTACATCATGGGTCTTGGCTCCGTCGCACTCGGGTACGGCAACTCCGAGGTCACCCGGGCCGCGGTAGAAGCAGTGGAGGATGGCGTCGTGGGTCCGCTGGCTCCCGTCCTGGAAGAGGATCTGGCGGCCCGGATCTCCGGCCTTATCCCCTGGGTCGAGCAGGTACGCTTCCTCAAGACCGGTGCGGAGGCAATGGCCGCCGCGGTGCGGCTGGCCCGGGTGGCAACCGGCCGGGATAGGATCCTCGGCTGCGGGTACCACGGGTGGCTCGACTGGTGCCAATCCGCCGAAGGCGTCCCTCGTTCCACTCGCGACCTGTATGGCGAGCTCCCCTTCAATGACGCGGCCGGCAGCCGGCAGCTCATCCGGGCCGCCGGCGACGGCCTTGCGGCCGTGGCCTTCGAGCCGGTCATCCATCGTGAGCCCGACCCCGAATGGCTTGCGGTCCTCCGGGAGGAAACAGAACGGATCGGGGCGCTGCTCATCGTGGATGAGATCAAGACGGTGTGCCGGCTCGCGGTGGGCGGAGCCTGTGAGCGCTACGGCATACGTCCCGACCTGGTCGTCATGGGCAAGGCGTTGGCCAATGGCTTTCCCCTGGCCGCCGTCGGTGGACGCTCCCATGTCATGGCCGGCGTAACCCGAACCTGGATCTCATCGACACTCGCCACCGAGTTCGTCTCCCTCGCCGCGGCCCGCGCCACGCTCGACGTGATGGTCGCCCGCCAGGTGCCGCAACACCTCGGCCGGATCGGCGCCCGGTTGCGCGATGGGCTCATGCTGCTCCAGCAGGCCCACCCCGAGCTTGTCACCGGCGTGGGGGGCATTCCGGAGATGTGCTTCCTTCAGTACGCCGATGAGGCCGTCTCGCACGCTGTCACCGCCAGCTGCGCCGGTGCGGGCCTTCTCTTCAAGCGGTCGGCCTACAACTTCGTGTCCCTGGCTCACGACGAACCGGTGATCGACCGGACGCTCGCATGGCTTGCCGAAGCCCTCTCGGCTGTGGCAAAACCTGCCTAGATTGGGTAAGGAGGATCACACTATAGCGCCGCTCATCGACGTTCACGCGCACTTCCTCCACGACCGTTCTCCGCGCAGCGACTGGCAGGATCGTAACGCCAGCCGTCTGCGCTCGGGGGAGCGGGTGGGGATCACGATTCACGTGGCGTCGATCCTGGGCAGCTGGGGTCTGACGTCTCCCATCTACTTTCCCTCTCCCACCGACATCGGGTATGGCAATGACTTCCTGCTGGCGTTGCAGCGGGCTCACCCCACCCGCATCCGGGGCTACTGCGTCGTCAATCCCAACTTTCGCGCCCACGCGCAGACCGAGCTCAAGCGCTGTCTCGATGCCGGCATGATCGGGATCAAGCTCGCCGCCAGCCGGCGGGCTACCGATCCGCTGCTCGACCCCATCTGCGCGGTGGCGGCGCAGCGTGGTGTGCCGGTTCTGCACCATGTCTGGCAGCACCGCCGCCGGGAATACCCGGGACAGGAGGCCTCGGACGCGGTCGAGCTCGCCGAGCTTGCGGCCCGTCACCCCAAGGTCAACTTCCTGCTGGCCCACATCGGCGGCGGCGGCGACTGGGTCCACTCGCTCGCGGCCCTGCGCGACCAGCCGAATGTATTCGTGGATCTCTCGGGCAGTGGGGTCGATGGCGGCATGCTCGAGGCCTGCCTCGATGCGGTTGGTGTCGAGCGCCTCCTCTGGGGCTGTGACCTGACCATCGACACCGGCTGGGCCAAGCTCCGTTACCTGGAGCACCTTCTCTCCAGCTCCGATCTCGAGCTGGTCCGCTGGCGCAACGCCGCCCGCATTTTCCCCTCCACCGCGTTCACATCGGACTGATGCGACTCGACGTCAACACCTTCTTGGGCGCGTACCCGTTCCGGCGCGTGCCTGGCACGTCACCCGATGCGCTGCTTCGCGCCATGGACCGGGTTGCCGTCGACCAGGCCTGGGTCACCCACCTGCCAGGCATCTTCTGGCGCGATCCGGCCGCGGGCAATCCCTGGCTGTATGAGACAACCGCGCGGCACGACCGGCTCCGGCCGGTGCCGGCGGTCCATCCCGGCCTGAGCGGATGGGAAGCGGCGCTGACCGAGGCCAGGGCGGCCGGAGTGCCCGCGGTTCGTGCCGACCCGACTTACTACGGACTCGACCCGGTGGGCGCCGACATGCGGGCTCTCACCCAGGCCTGCGCGGCCGAAGGCCTGCCGTTGATCCTAGCGGTGCGGCTGGAGGATGCCCGGCAGCGGCACCCGAACGATCGGGTGGGCGAGCTCCCGCCCTGGGCGGTAAGGACGCTGGTCCGGTGCGACCCCCGGGTTCGCCTCATCATCACTCACGCCGACCGGCCCTTCGTCGAGGAGGTCCATTTCGGCTCTACCCCAGAAGAGTCCAGCCGGATCCTGTGGGATATCTGCTGGATCTGGGGCCCGCCCGAGGACCATCTGGAGACGCTGCTTCGTACCGTGGGCGTGGATCGCTTCGTGTTCGGCACCGGCCAGCCGCTGCGGCTGCCGGAGAACAGCGTGGCCAAGCTCGATTTGCTGGATCTCGCGCCGGAACAGCGCCGAGCTATTGAAAGTGAAAACGTTGTCACCCTGAGCGCCGCGAAGGGCTCGGGGTGACAGGCTATGGCTACTCTGACAGACCGCATTGACGGCGGCCTGATCCCCGCCGTGCCGGTGCCGTTCCGCGGAAGCGTCATGGATGCCGACGCTCAACGAGGCTACGCCCGGTGGATGGCGGCTCAGCCGATTGCCGGGGTGGCGGTCTGGGCTCACACCGGACGGGGACCTCATTTGAGCGCCGAAGCCCGGCGGGACGTGCTGGATACCTGGCGGGAGGCGCTGCCCAACGGGGTGCTGGTCGCCGGGGCGAGAGACATCGGCATGGCAATCGAGGCCCGGCGTGGCAAAGCCGATGCACTCCTCGCCTTTCCCCAGGAGAACGATCCCATCGGCTATCACCAGCGGCTCAGTCGCGAGCTGCCGGTGATCGCCTTTTATCTCTATCAGGCGGCCGGCGGGGTGGCCTACGACGACCGGACGCTCCACGGAATCCTCGAGCTGCCGAACGTCATCGGAATCAAAGTGGCCACGCTGGACTCCGTCATGACCTTTCAGCGGATCGCCGCGGTACTCCGCCAGCATCCGTCGAAGCTGCTCATTACCGGCGAGGACCGCTTCCTGGGCTATTCCCTGCTGCTCGGCGCGCGCGCCGCGCTGATCGGCCTGGGCGCCGCACTTCCCGACCTCCAGGCCGACCTGCTGCGGGCGCGGGCTGCGGAGGACTGGACCCGGTTCATCCTTCTTTCCGATCTGTGCGACCGCTTTGCCCAGGCGACCTTCATCGATCCAATGGAGGGTTACATCCGGCGGATGCTGTGGGCCGCGGCGGCCGACGGCGCCCTGCCGCCTGATGCCTGCGACGATCCCTGGGGCCCCCCGCTTCCAGGCGATGAGCGCGAGGCAGTCGAGCGTATGGTCCGGGATGCGCGCGCGACTCGAGCGTGACTTCGAGCGCTTCAAGCGCGAGCTCCCCAGCGACCTCGCCGGCTACATCCGGGGCGCCTACCGCATCGACCTGACTGCTCGCTACCTCGGCCACACGCTCCCGCACCCGGTCGGGAAAGGATCGGGCCAGCTTTCGCTGAGCCAGGAGCAGCTGGAGACGGACCGGGAGGCGGGACTCGCCTTCGTGGTGCTCAAGACCGTCATCGCGGAAGACCCTACGGGCGAGCGGTCCATGAGTGCCTGGGCGGTGCATGAGACCAGGATGAAGGTGGAGCGACGCCGCTCGGCCAGCGACCGGGAAGGCTGGACGGTGACATGGAAGGGCAGGGGCTGGGATCGCTCGTTCGACGAGTACCTGGCGCTGGTCCGCGCTGCAGCCGACTACACCCGGTCGGGTGAGATCGTGGCAGTGCCGTCGGTAAAGTATCACCTGCCGCGTCTGGGTGAGCCGTTTCGCACCGAGGAGTATCGCTACACCACGCAACTGCTCTCCCAGGCATGGGGCGTTGAAGAGCTCCCCGTGGAAAAGGATTTCTCTCCCACGCTGGCCGGGAACGAGCTGGCCGACGAGCAAGAACAGATTCTGCGCTGGCTGCGCGAAGTACCCGGGCAGGTACGGGCCGCGGCGGGCTCGACTCCGGTTCGCCTTGCCCTCAAGCTGATGAATGCCCGCTTCGATGATGCCTTTCAGCTCGAGATGCTGAAGGCCGCCGGTTCGGCCGACGCGTTGGTCGTGTTCAACCGGCTGTGGGATCCAGAGCAGCGGGTTGCCTTCGGCGGGTTCGACCTGAGCGAGCGCAATCTCCGGGTGCTCCAGGCGGCGCGAGGCAGTGGTCTCAACCCACCGCCACTCATCGGCACCGGCAACATCTCCTCCGGCCGTCTCATCGTGGAGTACGCCAGGGTTGGCTGCCAGAGCGTCCAGCTGCACACCTTTTTTCAGCTCCCCCTCTCGGAGTACCCCGCCACCCACGGCTCCCGCCCGCAACGCGCCCTCCACGCCCTCCTTTTCGAGCCGCGCGATGGCCTGATAGCGGGCATGCTGGACTTGGAAGCGAGTGGATTGCTGGGGCGTAGCGCTGGGGAATTGAAGTTCCTTGACCTTCCTGAAACCACTTCTGCGCAAGAGGAAACATTAAGAGAAAACACAACCAAAAGGTGAGAGGCATTACATCACTTCTGGACATGATGTGCTTTCGTGACCTTCGTGTCCTTCGTCCCTTCGTGGTGAGTCAAACCGATCACGACGCATCCCAGATAGACGAACGAAAGAACAGTCAATAATGGCCATAGTGCGAATCGAGCTCTTCGAGCTGACCCTCCCGCTGCTCGAGCCATTCATCATATCCGGTGGGACCATGACGGAGCGCCGCTCCCTGGTCGTAGTGCTCCATGACGACACGGGGCACCGGGGCTACGGCGAGTCGCCACCCTTCGAGCTGCCATTCTACTCGGAGGAGACGCTCGTCAGCGCTCGCGACATCCTGGAGCGCGTCCTGATTCCGCGCCTGTTCAAGGCGGGCGTGGACTCTCCGGAGGAGGTGGATCGCGTCCTCCGGGTCGGAGTCAGGGGCAACCCGTTTGCCCGGTCGGCGCTGGACACAGCCGTGTGGGATCTCGAGGCCGCTCGCCGGAGCACGAGTCTGGCGGCGCTGCTGGGCGAAAGAGTGAAGGCCCAGCCGGCGGCCAGCATTGCCTGCGGTGTCGCCCTGGGCATTCCACAGGATCGCTCGACCGAGACGCTGCGCCGCTGGATCGACGAGGCCCTCGCCCGCGGCTACCGGCGGGTCAAGATCAAGGTCCGACCGGGATGGGACACAGTCCCCGTGGAGGCCGTTCGGCAGGTAATGGCGGGATCGGGCCTTCCCCTGACCGTGGACGCGAACGGCGGATATGAGTGGCCCGAACACGAATCCAACCTGCGGGCGCTCGATGAGGCCGGCCTGCTCTACATCGAGCAGCCGCTGGCACCGGACGATCTGGTTGGCCACGCCACGCTCGCGCAAGACCTGCAAACCCCCATCTGCCTGGACGAGACGTTGAAGGATGCTACCGCCGCTCGTCAGATCATCGAGCTCGGTGGTCCCAGGGTTTGGAACATCAAGGTGCATCGGATGGGCGGGCTTTCCGAAGTGACCCGGGTGTACGCACTGGCGCAGGATTACGGAGCAGAGTTGTGGGCCGGGACCATGCCCGAGTCGGGGATCGGCTCGCAGGCCGCTCTCGCGGCCGCCTCGCTACCCGGGTTTGTCTACCCCTCGGATCTCGAGCCTAGTACCCGCTGGTTCGGCCGGAATGCCGATGTCGTCCAGCTGACCATGAGTAACGATGGCCACATGGCGGTGCCGACCGTCAGCATAGCGAGCCTGCTGGATACCGAACGATTCGAGACCTCGGTCCGCCTGCTGGGGGTCACTCCGCCTCCGTGACCTGAAGTACAGCCCCGCCAAGCCTCGGATACCATATTCAGGCACAACCTCCGCATTACCTCGTCGGGAGAAGAGCCATGGAGTTGAGCGACAGGATCCGTCGTTGGACCGGCTGGTTGTGTCTTGCCATGGTGGCGACCCTGGCCTTCATGGGGTATCTCTTTGGGAACATCCGCTTTACTCCGCTGGCCGCAGGGTTCGCTATCCTGGCGGCCGTCTGCTTAGTCGAACGGCAGGCACCCACGAGGACCGATGGCATTCACCCGAGACGAGATTCGGGAGTCAGTCGAGCGAGCCGGTGATGCCCACTGGCAAGCCCTGATCCGCCATCACGAGGATGCCTACCCGGCGAGCCGTCCCACTCCCGGGGACGTTGCCAAGGGTGAGGCCGGGCGGCTGAACGCCATGGGCCTCGGCAAGTCCCCCGACTTCAAGCTGGTCGAATCCCGGGTCGAACGGCTGCCCTCCACCCTCCGCATCACCCATGTGTTCGAATACACCCCCCTCGGCATCCGGCTCCTGGCCGAGCCGTACACCGGTTACGACTGACCTGTCTCGCTCGCCAGCTCTCCCCGGCCGGAGCTAAGTTCCCGCGATGCCCGGGTTCACTTTCCATCTGATCCCTCACACCCATTGGGACCGGGAATGGTATCTCCCGGAAAGCGCCTTCCTGACCCGGCTCGTCCCCACCCTGGACGATCTTCTTGCGCGCCTCCACTCCGATCCCGCCGCCACCTTCCTCCTCGACGGCCAAACCGTGCTGCTGGAGGATTACCTGCGGGTGCGCCCCGATCGAGAGCCGGCAGTGGCTGACCTGGTGCGCGCCGGGCGACTGCAGGTGGGGCCCTGGTATGTGCTGGCGGATGAGCTGATCCCCTCCGGCGAGTCACTCATCCGGAACCTCCTGGCCGGCCAGACCGACGCCGAACGCCTCGGCGGCCGGGCAGAGGTGTTGTACTCGCCCGATGCCTTTGGCCATCCGGCCGTGTGGCCCACAATGGCCGCGGAGTTCGGGATCCGGTACGGTGTGATCTGGCGCGGTCTCGGTGGTGAGCCGGGACAGGAGCGCGATCTCTACCGCTGGCGCGGCCCCGACGGCCGCGAGGTCCTGGTGTATCACCTGCCGCCCGACGGTTACGAGGTTGGCGCGGGGTTACCCGCCGATGCCGAGCGCCTTCCCCTCGCCTGGAACCGGGTGCGGTCCATGCTGGTGCCGCGGGCCTCCACCCGGCACATCCCGGTCTTCATCGGTGCCGACCACCACTCGGCGCATCCGGCCCTCAGCCGGCTTCGCTCACTGCTGGAGCAGATCGAGTCGGACAGCGAATTCCGGATCTCGAAGCTCGAGGATTTCTTCGCGGCGGCGGCGGCCGAGGCTGTGGGCCTGCCGGTCGTCTGTGGCGAGCTCCGCTGGTCGTATGGGTATACCTGGACCCTTCAGGGGGTCCACGCCACTCGCGCTCCGCTCAAGCGCCGCCACGCGATCTCCGAGCTGGCCCTCTCCAGGATCGCTGAGCCGCTCGCCGCGCTGGCGCTCGCCACCAGAGGGGGCGACCGTCGCCCGTTACTCGGCCACGCCTGGCGCACGCTTCTCCAGAGCCAGTTCCACGATTCGATTGCGGGCACAACCAGTGATCCGGTGGCTCGCCGGGTGGAGCTGCGGCTGGACGACGTCCGTACGCTGGCTTCCGAGATATCCCGCACCAGTCTGGACGAGCTGGCCGGAAACATCCCCGACCGCGCCCGCGCCAAGCCGGAGGGCACCGCGCCCCGGCTGGTGCTGTGGAACCCGGTACCGCGGCGGAGGCGATCGGTGGTCGTTACCGACTTGAGCTGGTTCCGCCGGGATGTGCTGATCGGGCCGCCCGGAGATCGCCTGTCGCGGGTGGGGCCGGGATACCATCCGTTTCATCTCCTCGGTCCTTCAGGTGAGGTGCCGGTGCAGGCGCTCGGGCGGCGCGGCGGCCAGGAGCGGCTCGACGCGCCGCACCACTACCCCGACCAGGACGAGGTGGATTGGACCCGGGTGGCCTTTCGTGCCCCCGAGGTGGGTGGGCTGGGTCTCGTGACGCTCGAGGCCGGAGAGCACCACTCCGCCCATCTCACCGGTACAGCCTGGCAAAGGGGACGGACGCTCGGCAACGAGTTTTTGGAGGTGAAGATCGCCCCCAACGGATCCCTCCAGCTGCTCGACCGCCGCAACCAGCAGCGCTTCCGGGAGCTGTTCCTGCTGGAGTCGAGTGGAGACGTGGGAGACAGCTATAGCTACTGTCCCCCGGCGCGCGACCGGGTTCGGCGGGTCCAGGGACCGGTGCGGGTGCGTCCACTCGCCGGTGGTCCGCTGGTCGCGGCCCTGGAGGCCCGCTGGCGCCTGGCGGCAGGACGCGGGATTCGGGGCGAACGCTCCGGGACCATCGGTGTCCGGCTCATCGTCACGCTGTACGCCGGGTGTCCCTCAGTGCGGTGTACTCTCGAGCTCGACAATCGGGCATCCAATCATCGACTCCGGCTGCGGACCAGCACGGGGCTGGCCGGCGGCAGTGCTGTCGCGGGGGATCACTTCGGAATCACCCAGCGGCCCGCCCTCACCGCCAACCCTCGTGGCTACCCAAGGGAGACGCCGGTAGCTACGGCGCCGGCGCAGCGGTTCGTGGCGCGGGCCGCGGGGCCGAGGGGCCTCGCCATCTTTGCCCCCGGCTTCTTCGAGTACGAGCTCGACCGCAAGGGAGACCTGCTGGTCACCCTGCTTCGCTCGGTGGGAGAGCTGTCCCGCGGCGATCTGCCGACCCGCCCCGGTCACGCCGGATGGCCGGTGGCAACCCCGCTCGCGCAGTGCCACGGAGTCGAGCGGCTGCAACTCGCTCTCGCACCGGTGACCGAGACCGAGCTGGAGGGCGGCACCGCGCTCCCCGAGCTGTGGGAGGACATCTTCCTTCCGGTCCGTGGCGTGTGGCTGCGTCAGGCGTCGCCGTTGTCACCGGTGCCGATCGACCTGCGGCTCGAGGGCTACGGGCTGGTCTTCTCCGGGCTGAAGCCGGCCGAGCAGGGTGAGGGAATGGTGCTCCGCTGTTACAACGCTACCGCGCGGCCAACCGCTGGTCTCTGGCACCTGGCCGAACCGGTGAGCAGCGCGCGGCGGGCCCGCGCCGATGAGCGTCCGTTGCACGACATCAGGCTCGGAGAAGGCGGCCGCATCGTGCCCTTTCACGCCGCGGCCCACGAGATCGTCACTATTATGGTGGTGCTCGCCCCACCCGGCTAACTTTGCGCATGCTCGAGCTGCCATCGCTGCCTTGCTATCCCTGTCCCCATAGCTCGTCCTGTTGTGCCTACGGCGTCACCCTGAGTGAGGATGAGGCCGCCGCCATCACCCGGATTCATGGTGGGAACGCGGTGTATCGCACCCGCTGGGGCGAGTGGCGCACCCGGGTGCGGGGCGGCCGCTGTGTCTTTCTCAGGGAGAATGTCTGTACCATCCACGCCCAGCCGTATTACCCCGCGGTGTGCCGGGGCTTTCCCTGGACCGATGCCGAGACCGGCGGGCCCTACGAGTACGATCGGACCATTTGTCCGGAGTTCGTGATCCGACCGGAGCTGGTGCAGCTGTACCGAGCGTAAGCGACGCTGGGTTGGCATGTCATCCCGAGCGGAGCGAGGGAGCGGCCCGGGTGACGTGTGTATCGCGATCGTTGTGAAAGCGTGCGCCCACGCGATCCCTCGCTCCGCTCGGGATGACGTGCAAGTGCTCTGACAAACCACCCCCTGTACTCAGGACACAAGATGAACCCCCGTCTCCTTCTCACTTCTCACCTCTTACTTCTCACCCTGTCTCTCATGGCCTCCGCCGGCACCGCCTCCGCCCAATCGAAGGATCGCGCGCTCGAGCACGCCAGGAAACTCCTGCGCTCGACGCCGCTCATCGACGGACACAACGACCTGCCCTGGGCCATCCGGGAGTCGGAGAAGGCTCCGCGCGACGTGGCGGCCTACGACCTCCGGACCC
>CAZASU010000041.1:10676-18287 GCA_964487785.1 uncultured Gemmatimonadaceae bacterium | reverse complement strand
TGATGAGTCGGATCCGGTGGCCGATCGGCATTGGGCCCCAGCCGGTGCTCGGCCGGGTCGTGCGTGCCACGCCCTCGGGACGGGTCGCGCACAGGCTCGGGGCGAACCGGTTTCCCAGCCTCGCCTTCCAGTCCGGCCCGGCTCAGCCAGCGTGACAGCTCCCCGGGGGCCACGGCAACCACGACCCGGTTGCCGGCGTGACTTACTTCGACTTGAATGGGGATGCCGCCCGCCTCGTCCGGCGACCGGCGGCCCAGTGCGAGCCATTCCGCGAGCTGCTCGGAGCTGATCTCCAAACCGTAGCGCTCACCGCCAGGCAGCCGTAGCGTGACGTGCTGCAGGCTATGCGATTTGTGCGACATCTGCAACCTCCCCCTGAATTCAACACCACTCTACGCAGGTAGGCGCCAAGGGACGATGACCCCAGCGACTCACCCGGCTGGATGTTTCATGGCTCACCGGAATCGAAGCACGGCCGCAAGGCCATCCACGGCTTCGGCCGCTATGGTGTCAGGCACTATGACCACCCGGACTCGCTGGCGGAGTGCTTCCTCAATGGCTTCGTCCACCAGGTCTCGGACCGGCTGGGGCTGCCCTTCGCCCCGGCAGTCGCCCTTGGCGAGGACCAGCCTGCCACTCGCGGAACAACGGAACCCCCCGCCTGCCAGATCCTCTCGAATGAACAGGGTTCGAACCTGGCCCCGGTGGAGCGCCCGTAGGGTCTCTCGTGGTCCGTTTATGGCCCATCCCGTGCCGACGGCGCTGTCCAGCGCGGCGAGCTCGGTTGCCAGGGCCTTTCGGTCGTGCTCTCCGGCCGAGGCCAGAGCCGCAGTCTCGAGCTCCGCGACGCCGATCGCGGTGGGATTGAGCTTGACAGTGCCCAGGATCCGGCCTGCGAGTGTTTCGGGGAAGAAGCGGACGAGGGCGGCGGTATGATCGGCCGGACCTGCGAGGACGATGCCGCGAACCGGTCGGTTTCGTAGCAACTCCTCCACCCGCTGCACCACGTTGGCATAGTGCCGGTGATGTTCCTGCTCCAGCCGCTGCTGGTAGTCCTGCTCCCCCCACCCGGGGGCGTCACCTCGGTCGGAGTGGAACCTTCCGCCGCGCGTGCTGATCACCACAAGTGCCGGTAGCTCTGTGCTCCCAGTAGGCGTGACCTGAAAGAAACGAGCATGCCTGCGGTCGATCACCACCACCAGAATCGGACCCGTTTCCCCTTGCGACGCTACCAGTTCGGCGATCCAGGGCGTGTCGTCCAGAACCAGCCGAGTGCGGTGCACTCGAGCCAAGGGTGCGCCCTCGAAAAGGTCCAGCTCCTCGCAGGCGAAGAGGGCAAGGCCGGGAGCGTACGGCAGGTCGCGAGGATGCTGCAGGTAGCGGAGAATCCGGGTGCAATCCCGGTCGACCGCCAAACCCTCGTCGCGAGGCAGAGCGAGCTTCACCGGATCGGCACCGAGCGCTTTCATGGCGTCCTTGAATGCGATCAGATAGTTGTCGCGGGCCCGGTCCCGAGACTCCAGCCGGATATAGCAGGACAGAATTCGGTGTTCGCCGGGCTGGATGGCCGTGAGGCGCCGGATGAGCGCACTGGTCTCAGCGGTAATCGTGGGCTCGGCTGCGACGTGCCGGGCGGTCTGTTCCGTCATGTTGTGCTCCTGCTCCAATGTTGCCCGAACGGCCGGCTCCGACTGGAAGAACCTCTTCACGAACTCGGAATGTGGCCAAGAGATTGTGAAGTGAGCATGAAGTACGGAGGAAGCTCCCTCCACTGTCATTGCGTGGCGGCCAAAGCGCTGCCCACCTCGGTCGCCACCGTGCGCGACGAGTTTGATCGGCTGTTCGACCGATTCTGGAACACAGGCCTTCTCGGACCTCGATTTCTCGGAGAACGACAAGGAACACTCGTTGATGACGGCGGCCATCGCCTGGACCTTCTGCTGCCCGTGGCCTTGTTCATGGTGCTCACCAGCCGGTCGAGCCGGTCCGGTGGGGCCTGCCTCAGCACTTCTCCGGACCCGCGGCGAGCCGCATTGCCACCTTGGCCAGCGAGTCCGGATTGAGCGAGATCGAATCGATCCCGATGCTGGCCAGGTACTCCGCGAACTCCGGGTAGTCGCTCGGCGCCTGCCCGCATATGCCAACCCGCCGTCCCTTGCGGTGAGCTGTGGCCACTACCATCTGAATGAGGCGCTTTACGCCCAAATCCCGCTCGTCGAAGATGTGGGCCAGCAACTCGGAGTCGCGGTCCACGCCCAGCGTCAGCTGGGTGAGATCGTTGGAGCCGATGGAGAAACCGTCGAACAGCTCGCTGAACTCCTCGGCCAGAATCACGTTGTTCGGAATCTCACACATCACATGGACTTCGAGCCCATGCTGGCCCCGGATCAGGCCGTTTTTTGCCAGCTCCCGCAACACTCGCCGGCCCTCGTCGAGCGTCCGGCAGAATGGAATCATCACCTTGACGTTGGTGAGCCCCATTTCTTCCCGTACTCGCCAGATGGCGGCGCATTCGAGAGCAAAGGCCGCCTGGTAGCGCTCATCGTAATAGCGGGAGGCCCCCCGGAATCCAATCATGGGGTTCGACTCGACCGGCTCGAAGTCGCTGCCGCCCAGAAGCCCCGCGTATTCATTGGTCTTGAAGTCGGAGAAGCGGACGATCACCGGCCGGGGGTAGAATGCGGCAGCGATCTGTGCCACTCCCATGGCCAGGCGGGTGGTGAAGAACTCCGCCGCGGGCCGGTAGCCGGCCACACGCTTGCGAAGCTCGGCCAGCACGGCGGGGTCCTTGAGTCGTTCGGGATGCAGCAAGGCCATGGGATGGATCCCGATCCAGTTCGACACCACGAACTCGATGCGCACCAGCCCGACTCCATCGGTCGGAAGCTGAGCCAGGTAGAAGGCGCGCTCAGGATTTGCCAGGTTGAGCATCAGGGGTACTGAGGGCTTGGGGAGCGTCGCGGGGTCGATCTCCTGCCGCTCGAATGGGACGATGCCGGCGTACACCTTGCCGTCGTCGCCTTCGGCGCAGGAGATGGTCACCTCCTGCCCGGTGGCCAGGGTGCGGGTGCCGGTGACGGTGCCCACCACACAGGGAACGCCAAGCTCGCGCGAGACGATCGCGGCATGACAGGTTCGACCTCCCTCGTCGGTGACCACCGCGGCAGCTCCCTTGAGCACCGGCTCCCAATCGGGATCGGTCATCGGCGCCACCAGAACCTCGCCGGGCTTGAACTCGCTCAGCTCCTCGACCGAGTGGATCACCCGTACCCTCCCGCTCGCCACTCCATTGCCGACGCTCCGCCCGGTCAGCAGCACGGTGCCCTCACCCTGGCGGCGAAAGAACTGGAGCATCGGACGCTGGGCCTGGGAATGCACGGTCTCCGGTCTGGCCTGGAGCACGAACAGCTCGCCGGTCCGCCCATCACGGGCCCACTCGATATCCATCGGGGTCGGGTGACCTGCCCCTTCCGAGTAATGATCCTCGATGGCCAGCGACCACTGCGCCAACGTGAGGATGTCGTCATCGTGCAGCACCGGCCGTAGCCGGTCCCGCCGGGGCACCCGGACCTCCTTCACCGCCTTGGCGGCCGAGTCGGCATAAATGAGCTTGAGCGTCTTCTCCGAGATCTCGCGCCGGATGATCGAGCGATGGCCCTGACGCAGGGTGGGCTTGTGAACCCAGAATTCGTCGGGCCGCACCCGGCCCTGGACCACGGTCTCACCGAGCCCCCAGGATCCGGTAATCAGGATCACATCGCGGAACCCGCTCTCGGTATCCAGGGTAAAGATCACGCCCGCCGAGCCGAGGTCGCTTCGGACCATCTTCTGAACTCCCACCGACAGCGCAACGTCACGGTGAGCAAACCCGCGTTGAGTGCGATAGACGATCGCGCGGCCGGTGAAGAGGGAGGCCATGCATCCTCGGATCGCTCGGTCCAGCGCCTCGCGACCCCGGACGTTCAGGAAGGTCTCGTGTTGTCCCGCGAAGGAAGCTGTTGGCAGATCCTCTGCTGTCGCGCTGGAGCGCACGGCCACGTCGACGGCTTCTTCCCGATACGCGGCGGAGAGCTGGTTGTAGGCGGCCTCAACCGCGGCGGCTACCGGTGCCGGCAGGGGTGCGCCCGCGATCCGCGCCCGGATAGAGCGAGCCGTGGATGCGAGTGCCGTAACATCCTCCGTATCGAGATGTTCCAGCTCGGCATAGATGACTGAATCCAGTCCCGCCTCCTTCAGGTGGAGTCGGAACGCATCAGCCGTGAGGGCAAAGCCGTCTGGGATCCGAATCCCTCGGGGCGCGAGCACTTTGATCATCTCGCCCAGCGAGGCGTTCTTGCCGCCAGCTCTCGAGATGTCATCCAGGCTGAGCTTACTGAAGGGAACGACATACTCCGGCAGAGTTTCTGTGCCTGATGTCGTGCCGGGCCGTCTCTCCACGGCTATGGTGGCGTGACTCATCAATCAAACCTCTTCTGCGATAGTCGATTCAGGATCTCCCTCCAACATGGCCTGCGGAGGTGAAGCAACTCTGATCCTCAGGCTAAGGACCTTTCAATTGCCCTTCACATGTTCTTCACAGACGAGGTGCTAGCCTCCGGGGCAGTGCATCCCCCACCAGCGAGAACGTATGCGAGTAGCCGAGCTGATGCAGACTGAGGTACAGACGGTGCCCTCCGATGCGGTCGTGAACGACGCAGTAGTCACGCTCGCCGAATTCCACATCTCGGCACTACCCGTCGTGGACGGGACGGGACGCATGGTGGGCGTGATCTCCAGCACCGACGTCCTGGCGTCGGAGGAGGAAGCGGAGGATCAGAGGGCGAGGGAAACTCTGTTCGAGGGGACCTTTGTGCGGGATCTCATGACCCCCCGGCCGCTGACCATTTCTCCCGATGCGGAGGTCAACGAGGCCGCTCAGCAGATGCTCTACGCGGATGTCCACCGCCTGTTCGTCACGGAAGGCGAACGTCTGATCGGGGTGATTTCGACGACCGATATCATGCGTGCCGTGGCCACCGGGAGGCTTTGATCTGAGGCACCCGGGCTCATCAACGCGTAGATCTCGCCGTGCTTACAGAGCCACCCTGATTCTGCTGATCAGTATCGGAGGGATCGCACCTACAGGCGCGGCGGGGCAAGACACTCTCGGGAGGGCCGTGCCGGATGTCATCGGGACCGGGCGAATTCCCTGGGCTCGCTGGCCCGACTTCTCCCGGTACGTTGATGATGTACGCAGGCTCTACGGCGGCCAAGCTGACACCTTGGTTTGGTTCGATGGTCCGCTCGTCTCTCATGCGGGCACCGCCGCCATCGCGGCGTTGCTCACCGCCAGCGAACACGGCTTGGACCCGCTCGATTACGACGCCGAGACTCTCGATCGAGTGGCGCGCCACTCAGTAGGCGCACCCCTCAGCGCGAAGGATCGCACTCGTTTCGATCTGCTGCTCAGCGTCGATCTGATTCGCTTTCTCGATGATCTGCAATCGGGCCGGCTCCACTACGGGCCCCTCGACCGCCGAGGCAGCACGGAGCTTGGACTCGATCTGGCGGGGGCGATCCGAGACGCCATCCACGGCGATTCGGTGCCGAAGCTGGTGGCCACAACAGCGCCACAGTTGACCCAATACCGGAACCTCCAGCACCTCCTGAGGCGCTATCGCCAGCTGGTGACGGATTCATTGCTCGGCCTGGTTCCGCAGAGCCCTCTGCTACAGGCAGGCGACCACTACCCTGGCGTAACGGCACTGAGGCGGCGCCTTGCTGCAGTCGGTGATCTCGGACCCGGTGGCGCTTCTAATCTCTCCGATGGGTATACCGATACAGACGCAGGGGCGGTACGCCGGTTCCAGTCCCGGCACGGGTTGCCTGCCACTGGAGTGCTCGATTCGGCCATGGTCGCCGAGATCAACACTCCATTTGAACGGCGGGTCCGTCAGATCGAGCTGGCGCTCGAGCGCCTGCGATGGCTGCCACCGATCGGCCGCCAACGATTTGTGGTGGTGAACATCCCGGCCTTCCAGCTCTTCGCCTTCGACTCCGTGGGGGGGACCGGGGCGCCCGCACTCAGCATGAGAGTCATCGTAGGCAAAGCGCTCGACACGCGAACCCCGATGCTCTTCGAGCAAATGCGCTACGTGGAGTTCCGGCCCTACTGGAACGTGCCACTGAGCATCGCGCTGAAGGAGATTGTGCCCCTGCTGCAGCGCGATCCGAGTTACCTGAGCAGTAATGACATGGAGCTGGTGGGCCCTCGGGACAGCGTCATAGGGAGTGGGGCAACGTCGGAAGTCTTGGAGCGACTCAGCCGAGGAGAGCTTCGGGTGCGGCAGCGCCCGGGCGGCCAGAACCCTCTGGGATTGACGAAGTTCGTGTTTCCGAACTCTGCCGCGGTTTACCTGCACGGAACCCCGCGTACCGACCTCTTCGCCCATACCCGACGGGACTTCAGCCACGGCTGCATTCGTTTAGAGGATCCCACAGCTCTCGCGCTCTGGGTCTTGCGGGACCAGCCGCGCTGGAACCGCGACCGCATAACGGCTGCGCAGGAAGGCACCGGCACGACCCGGGCATGGCTCACCCGTCCCATGCCCGTGATCATCTTCTACACCACTGCAGTGGCTACCCCGGACGGCAGCGCCTGGTTCTACGCCGACATCTACGGCCACGATCGCACCCTCGACGAGGCGCTACGGGCGGGACCGATTTCACCCTGAGCCAGACGGCCGAACCGAGCCATGCTCGTCATGTGAAGGGACTTTCATGCGGGCTCCTGCTCGTGCTCGATCCCGGGCAGTTCCTCATGGACCGAGGATGCTGCTCGGGATCAAGCAGCGCGCCGAGAGCGCTCGGTCGCGGTGCTGTTAGATGCCGACGGTCAGCTCGTCCTTGACGGCAAGCACGCCGGGAGCTCCCCACGCGGCCCGCTCCGCCTCGTCCCGCTCGGCCCAGGTGCGGACCTTTCCGCGGAGGGTGATCATGCTGTCCTTCGCGTCCACCTGGATGCCTCGGGCATCAATCTCCGCGCTGCGCCGCAACGCAGCTTCGATCCGGTCCTTGACCTCGGCCGGCTGCGCCAACGGCCTGACCTGCAGCCGGATCTGGTTGGTCACCCCGCGAACGCCGTTCAACCGGCGCACTGCGTTCTCAGCCGCGGCCCGCTGAAACTGCAGGACTACCTCTCCCTCCAGGGTGACCCAGCCATCATCGACCCGCGCCTTGATCTTCTCGTGAGGGACGGCGATATCCCAGTCCAGCGCCCGCAGCACCGCTTGCGCGATGTCCGTGTCGGTTCGCTTCATGGAGCCAATCGGCTGCACCTCGATATCATTGGCGACGGCGCGCACCCCCGACAACCGTTTTGCCGCGCGCTCGGCACTGACCTTCTCCGCGTAGGTCGCTACCGTGCCGGTGAGGGTTACGATTCCGGGCTGGGTTGCGGCGACGCCGATCTGCGACGCATCCACCGAGGGCTCCCACTCCAGCTCCTCCTGGACATCATGCTGTAGCTTGGTCGAATTGGTCACAGCGTCCTCCTGGTGTGTGTGTAGGGCAAGATGCCAGGAGAACGATGAAGCGAGTGTGAAAAGCGGTATAAGCTTGGTTCACCGCGGC
>CAZASU010000041.1:6722-10576 GCA_964487785.1 uncultured Gemmatimonadaceae bacterium | reverse complement strand
CCAGTCGATATCTCGATGGGCTATTCGCCCCTCGAGGGGCTGATCATGGGGACGAGAGCAGGGGACGTGGATCCCGGGGTCTTGCTCCATCTGCTGCACGAGGGCTGGGACGCCGAGAGGCTCGGGCGCTTGTTGCACCACGAGGCCGGGTTGAAAGCACTGGCCGGCACGAGCGACATGCGGGAGCTGCTATCGCGAACCGACGCCGAGGCCCAGGAGGCCGTGGAGATCTTCTGCTACCGTGCCGTGAAGTATGTGGGGGCCTATCTCGCCGCGCTCGAGGGCGAGGCGCAGGCTCTGGTCTTCACCGGCGGAATAGGCGAGAACGCCGCGGAGATACGAGAGAGGATATGCCGGCCTTTCGAATGGGCGGGCGAGCGGCTGGACCCCCGGCGCAACGCGCGGGGTGAAGAGCGAATCTCCGCTGAAGGCTCGCCGCTGCGCGCGTACGCCGTCCGGACCGACGAGGAGGCAGGGATCGCCGAAGAGGCTCTGCGCCTCCTTCAGGACTCACCCTCCCCTCACCTCTGAGCGGCGGCCGAGGTTGTAATGCTGCTCGTTCGATGAAGAAGCGGACATTAAGCAGGCGTGAAGATTCTTCGGCGAAACGGCTAACCGCCCGATGTAGGTACCAGCACCGCGGCGCCTCGAACCAACCCCGCCCCGAGCCGCTCGAGCCCCTGGTTTGCCTCGGCCAACGGGAGAGTCTCCACCTCAACGCGTAGTGGCACTTCACGGGCGACGCGAAAGAACTCCTCCCCGTCCAGTCGGGTCAGGTTCGCCACTGAGCGAACCGATCGCTCGCCCCAGAGGAGGTCGTAGGCGAATGACGGAATCGCGGACATATGGATCCCGGCGCAGACGACCGTCCCACCCTTGGCCACGACTTGGAGCGCTGCCGGCACCAGGGCGCCGACCGGCGCGAAGATGATGGCGGCATCCAGCGGCTCCGGCGGCGCTTCGGTCGAGGCACCCGCCCACACCGCTCCCAGGTCGCGTGCAAAGGCCTGGCCCTCCGCATCCCCTTCCCGAGTAAAGGCAAACACGCGACGTCCTTGATGACATGCAATCTGGGCAACGAGGTGCGCGGCCGCCCCGAACCCATAGAGCCCGAGGCGTGCGGCATCGCCGGCCGCCCGGAGCGCACGGTGCCCGATCAGGCCGGCACACAGTAGCGGCGCGGCGTGCACGTCATCGTATGTGGCTGGCAGGGGGAAACAGAATCGGGCGTCGGCGACGGTATAGTCCGCATAACCACCATCACGATGGTAACCCGTGAAGCGCGCCCGATCGCACAGGTTCTCCCGCCCGCTCAGGCAAAAGCCGCAGGAGCCGCAGGTCCAGCCCAGCCAGGCCACTCCCACCCGGTCTCCCTCGGAGAAGCCTTCCACACCGGACCCTGCGGCGGCAACAGTGCCCACTATCTCATGGCCTAGAACAAGAGGCAGCTTGGGGTTGGCGAGCTCGCCCCGGGCCACGTGCAGATCCGTCCGGCAGACCCCGCACGCGCGTACCTGTAACAGCACCTCCCCAGGGCCTGGCCTCGGCTGCGGGAGGCGGGCAGGCCTGAGCGCGCGCCCAGGCTCCTCGAGCAGCATGGCATGCATGGCTTCGGTCATGGTGAAACGCTCGATCGGAGTAAAGAGAATTTCATGGGTCCTTCACGGATCCCACAAGCCTGCCGGCTCACATTAGGGCATGACCTATCCCAGCCCTTTTCAGCTCGTGACGTACTGCTGGCGCCAACTGACGAGGCTACAGGTCTGGCGAGTGCGAGAGGGCATTGGAAAGGAAGGTGACCCATGACGGCCGTGCAACAGAGCTCAGTCAGACGTCATGAAGATGACGTCCTGGCACCGGTGCTGCGTGCAGCCCACAGGATCTGGATCCGGGAGACCAACCGTTTCCTGTCGCCCATCATCGTACGGGAAGCACCATTCTGGGAGCGCTGGACAGCGGTACGATACATGGCGGACCAGTTTCTGGGGCAGTATCGCCGCGAGCGGGCCCTGTTGGACGAAGTGCGGCCGTTCCTCCCGCCCGACATCGCGGAGCGCTTGACCCAAGACGGTGAGCGTATCGGTCGGCTGCAATGCGAGCTCGATCGGGTGGGCCGGCGGCGGGGTACGGCGCATATGGTCTCGGGTGTAAGCCGCGAGCTCCTTCAATTGCTTCGAGCCTGGTGTGCCGACATCGAGGAGGCCGCTGGTCAGATTCCTCGCGGCTTGCTGCCCGAGGAAGGGAATCGGCTGATCGCCGATCTGGAGCTGTACACGCGTATTCACGCATGACGACCGCCACCGCTTTCGCGCCGGCTGCCGCGCGCACCGTCGACGGAGCTCTGGTCCACCGCGCCCGCCGCCTCTACATCGACTCCGGCCAGGAGGCAGTCGTTTACCTCCACCGTGATTCACAGCTGTGCCGCTCCGAGGGTTTCGAATCGGAGACCCGGCTCTGGGTTCGAATCGGTAGTCGCGCCATCCTGGCCACGCTGAACGTCATCACCGGCGAATTGCTAGCCGTCCCTGAAGTGGGGCTGTCCGAGAGTGCCTGGACCCGGCTCGGGGCCGCGGACGGATCGACTGTTGAGTTCGCTCACCCGCTGCCGCTGGAGTCGCTTCGTCACGTGCGGGCCAAGATCCACGGGGAGCGGCTCGATGCACCCGCACTCGAGTCCGTCGTCAACGATATCGCCGCCGGGTATTACTCCGATATCAATCTCGCCGCGTTTCTCACTGCCTGCGCCGGCGACCGGCTCGATCGCCAGGAGATGATCGATCTCACCCGGGCCATGATCGCGTCCGGGGAGCGGCTGCAGTGGGAGCGCCGCCCCGCCATGGACAAGCACAGCGTCGGTGGGCTGCCGGGCAACCGGACTACGCTGCTGGTGGTTCCCATCGTCACCGCGGCGGGCGTCCTGATGCCCAAGACCTCCTCCCGGGCGATCACCTCGCCAGCCGGAACCGCGGACACCATGGAGATGCTGGCGCCGGTAGATCTGGACGTTCCTGCGATGCGCCGGGTGGTGAACCAGGAGGGCGGCTGCATCGTCTGGGGCGGAACCGCCCATCTGAGCCCTGCCGATGACGTGCTCATCCGGGTCGAGCGGCCGCTCGATCTCGACAGCGTGGGGCAGTTGGTGGCATCGGTCCTGTCCAAGAAAGCCGCGGCGGGTGCCACCGACGTGCTGATCGATATTCCCGTCGGACCAACGGCGAAGGTGCGAAGCGTTGCCGCGGCGAAGCGTCTTTGCGGGGACTTCCGGGCTGTCGGCCAAGAGGTCGGTCTGAAAGTGCTCCCCGTGCTGACCGATGGGACTCAGCCGGTCGGCAATGGTATCGGTCCAGCGCTCGAGGCCCGGGACGTGCTCGCAGTCTTGCGAGGAGATCCAGACGCCCCTCCCGATCTTCGCGAACGGGGGCTGCTGCTCGCGGGACACATCCTTGAGCTTGCCGAGGTCGCGCTCGCGGGGGGCGGCCAGGCGCTGGCCCGTGAGATCCTTGAAGATGGCCGCGCGTGGGGAAAGTTCCAGGGTATCTGCCGGGCCCAGGGCGGCATGCGGGAGCCCCCCAGGGCGCCATTCGCACGACCATTCAACGCGACTCGTGCGGGGCGCGTCGTCCGCATTGACAATCGGCGCCTGGCCAGGGTTGCCAAACTGGCGGGCGCTCCCCGGGACTCCAGTGCCGGTCTGTTTCTTCACGCGAGAGTGGGAAATCGGGTAGAGGCCGGGCAGCCTCTCTTTACTCTGCATGCCGAGGCCAAGGGTGAGTTGGAGTACGCCATGGCTTACGCGACCGGCGGCGGCGAGATCATCGCGCTCGAGGAGAACGTATGACCGCTGTCGTCCTCGC
>CAZASU010000041.1:0-6622 GCA_964487785.1 uncultured Gemmatimonadaceae bacterium | reverse complement strand
CAACACCCGAACGAGGAGAGTGGGCTACCGGTCGCGGCGTGTACCGACATGACTCGGCCCCAGGCGACCTCGAGCATTGTGGTGCCGGTCGTGCTCCGATTCGGAGCGCTCGCGACCTACAGGGGCAGTCTCGGTGGGTGGCTCCAGCCCTATCGCGATCCCGAACTGTCGTGCTGGATAGACACCTGGTTCGAGGGACGGCTGGTGCGGGATACGCTGGCCGGCAGCTTTTTCACCCGCCGAACCGACACGGACACGGTGCGCGCTGGAACCTGGTGGGCGGCAAGATCGCAATAACGGAGCGGAGTCACACACTGTTCGGCAGGAGGATTAGATGTCACACAAACAGGTGCTCTTCAGTCCCGGCGCCCGGGAAAAGGTTCTCCGCGGGGCGACGGCGCTCGCGGACGCGGTCCGGGTGACGCTGGGACCCAAATCCAAGTGCGTGCTCATCGAGCAGAAGTGGGGACGGCCACTGGTCTGCAATGACGGAGTGACCATCGCCAAGCAATTCGATCTCAAGGATCCGGAGGAGAATCTTGGCGTTCAGGTCCTGCGCGAGGCGGCCGAACGGACAGGCGATGCGGTCGGTGACGGGACGACGACGGCCACGCTGCTAGCTCACGCGATCTTCGCCGACGGTGTACGCAACGTCGCTGCCGGCGCAAGCGCGATCGAGCTGAAGCGCGGCCTGGAGCGCGGGCTCCGGGCAGCCGTCGCGGCGATCCGAGCGCTTTCCCGCCCGGTGCAGACGCAACGGGAGCGGACCCAGGTCGCGACCATCTCGGCCCACAATGAACCGGAGATCGGCCGGCAAGTCGCCGACGCGTTGGAGAAAGTGGGCCCGGAAGGAGCCATCACGGTCGAAGAAGCCAAGGGTACCGAGACCTCGGTCGAGGTGGTCGAGGGAATGCAGTTCGACCGGGGGTATCTCTCACCCTACTTCGTTACCGAGCCGGACAAGATGGAGGCGGTACTGGAGAACGCCTACGTCCTGCTGCACGAGAAGCGGATCGCAGCCATGAAGGACCTGCTTCCCATTCTGGAGCAGGTCGCGAAGTCGGGGCAGCCGCTCCTCGTCGTCGCCGAGGAGGTGGAAGGCGAGGCCCTCGCGACGCTGGTGGTGAACAAGATCCGCGGTATCCTCGGCTGCGTGGCGGTGAAGGCGCCGGGGTTCGGCGACCGGCGGAAGGCCATGCTCGATGACATGGCGATTCTTACCGGCGCGAAGGTGGTCGCTGAGGAGTTAGGCATCAAGCTCGAGGGGCTAACGTTGGCCGACCTGGGGCAGGCGAAGCGGGTACTGGTGCGCCGTGAGGATACGACGATCATCGGCGGAGCCGGCTCCCGCCCCACAATCGACGGCCGGTGCCGGGAGCTCCGAAAGCAGATCGCGGATGCCACCTCCGACTACGATAAGGAAAAGTTGGAGGAACGCCTCGCCAGGCTCTCCGGCGGGGTGGGAGTCGTCCGGGTCGGCGCGGCCTCGGAGACCGAAATGAAGAGCCGGAAAGAGGCGTTCGAAGATGCGATCAGTGCTACCAAGGCCGCCATGGCGGAGGGGATCGTTCCTGGAGGCGGTCTAGCCCTGCTGCGCGCCATCGGCGCCGTCTCTGAGGAGGAGGCCAAGTCCGAGGGGGACGAGCGTAGCGGCATCCGGATCCTCAAACGTGCGCTGGAGGCGCCAACGCGGCAGATCGCGGAGAACTCGGCCGTGGACGGGGGGGTGGTCGTGGACCGCATGCGGACAGGCACGGGGAACTACGGCTTCGATGCGGCTACCGGCGTCTATGGGGATCTGGTCGAGGCCGGGATCATCGATCCGACCAAGGTGGTCCGGTTGGCCCTGGAGAACGCCGTTTCGGTGGCCAGTGTTCTCCTTCTGTCTGAAGCGACGCTCACCGAGCTGCCGGAGCAGAAGCTGGAGCGGACACCCACTCAGGAGTTCTGAGGAGTTTCCGATGGCACAGGTCCTGATCGTCTATGGCACGGCCTACGGCCAGACTGAACGCATTGCGCGGCGGATCCTGAGAGAGCTGGAACGTCAGGGCCACACGGTCAGCATCTTCAAGGGTGACGAGCTACCGGCGGACTTGTGGCTCGGGAAGTATCAGGCCTGTGTCATTGCCGCCTCGGTGATCCGGAACCAGCACCAGCGCTACATCCGCGACTTCGTTCGACACCACGCCACCCAGCTGAATCGGGTTCCCACCGCATTCGTGTCGGTGTGCGGAGCGGCAAAGGCATCACCGGAGCAGGCCGGGGAGTATGTGGAGACCTTTCTCCGCCAGACCGGGTTGCGGCCTGCGTTCATCCAGAGCTTTGCCGGTGCCATGGCCTACACGCGGTATGGGTTTTTCCTGCGCTGGGTCACGAAGCTGGTGAGCTGGCGCCGAGGAGGACCGACCGACACCAGCCGTGATCACGACATGACCGACTGGGAGGCGGTGGACCGGTTCGCAAAGCGGCTGGCAGAAACGCTGCCGCCGTCTCAAGATGGCGACCCTTCCACGCTCGCCACGACCCGCTGCAGCCGGGCCCGGACTTCTTCCGCTATCGGTTGAACGGCCTCATTGCCGCTCAGACTCAGTGCCTCGACCGGGTCGAGCGCGGCGACCACCGTGCGTGCCGGATCGTCCGTCGCGTAGACCACGACGTTGCAGGGCAGCAGCAGTCCGATATCCAGCTCGGCCTGGAGCGCGCGGTACGCCAGAGGCGGGTTGCAGGCACCGAGGATGATGTACGGCCGGAACTCGATGTCCAGCTTCTTCCGCAGCGTAGCGGTCACGTCGATCTCGGTGAGAATGCCAAAACCTTCGCTCCCGAGAGCCTCGCGGGTCCGCGCCAGGGCTTGGTCGAAGGACAGGGGGACGGTGGTGCTGATGCCGTATCGGGTGGTGTGCTGAAGCATGAGTCTCTCGCAGTGGGAGTCAGGCGTAAGCTACCCGACACAGGTGTGTCCCAGGGTGAAGCTGCCATGAAGATCTCTTCCTGGCTCCAGCCATCCCTATGCCGGAAGCTGGAGCCCCGGCCTCGCCTCGCACGAAGAAGTTTTCACCCCAAGTTCAGCGTCACTTCATCATCGCCGGCCCAGCTTTACAGCACATCACTTCGGAGGTTTCCCATGCTCTTTACTGATCGCTACGACGCGGGCCGTCGGCTGGCCACAGCGCTGGAGCAATATCACGGCGACCACCCCGTGATCCTCGGACTCCCGCGGGGTGGCGTCCTGGTGGGCTACGAGATCGCGAGGGCCCTGGCCGCCCCACTCGATGTGCTCATCGTCCGCAAGCTGGGTGCGCCCGGCGCCGAGGAATACGCCATCGGCGCGGTGGCACCGGGAGCGACCCTGCTCAATCGCGAGCTGGTGGCAGCGCTCGGCGTTTCACGCGACTATCTCATGCGAATCATTACCCGCGAGACCGACGAGATGGCACGACGGGAAAGGGCGTACCGCGGCAACCGCCCTGCCGTCGCGCTCGAAGGCCGCACCGTCATTCTGGTGGACGACGGCCTGGCCACGGGCGCAACCGCACACGCAGCGGTCGAGTCCCTCCGCCGGCGCAACCCCAGGAAGATCATCTTTGCCGCCCCGGTTTGCTCAATGGATGGCGCCAAGGCACTCGAGTCGGTGGCTGATGCCGTCGTGTGCCTGGAGTGTCCGGCAGACTTTGGCGCGGTAGGGCTCTGGTATCAGGAATTTGCGCCTACCACCGACGCAGAGGTCATCGCGTGCTTGCGGGCAGTGGACACCGGGAGGGTCGCATGACCTTGCTCGCCAGTGCCGCGGGCCAGCGGGAGGTATTGATCTCCGCAGACGCGGCTCGCCTGCCGGGAACCCTCGCCTGGCCCCGACAACCTTCCGGCATGGTGCTCTTCGTCCACGGGAGCGGGAGCAGCCGGCTGAGCCCGCGGAATGCGGTCGTCGCGCAGCAGCTCCGGGCGGCGGGGCTGGGTACGCTCCTCTTCGATCTTCTCACGGAAGTGGAAGCGGCAGACCGCCGTAACGTCTTCGACATCGATCTTCTGAGCGAGCGGCTGCTCGCGGCGACGATGTGGCTGACCCGGCAGCCCGAGACGGCCGGTCTCCCGCTCGGCTACTTCGGAGCCAGCACCGGTGCGGCTGCCGCGCTGAAAGCGGCGGCGGCATCGCCGATTGACATCGCTGCAGTGGTATCGCGCGGCGGAAGGCCGGACTTGGCCGGCGAAGCGCTGCGACTGGTTCGCGCCCCCACCCTGCTGCTGGTCGGGAGCCAAGATCCGGAGGTGCTCGGTCTCAACCAGATGGCCCTCGCCCAACTCACCTGTTTTGCTCGGCTGGTCGTGATCCCGGGTGCGAGTCACCTGTTCGAGGAGCCCGGCACACTGGAGGAAGCCGGAAGGCTGGCGGCAGCATGGTTGGTTCAGCACCTTGCCCGGCAGCCGAGCGTGGGGAGTCATTCATGAACCGCTCAGGAGCCGTGATCGCCAGCCACCCCGCGACGGTTGCGGCGCTGCTCCGGGAGGTCGCCGAGCCGTTTTCCTCGATCGAGGACGCGAAACTGGGGCCTCTGCTCGAGCGCATCGGCCACGCCAAGGTCGTCCTCCTCGGCGAGGCGAGCCATGGCACGTCGGAATTCTACCGCATGAGGGCGCGCATCACTCAGGAGCTGATCTCCCGGCTGGGCTTCACCCTCGTGGCGGTCGAGGCCGACTGGCCGGACGCCTGCTGGATAGATCGGTACGTGCGGCATGCCGAGCAGCCACCCGCCTCCGGGGAACCGTTCCGCCGCTTTCCCACCTGGATGTGGCGGAACCGGGAGGTCGCAGAGTTCGTCGAGTGGCTTCGGACACACAATGGTGCCATCGCCGATCCGGCCGGTCGGACCGGTTTCTATGGACTGGATCTCTACAGCATGTACGGCTCCATCGGCGCGGTCCTCGACTACCTGGACCGGGTGGACCCCTCCGCGGCGCAGATCGCCCGGGAGCGCTATGCCTGCCTCACGCCATGGTCCGGCGACCCCGCGGCATATGGCCACGCCGCGCTGACCGAGCGCCAGCGCAGCTGCGAGGGCCCTGTGGTCGCCATCTTGATGGACCTGCTGGATCAGCGGCTCGAGTATGCCCGGCGGGACGGCGAGCGCTTCCTCGATGCGGTTCAGAACGCCAGGCTGGTGGCAAACGCGGAGCGCTACTACCGGGTGATGTACTACGGCTCGGTGGCGTCCTGGAACCTGCGGGACCAACACATGTTCGATACCCTGGCCATGCTGCTCGACTTCCGGCCGGGCGCGAAAGCGGTGGTCTGGGAGCACAACTCGCACATCGGAGACGCCGCGGCCACCGAGATGGGTCTCCGTGGCGAGCACAATGTCGGACGGCTCTGCCGGCAGGCATACGGCGAGGCGGCGTATCTCGTCGGGTTCGGCACCGACCACGGCACCGTCGCGGCCGCGGCCAACTGGGACGAGCCGATGGAAGTGATGCGGGTGCGTCCCGCCCACCCTGACAGCTATGAGCGAATCTGCCACCAGAGCGAGGTGCCCGCGTTCCTGCTGCCGCTGCGTGAGCCGGCCAGGCCCGAAGTCCGCGAAGAGCTGATTCCGGCTCGGCTGGAGCGGGCGATTGGGGTGATCTACCGCCCCGAGACCGAGCGGGCGAGCCACTATTTCCAGGCCTCACTGCCGCACCAGTTCGATGAATACGTGTGGCTCGACGCAACCACGGCGGTCACTCCGCTCGGAGCCCGGCAGGTCGGCGGAGTTCCCGATACCTACCCATTCGGGCTCTGAGGCGTTCGCATGTTCCACTCCATTCTCGTTCCCCTTGACGGCTCCACTCTGGCGGAGCAAGCCCTACCTCTCGCAGCCGAGGTCGCCGAGCAGAACACGGCGTCACTCTATCTGGCCGTCGTGCACCCGTGGGGGCCGGCGGAGGATGCCCCGCGCGCCGGAACCCGCGCGGACCATAAACTCCGTAGGGAGGAAGGGACCTACTTGGACCACCTCATGCAGGCCGTGGCCTCAGCCTATCGCATCCGCGTATGCGAAGCCGTGCTGGATGGGGCGGCGACGGGGCACACCCTGGTGAAGTACGCCCGCCGGCGGAAGATCGACCTCGTGGTCGCGAGCAGCCACGACCATGGAGCGCTGGGTCGCTTCCTGTCGAGCGGCGTGGCGCGTCACCTGGCGCACCACGCCCGGGCCAGCGTGCTGTTCATCAAACCCCAGGCAGGGCCGCTCCCCAGTAGTCTCGGCGGATTTCGGCGGGTCCTGGTGGCCCTCGACGGGTCTTCTGGGTCCGAGGCGGCCCTCCTGCCGGCGGTGGCGTTGGCCGCGCGCGATAAGGCTGTGATCACACTCGTCCGGGTGATAGCAGGGTCGGGTGAACCGCTGGAGCAAGCCCGTGCCGAGGCCAAGAGTTACTTGGAGCGTCTGCTCCCACATCAGCGGCAGGGTCGGTACCACGTGCAAACGGAGGTGCTTCTCGCAGACAGCGCAGCCGATGCCATCCTGGCGTATGCCGCGGACGAGGGGATCGAGCTCATCGCCCTTACGACGCGCCGCCGCGGCTCGGCCGCCCGAGCCTTGTTCGGCAGCGTCGCCGATGCCGTTATCCAGAAGGCTGCGGTGCCCGTGCT
>CAZASU010000040.1:0-18955 GCA_964487785.1 uncultured Gemmatimonadaceae bacterium | reverse complement strand
CGGTGTCTGCGTTGTCAAAGGCGTACGCTGGCGCCGAGCCGCGGTTCCGCTATGCCATCGTCAAGGCGCTGGCGGATGACGAATGATCTTAGTTGGCCGACGGCCAGGTGCCGCCCAGCGCCTTGTAGAGAGCCGCGTAAGCCGTGGCTGCGTCGGTCCGGCTCTGCGCCAACTGATCCTGGGCCTCGAGCTGGGTGCGCTCTGCGTCCAACACTTGTAGGAAGTCGGCCACGCCGCCGGAGAACCGGAGCCGGGCCAACTCCGCCGCGCGCTCGCTGGCGGACGCCGCATCCTGGATCCGCTCCACCCGAGCCCGGGAAGTACGGTACCGGACCAGCGACACTTCCACCTCCTGCAACGCGCGCAGCACCGTCTGGGTGTACTGCGCCTGGGCTTCCGACTCCCGCGCCCGCGAGATGTCCACCCGGGCCTTTACCCTCCCCAGGTTGAGCGCGGGCCAGGAAATGATCGGTCCCACTGCGTAACGAAAGGTGCCTCGGTCGCCGAGCGCGTCGAAAGCGGATGCGGTGTACCCGGCGCTTCCTCCCAGGCTCAGACGCGGCAGGTACTCGGCCTTGGCCGCTCCCACCAGTGCACGCTCGACCGCCACCTGGCGCTCGGCCGCCGCCACGTCCGGTCTCCTCCGGACCACCGAGTCGGGACTCGCGACCGTCACCGTCGCCGGAAAGGCCGGCAGCGGAACGACCTTCTCCAGCTCCGCGGCAATCGCGGCCGGCGGCCGCCCGACCAGCACACCGATCTGATACTGGGCCTGGCGCATCCTCGATTCCAGCCCGGGTATGGACGCCAGGGTAAAGCTGAGCTGGGCCTGCGCCCGCTCGGTATCGAATGCGGTGCCCCGTCCAGCCTCCAGCCGCTGGCGCGTCACCAACAGGGTGCGCCGTTGGTTCTCTGCATTCCTCTGGGCCACCGTGAGCTGCTCCTGCGCGCCGCGCAGCTCGAAGTACGCTCGGGCCAGCTCGGCGGTGAGCGACACCTGGATATCGCGGAGATCTTCCCTCGACACGGCCACGAACGCTCCCCGGGCCTGCACGTTGCGCCGGACCCGTCCGAACAGGTCCAGCTCCCAGGACGCGTCGAAGCCACCGTCCCAGATGTCCTGGTCCGGAAACGTCCCCGGGCCGATGGGAAAGGACGCGCTCGAGATTCGCTGCCGGGTGTAGCCGCCTCCGAAGGTCACTGTCGGCGCCAGATCGAACGCGGCCTCGCTCCGAGCCGAGCGGGCGCCGCGGACCCGGGCCTCCGCCGCCCGGACATCGAAGTTGGCCCGAGCCGCTTCGTTCAGGAGCCTGGTCAGCGTCGGGTCGTGGACATCCGGCGACGATATCGTGTCCGGGAGGGCCGTCAAAGTCGCCGGCGTCTCGACGATGGTATCCCGCGTCTCCCGGAAAGCGGCCGGAACCGGAACCTCGGGTGCGCGGTAGCCCGGGGCCGCGCAGCCGGCCAACGCGAGTGACACAATGATCCCTGCCTTAGACATGGTTCGAGTCCTCGTCATGAGCCGGCTCAATCGCAAACTGGCGCGCCCCGCTCGTCTTTCGTTCGACCAACCCTTGGATCACCACGAAGAACACCGGTGTCAGCACCAGTCCGAAGAAGGTGACGCCGAGCATGCCCGAGAACACTGCCACGCCCATGGCATGCCGCATTTCGGCGCCGGCGCCACTGGAGAACACCAGCGGCAGAACGCCCATGATGAAGGCAAAGGAAGTCATCAGAATGGGGCGGAGCCGGATCCGGCAGGCCTCGAGTGCCGCCTCCACCCGGGACTGTCCTCGAAGCTGGAGCTCACGCGCGAACTCCACGATCAGAATGGCGTTCTTACAGGCCAGGGCGATGAGCACCAGGAACCCGATCTGGGTAAAGACGTTGTTGTCTCCCCGGGTCAGCCACACGCCCACGATCGCGAAGAGTAGGGACATCGGCACGATCAAAATCACGGCGAGCGGCAGCGACCAGCTCTCGTACTGCGCGGCAAGCACGAGGAACACCAGCAGCACGCAGAGCGGGAACACGAAGGCCGCGGTGTTCCCCGACAGGATCTGCTGATAGGTCAGCTCGGTCCATTCGTAGCCGATGCCGTTGGGCAGGGTCTCGTCGGCCAGGCGCTGCATGAGGGCTACCGCTTCCCCCGAGCTCACACCCGGCGCGGGGCCGCCGTTGATATCGGCCGCCGGATAGGCGTTGTAGCGGAGTCCGCGGTCGGGGCCATACGACTCCCGGACCCGGATCACGGAGCCGAGGGGCACCATCTCCCCTCCGGCATTGGGCACCTTGAGCTGCGCGATGTTCTCCGCCCTGGCGCGATAGGGCGCATCGGCCTGGACGATGACCTGGTAGGTCCGGCCGAAGCGATTGAAGTCGTTGACGTAGACCGACCCGAGATAGGTCTGCATGGTCTGAAACAGGTCGGTGAGCGAGATGCCCTGCTGCTTCACCTTCTCCCGATCGACATCGACGTAGAGCTGGGGCACGTTGATCTGGAACCCGGAGAACAGGCCGGCGAGCTGCGGGGTCTGGTACGCCCGCCCGAGCAGCGCCTGAGTTGCCTTATAGAGCTCCGCCTCACCCAGTCCGGCGCGATCCTCCAGCTCCATCTTGAAGCCGCCCACCGTTCCGAGCCCTTGCACCGGCGGAGGGGGAAAGACCGCGACGAAGGCGTCCTGAATGCTGGCGAATTTCTGGTTCAGCGCTCCCGCGACGGTGAGGCCGTATTCCTCCTTCGAGGTCCGCTCCTCGAACGGCGTCAGGCCAAAGAAAATGATGCCCGCGCTCGGCGAGTTCACGAAGCCGTTGATGGACAGCCCGGGAAACTGAATTGCGTTGGCCACGCCGGGGTGTTTGAGACCGATGTCGGCCATCCGGCTCAGCACCGAATCGGTCCGGTCGAGCGTGGACGCGTCGGGAAGCTGGGCGAATGCCACCAGGTACTGCTTGTCCTGGGTGGGGACGAACCCGCTCGGCACCTTGGTAAAGCCGAACACCGTGAGGGCGACGAGTCCGGCGTAGACGGCGAGCGCGACCCCGCTTCGACGAATGACGCGGGCGACAGCATTGCCGTACGCGTGCGAGCCCCGGGCAAACATCCGGTTGAACGGCCGGAAGAGCCATCCGAGCAGGCGGTCGAGCCACCGGGTCAACCCATCGGGCGGGGCGCCGTGGGGACGAAGAAGAATGGCACTCAGGGCGGGCGACAGGGTCAGCGAGTTGATCGCCGAGATCACCGTCGAGAAGGCGATCGTCAGCGCGAACTGGCGATAGAACTGCCCGGTCAGGCCGCTCACGAAGGCGACGGGCACGAAGACGGCGCAGAGCACCAGCGCGATGGCGATGATCGGACCGCTGACCTCCTCCATGGCCTTGTAGGAGGCTTCCTTGGGAGACAGGCCGGCTTCGATGTTCCGCTCCACGTTCTCCACCACCACGATGGCGTCGTCCACCACGATGCCGATGGCCAGCACCAGGCCGAAGAGCGAGAGTGTGTTGATCGAGAAGCCGAAGGCGAGCAGGATGGCAAAGGTTCCCACGATCGAGATCGGCACCGCCACCAGCGGGATGATCGACGCGCGCCAGGTCTGGAGGAAGAGCACCACGACGAAGACCACCAGCAGCACGGCCTCGAGCAGGGTCTTCACCACCTCCCGGATCCCATCGCGCACGTTGATCGTGGGATCGTAGACGATCCGGTAATCCACCCCCTCGGGAAAGTTCTGCTTCAGCTCCGCCATCGCCGCACGCACCGCGCTCGACAGCTGCAGCGCATTGGAGCCGGGCGCCTGAAAGATCGGTATGGCGACGGCTTCCTTGTTGTTGAGCCGCGAGCGCAGGGCGTAGTCGCCGGCCGCGAGCTCGATGCGGGCCACGTCGCGCAGGCGGGTGAGCTCGCCATCAGCCCCGCTCTTGATGATGATGGCGCCGAACTCCTGCTCGTCGATCAGCCGGCCCTGCGCGTTCACACTGAGCTGGTAGTCCACCCGCTCGGGCATGGGCGGGCCGCCCACCACGCCGGCCGCCACCTGCACGTTCTGCTCCCGGATGGCGCGAACGATGTCGCCGGCGGACAGGCCTCGTGCCGCCACCTTCTGCGGATCGAGCCAGATGCGCATGGCGTAGTCGCCCGCGCCGAAGATCCGGACCTGTCCCACCCCGGGGATCCGGGCGAGCACATCCTTCACCTGGAGCAGGGCGTAGTTCCGCAGGTAGATCATGTCGTAGCGGCTGTCAGGCGAGACCAGGTGGATCACCATCGTCAGGTCGGGCGAGCTCTTGATCGTGGTCACGCCGAGCTGCCGCACCTCCTCCGGGAGACGGGGCAGCGCCTGACTCACCCGATTCTGCACTTGCACCTGGGCCAGGTCGACGTCGGCGCCGACCCGGAAGGTGACGGTCAGGGTCAGCACGCCGTCCGCGGTGGCCTGGGACGACATGTACAGCATGTTCTCGACCCCGTTGATCTGCTCCTCCAGCGGAGTGGCGACCGCTTCGGAGAGTACCCGAGGGTTCGCCCCTGGGTAGACCGCCCGCACCACGATGGATGGGGGGACCACCTCCGGGTACTCACTGATGGGCAGCGCGAACATCGCGATGCCGCCCGCGAGGAACACCACGATCGAGAGCACGGCCGCGAAGATCGGCCGGTCGATGAAGAAGCGGGAAAAGCTCATGGGGGCTCCGCTTGGCCGGCGCTCAGCGCGCGCCGCTGACGATGGTTGAGTCGGCCGACATCGGCGCGGTGGTCGGTGCGACCTTCATTCCGGGCCGGATTCGCTGCAGGCCGTTGATGACGATCTGCTCCCCCGGCTTGAGTCCCGATGTCACGATGCGCATCCCGTCCATCAGCCGTCCGATCTCGACCGAGCGGTACTCCACGGTGCTGTCCGGATTGAGGGCGAGGACGAATTTCTTGTCCTGGTCGGTGCCGACCGCCTTGTCGAGCACCAACGTGGCCGGGTGCTTCGCGCTCCCCAGGAGCTTGATTCGGGCGAAGAGTCCCGGAGTGAAGAGGCGATCCTTGTTGGAGAAGACGGCGCGAGCCCGGATGGTGCCGGTCTGAGGATTGAGCTGGTTGTCGACGAAGTCCACGTACCCTTGGTGAGGAAAGAGCCCGTCTTCGTTGGCCAGCCCCATCTGGACTGGATTCTTGAAGTCCCGCGAGCTGGGCCGCGAGCCGCCGCGCGCCATTGCGGCGTACTTGAGGTAGGTCTGCTCGTCGCCCTCGAAGTACACGTAGATCGGGTCGAGCGACACGACGGTGGTGAGCAGGGCGCCAGCCGGCGGTCCCGCCTGCACCAGGTTGCCGACCGTCACCTGCGCGTTGCTTACCCGTCCTGCGATGGGCGATCGGACCCGGGTCCACTCCAGGTTGAGCCGGGCGGTCTGGACCGCGGCCTCCGCGCCTCGCACGGTGGCATCACCCTGCGCTTCGGCGCTGGTTCTGGTGTCGAACTCCTCGCGAGAGATGGCCTGGACGTCCACCAACTTCCCGGCACGCTGCACCTCACTTGCCGCCAGCGCGGCGGCAGACCGGGCCCCCTCCAGCTGCGCCTCTGCCCGTGCCAGATCGGCCTGGTAGGGGCGCGGATCGATCTCGAAGAGCACTTCGCCCTTCTTTACTTCCTTCCCCTCGGCAAAGGCCACCCGCTTGATGTAGCCGGAGACTCGGGGCCGGATCTCCACCGCGTCCACCGCCTCGAGCCGGCCAGTAAACTCGTCCCATTCAGTGATCTCGCGCTCCGGCACCTCGGCGACGGTGACGGCCTGAGGCGGTGGGGCCGCGGGCTGCTTGCTCCCGCAGCCGAGGACAAGGAGGGTAAGGCTGAACGCACCAGGTACTGCGAGCCACCGGATCGACATCGCTACCTCCAAGAGACCAAACTCGTACGACAGTTAGATAACGGTTGCACTTCCAGCGCGCCGCAGGAGTTCGGTGGTGTAGGCCTCCAGGATGTCGCGCCGTATCTCGCAGTTGAGGAACTGCCCGTCGCGGTGGGCCTCGATCAGCCCGGCACGAACCAGCTCCTTGATGTGATGCGAGATGGTTGCTTTGGATACCGGAAACTCCTCGCGCAGCTTCTGGCAGGCACATTCCTCCTCGCCTGCAATGGCTTCCAACAGCGCCATGCGCCTGGGGTCGGCCAGCGCCTTGGCGATGAGCTCGAACTGCTTGCCGGTCAGCTTCGACCGCGGGGCCCTGGGCTTTTTCATAGTTCAATGGTTATCGAACTGTATTACTTTGTCAAGACCTCGGCTTGTAGCGGTCGGGTCACGAAGTGAGGATGGAACCGGATGAATCCGCGGTCTTGGACGTCCTTGCTGTGCACCCGGTGTCCCGCCGCCTCGGTTCGGTCACCCGGCCGCACTGGCGCGCGATGACGGACTCTCCTACGTTCCGGTCTCCCCCGTCATGCACCAGGAGTACCCGCATGCGAGTGCGCGGAATCACCATGGTGCTGCTGCTCAGCACGGCCAGCGCGGTCTCCGGCCAGTCCGCAGGAACTTTCGAGATCACCGGCTTCGGCCGCTTCACCCGATTCGACGACACCCTCCGCATCCAGGAAGAGCTCGGTGGGGGAGGATCGTTGGGCTTCTACCTGCTCCCGATTCTCGCGCTCGAGGCCGAAGGCGCGTATACCAAAACACACAGCAACGTCACCGGCCTTGCCATCTCCAACGTTCCGCTGCGCGGCCGGCTCAGTCTTTATATCCCCATCGGAGGCTATGCCTCCGGGATCCGCGTGGGGGCGGGCTACGTGCGCAATCTCTACCGGAAGAGCGCGAGCTTCGACGACAACGGCGTTACCGGAATCTTTGGTTTCCGGTTCGGGCTCAGCCCGAGCTACGGATTCCGGATCGATGGCACCGCGGACTACGTGAGGAGCCCTGAGGGCGGAAGGGCGGACGACTATATCAACTGGGGCGCGCAGGTCGGCCTGAGCCTGCTGATTGGCAGCTCATCAGGTGGCGTTAAAGACAAGGATCAGGACGGGACCGGCGACAAACTCGATCAGTGTCCCAACACCCCGGTGGGAAAGGCGTTGATGCCGCGGGCTGCGCCGCCAGCCAGACAGATACCGACCGCGACCGCGTGAACGACGAAGCGGATCGCTGCCCCAGCACGGTGCAGGTGAACCGGTGGACGCCGAGGGTTGCTCCGGTGCCCAGAAGGACGATGACCGGGATGGGATCCTGAATCCAGCCGACCGTTGCCCGGGCACGGCGGCGGGCCAACCGGTTGATAGCACCGGCTGCGTCCCGGTGCCGCCGGACGGGGACAAGGACGGTGTTCCCAACGGGACCGACCAGTGCCCCGACACGCCTGCGGGTGCGCCGGTGAATCCGGCGGGCTGCCCCGTTCAGCGTGACTCCGACGCTGACGGTATTCGGGATGGCTTGGATCTCTGCCCCAACACGCCCAAGGGCGAGACCGTGAACGACAACGGCTGCACGATCCTGTTTCAGAAGCAGGCCCGCACGGTGATCCTGCGGGGTGTGAACTTCCAGACTGGCAAGGCAACGCTGACGCCGGAAGCGAGGGACGTCCTGAGGGACATCGCGGCGCAGCTGGTAGAGAACCCGCAGTACCGGGTTCAGATCTCGGGCCACACCGACAACACGGGGTCCCGGGCGGTGAACCTGCGTCTATCCATCGCCCGAGCGCGGACGGTGGAGACGTTCCTCGAGGCGAACGGGGTCCCCCGGACGCAGGTGACCTCCAAGGGGTTCGGGCCCGCTGTGCCGGTCGCATCGAACAAGACCGCCGCCGGACGAGCCCAGAACCGGAGAGTGGAGCTCCACCGGACCAACTAGAGGTCACGCTCCTCGCGCAGCCTTTCGATACGGCTACCACGCCTCCCCTGGCGTCACCTCAACGCGCCCCCAGGGTATCGCCACCTGCTGATGGTCACGGCACCACTCCCCCGCGGCCAAGGCGAGAACTCTGCCTTCGTGTAGGCGCCAAGCCACGTGGATGGTGACAGCCGTTTCATCCCACGTGGCACGTCCGGTTGGTAAGCGTCCCCACAGGTTTAGCGAAATCTCATGAGTTGGATATCTGCCCGAGGATGCCTTGAAAACCGCCTCCTTGCAACAGAACGCCACGATCATGGCCGCAGGGAGAGAGATCTGCGACTCACACCAGGCCCGCTCGTCCGCTCCGAGCCAACGCAGTGCCACACGCCGGAGTGCAGGTAGACTGAGATGGCCGATCGCATCGAGCTCCTCCAGGTCAATGCCGACACCGCGGGAAGTCGACGCGATGCCGGCTGAGGCACGCGGAACCGTCGGATCACGCACTGGGTGACTGGCGCTGCGCCAGGGTGTCGACGATGTGGGCAAACGAGGTAAGATCGCGGATCTCCTGATTCGACAGGAATACGCCGAACTCGGTTTCGATCTGAGACATGAGCATGAGATGAATGAGTGAAGTCCACGACGGGATGAGCGCCTGGGAGAACTCCGGCCCGATACTCTCTGGCGGTACATCGAGCACTTGAGCCAGCAGTCCGCGGACCTGGGCTTGGATCTGTTCGCGGTCGCTCACGTCACACTTCCTGCACCGCCGCAGGCAGCGCTTTCACCTCCGGCTTGCCGGCCTCCGCTATCCACTCCGGCCACTCCGGACCGGGCTCGGCGAGCGACCGGCGATGGCGTCCGCCGGATTGGGCCACGAAGCCGTGGTTGGCAAGAAAGGTTGCGGCCACCTGGTTGCGGCCGGAATCCAGGAATTCGGCCGTCAGGTCCGAGGCGCCTGCAGCCCGCGCGTCCGCGGCGATGCGAGCCAGCAGCGCGGTCTCGACCGACTTCCCGATCACCCGGCAGCTGAGCAGGAACGAGTCGAGGTGCCATGCATCGGCCGCTGGCTCGACGATAGCCACTCCCGTAAGGCCGAAATCTCCGAAGCGGTCCGCCACGCTCATGGTGTAAACTCGCCACCTGGTCGAGGACACGTGTCGCCGCACCGTGGCCTCGTCATGGCGGCGGGTGGTGAGGGTGAACTGGTTGGTTTTGGCGAGCAGCTGAACCACTCGGCCCATGGTCTGGTCGGCGACGGGCGCCACGCCGACCCGAAGCCCGAGGCTGCGGAGGAAGTCCTCCAACGAGGCCACCGATGAGCGGTAGACTTCACGAGAGCGAGTTTCCTGGTACTGCCGTGTCCGGCGCAGGTCTTCCGCGGTCTGCCGGAGGACGATTAGCGAAGGCAGCGAACTGACCCAGTCGGCATACTGAGACGGTTCCGGCGGGACCTCGGGCACCAGCATTTGAGGGATCTGCTGCCGCACCCAAGCCCGCTCCTGGGGGCTGTCATCGATCAGAAGCATGTGATCCACCCCGATATTGAGCTCTTGCGCAAGCGACCGGATGTTGGTCGCCTTGTCCTCCCAGTTGATCCGGTAGGCTGCCAGGTGCTCTTCCTTGATCAGCATGTGGGGGTGCTCGCGAAGTACGGCAAGCGCCTCGGTCTCGTTGTTCTTGCTGCACACCGCCAGCAGGATTCCCTGCCGCTGGAGGTCCAATAGCTCGCGCTGGAAGTCCAGGAATTCATGCCCCGGCCATTGCGGTCCCAGCGCGATTCCTGCGATGCCCTCCTCACCGAGCACGCCTCCCCACAGTGTGTTGTCGAGATCCAGCACGATGCACTTGGTGGCCTTGCCGATCAAGGCAGCGGCGAACCCTACGTATCGGCGCGCGACCGCGCTCATCAACGGGTCTGACCAGGTTACATGCCCGCGGTAGTGCGACCGCCAGTTGAAGGCGTGGCTCCGGCCCACCTGCGCGACGAGGTCGGCGAGGGGGAAGAGAAAGGTGTCTTCCCGGGCTGCCAGCCGAAGCCGCAGATGCTTGTTTGCGTGTGCGACAGTGTGCGCGAAAGTCGACTTGTTGCGAAATGCGTTCACCCCCTCGGTGCTGGATCGGGGCAAGACGAAGTCGTCAACCACTACCAGGCCGCTGCCAGCCTGTGCGAAGAGATCGAGGCCGGCAAACAGTGGCGTGAGAAGTCCGCCAACGACCACCTCGCTGCTGAGCGGTGGGTTGGCCGCCCAGCGCTGATTCCAAAGCACGTCAGCATCGATCACCACGAAGGTCACATGGGGGCGGAAGCGGTAGAGCCCCGACCCGGCATCGAGCAGCTCATACAAGTACTGCCCGTATGGTCCCAGATAGGTGTCGATCCAGAGTCCGGCCCGAGCACCTTCGACTCTCAGAAACGCCAGGAAAGGGTCCAGGGTGAAGGATCCAAGCACCGCGATTCGGGCGCGGAGCGGCTCTGGTACCCGGTCCGGGGAGAGGCGGTCGAGCGCTCGGGCCGCCGCCTGGTAGGCCGACCACGGGCTGCCAAGGGTAACCGGGCAGGCTATGTCCTGCAGTGCGCCGGCGTCGATTACGGATTGGTGGGTCATGCGGTTAGCGTCGGGTGAAGATGACCTTGCAAGGATTCCCCTGGACAATGCTGTTCGGCTCGATGCGTCCACTCACGACCGACCCCGCCGACACGATCACATCGTCCCCAATCTCGGCGCCGTCGAGGACCACTGAGTTCGCCCCCAGCCAGACGCGGTGCCCAATCCGGATGCCTTTGCTGACCGTGCCTTGCTCCGTCAGGGGCACACCGAGCCGGTCGAATCGATAGTTGCTTCCAATGATCGAACAATTGGGGCTGATAAGGACCTGGTCGCCCAGGGTCAGTCCCACTCGACCGGTCCCGATAAAGCACCCGGTACCAATCTGGACCCCTCTGCCCATCACGAACGGACCCGAGATCTTGATCTTCGTGAACGATGAGATAGCACAGCCGGGGCCCCAGTCAGTCCCAGGGGCGAGATCCACCTCGGCGCGCGCGCCGATGATGGTCCCATGCTTACGCAGGTAGTAGAGCCGGACGACGGTCGTCGGGATCAACGCACGACGCAGCACCTTCCACTTGACCATGGCATTGTGCTCCCCTGGCGAACCGTGCAGACAACGCTCTGATCCTCCGTACGGCATCCGCTGGGCAATTTCCCGGCCATTCACGACTCGAGTGTTAGGTATGGTAATGGGCCCTAAATGCGGGAACAACCGTAGGTTCCGCCTCATGGGCGGTGCACGCATGCCACAGTCGTTGAGCAAGAAAGCCCTGAAGGCAGAATTCCCCGGGTTCCTGGTGTTCTATGTCCAAACGAAAAGGTCACCCCGCTGGGTGACCTGATTCAGCCCTTTGACTTCCGCACACCAACTGGCCCTGGAAAGTAACCAATGACCTCATTAGTGCGCCGCGTCGGAATCGAACCGACAACCTGGTGATTAAGAGGCCGTACCAGTTGCGTTTAGCCACTGATGATAGACGCCATGACTACCAGACTCCATGTAGCTGCCGCTGCAGGCCGCGGGCAACATAGATACCAGGGTCTTCGGCGTCAGGTCTGACATCCGCTGGCTCGGGCGGTGTAAGGAAAAGCGACGCCTGACCGGTGCGGAGGAGTTGAGTGAGGACCGCCGCCGCGGCTGGTTCTATCCCGCTCCGCTCCAGGGCTGTCACCGTGCGCTCGACCCGGTATGCCACCCGGCAGAAGCTGAATGTGCCGTCTTCGATAACCATATACGCCGCGCGAGCATCGCCATTCCTTGGTTGGCCCACGCTGCCGGGACTGACTATGGTGCGACCCGCCACGTGGTGCCGGAACTGAAGGTGAGTGTGGCCGACCAGCAAGACTTCGGGGCCGATCTCCCGCACCTCGCGCGCCCAGCCGTCTGAAGTCGGCTCGAGATAGCGGTACATCGGGTCCGTCGGGGCGGCGTGCACCAGGCTGTAAGGGATGCCGTCGATTGTGTGCGAGGCGCGCAGTGGCAGCTCGGCGAGGGTGGCCCGCTCGGTGGTTGAGAGTTGCGCCACTCCCAGTTGCGCTGTCGCCTCGGCCAGCCACTGGAGGCTCGGTGGGCAGCCAGGCGCTGCACCGGTCGCGAGGGCATGGTCATGATTGCCGCGCAGGACGAGCGCGGCCTGGTCCAGGATGCGACGCACGCATGCGCCGGGTTCAGGCCCGTAACCGACCATGTCGCCGAGGCAGATGAGGGCGTCATGCGGGTCAGCCAATACCGCCTTAAGGGCCTCTAAGTTGCCGTGCACATCGGCGATGATGAGAACTTTCACAAGTTCTTCCTCCCTTGGGGATGGGCCTCTTTACTTCAGTTTGGATGCCGTCGCGTCATCTGCTCGCGTTTCCGCTTCTCGTCAGCTTGCTCGTCCTCGTCGCCTGGCTTCGACAGATCGATGTGCATCCGACTCATGCAAGAGCCGCAACCCTGCTGATTCCCCGCCGGTGAGGCCGGGCTTGTTATCGGCGGAGTGCCCCACTGGGCCGCCGAGTGTTTCGAGAAAGCGCTTCGACCACTGGAACACGTCGTGCGTTTGTACCGTCAGCCTCAGATGGCGCATCCGGACCCGCCGTTCAACGGCTGACATTTCGAGCGCCACTCGGTAGGCGCGCACCAAGTCGTCCAGATCACGCGGGTCCGTCAGCACGGCGGCATGCAGTTCCGCTGCGGCGCCCGCCTGCGAGCTCAAGACCAGCACCCCGTCTTCGTCGTCGCGACAGGCGACGAACTCCTTGGCCACAAGATTCATCCCGTCGCACACGGGCGTCACCAGCATGACGTCGGCCGCGCGGTACAGCGCCACTAGCGTCGCGGTATCCACGCTTCTGTACCGATACTCGACCGGAGTCCACTCGTCGTCGCCATAGCGATGGTTGAGGCGCGCAACCAGCGCCTCCACCGCCCGCCGGTTCTCGGCGTACCCGCTCGCGTCCTCTCGGGACGGAACCGCGACCTGGATGAGGCGCGCGCGCCCTCGCAGATTCGGCTCCAACTCGAGCAGCCGCTCGAACGCCCGCAGGCGCTCCGCAATACCCTTGGTGTAGTCGAGCCGATCGATGCCCACGAAGAGGGGCCCCTCGCAATCACTGCGGATCCGGGCGGCTTCGGCGATCACTGCCGGCTTCCGAGCCCATGCGGCAAAGAACGGGACATCGATGCCCATGGGGCAGGTGAAGACGCTCGGCTGGCGCGCGTCGGCCTCGGTTTCGTCGCCGGCTGCGGCGTGGCCCAGCATCAGCCGTACGGCGGCCGTGAAGTGCCGGCCGTAGTCGCGCGTGTGGAATCCGATCAGGTTTGCGCCGAGAACGCCGTCGAGCAGTTCCGAGGCTTCCCCGAGCGTGGCGAACGATTCGGCTGGGGGGAAAGGCGTATGCAGGAAGAACCCGATTCTGGCGCCCGGGCAACGGTCCCGCAGCAGCCGCGGCAGGAGCATCAGATGAAAGTCGTGGATCCAGACTCGGTCGCCGGCCCGCAGGTGCTGTGCGACCACGTCGGCATAGCGTTCGTTGACGGCGCGGTAGAGCTCCCAATCACGACACCCCACCAGCGGCTGACGGAGGCAGTCGTGGAGCACCGGCCACAACGCGCTGTTCGAGTAGCCTCGATAGTAACCGGCGACCTCCTCTTCCGAGAGCGGAACCGATAGAGCTCCGACGTCGCGCAGGCGGGAGGCGAGGACATGGTGGGCACCAGCCGATGCTCCGTCGGTCAGACCGGACCAGCCGATCCAGAGTCCTCCTCGGTGTTCATGCACGCTGCGGAGACCGGTGGCCAGGCCTCCGTCACTCTGCTGCAGGCGCACCTCCCCGCCGACGATTCGCGCAGTGACCGGCAAGCGATTCGACACGATCAGGGTGCGACCGGGGGCAGCCGCCCGTCCGGCCGGCCCGACCGCGCCGACCGGCGAATGTGGAGCTGACATGGGAGTTGATCTCCATGGATGGGGTCGCACGAGCCCAGTGCCGACCCGGAGTTGGCTTCAGCGGCTTCCACGAGCGGTGTTGCTAATCCACCGTGCGAGGGCCGTCCAACGGGTGGCAAGGGACCGCATATAGACGTCGTGCGCGTCACGGTACCATGCTCCCGTAGGCTGCGGTAGCTTTCCAATGCCGAAGCGCGGGCCGAATCACGGGGCCGCTCTCGGAATTCTGTGGATGGTAAGCGACGCCCCTCACCCCAGGCTCAAGTCAACCTCAGCCGGACCTCAACATCACGTTAAGTGCTTAGACTACAAACACTTGGTAGTGTATTCGTTGCCGCGGATTCCGGCCAGCCTCTCGGGGGCGCCGCATCGCAGCGTCGGACGCTCGCCCTTCTGGCTGCGCTTGCAATTGCCGGCGAGGGTGGCCTGAGCCGGGACAAGATCGTGGGGCTGCTCTGGCCGGAGACGGATTCGGACCGAGCCCGGCACTCGCTGACGCAGGCGCTCTACGCGGCCAGGCGCGCACTCGAAGCCGACGATCTCTTCACAGTGAACGCCGATGTTCGACTGAATCGACAGCGGCTCGTGTGCGACGTGAACGAGCTCGAAGCGGCGCTGGACTCCGGCGATCTGGAGCGGGCGGTGGCGCTGTACACCGGGCCATTTCTCGACGGCTTCTTCCTGTCCGGATCGCCGGAGTTCGAGCACTGGAGCTCGCTCCAGCGCGGGCGTTTGGAAGCGAGGGTGGCCGAAGCTCTGGAGCGCCTCGCCGAAAGGGCGGAGACGGAGAGCGACTCTCGGGGCGCCGTGGAGTGGCGGAAGCGGATCTCAACGATTCGGCCATTAGACTCGGGCAACACGGTCAAGCTGATGACGGCACTGGCGGAATCGGGCGATCGCGCGGGCGCGCTGCAGCATGCCCGGGTGCACGAGCTACTGCTCAGGGAGCAGCTGGGCCTGGAGCCGGACGTCGCGGTGCTGGCGTTAGCAAAGAAGCTCCGGGAGCCCAGCCAGCCGATTGCGGCCGACACGGTCGACGGCGGGACCGAGTCCGGCCGCGCGGTGCTGTTGCAGAACTCCTCGCCTGTCGTCCTCGACTTGGCATCCACACGAGGGAGTCCCCTCACAGTCTGGGTCCGGAGGCAGCGGTCGCGTCCATGGAGGCTGACCACGGCACTGACCCTCATGCTGGCTGTCCTCGCCGCTGCCGTCACGATCATTCGGGGGCAACGCTCGGCTCCCGCGGTCGCGCAGCCACAGCTTCGCCAGAAGGTGGTCGTCGCCCCATTCCGGGTAGCAGGCGCCGCCGCCTCGCTCAGTTATCTGCGCGATGGTATCGTCGAACTGCTGTCCACCCGGCTCGCCGATGACACCGCCGCTCGTGCGGTGGACGCCGGCGCCGTTCTCGGCGCCTGGGAAGGTGCGGGTTTCACGACCGCTGCAGCTGTGCCGCGGGACTCTGTCGTGAAGCTGGCCGCTCGACTGGGGGCCGAGCGGGTCGTGATCGGAAGCGTCGTCGGCACGCCCAGTCGCCTGATCCTGCGCGCTTCGGTGGTTGCCGTCCCCTCGGCCGAGGTGCACGGCGAGGCGATGGTGGAAGGACCGGCGGACAGCATCTCCGCGCTCATCGACGGCCTCGCGGCGAAGCTGTTGGTGTCCCAAGCCGGCGAGGACGAGCGGCTCTCGAGCTACACCACGGCATCATTGCCGGCGTTGCGAGCGTATCTGGCGGGTCAAGCAGCCTTCCGACGAGACGCCTACGATGGTGCAGTGCGCCATTACGAAGCAGCGCTCAAGCTCGACCCCACGTTCGCCCTGGCGGCCCTGCGTTTGGCAATGGCGGCCGACCGGCGCAACGATGATGAGAAGAGGGGCCACGGCGTGGCGCTGGCCTGGACCTCGCGTGAGGCATTGAGCGAGCGGGACCTGGCGCTGCTCGTCGCCTTGGGGGGTCCGGGGTATCCTCTGCCGTCATTCGCCCCGGCACAGCTCGCTGCCTGGCGGCGCCTCGTCGATTTGGCACCGAACGATGCAGAGTCCTGGTACACACTTGGCGCCAGGCTCTTTCATGATGGCGCACTGGCGGGCATGCCCCAGGCCGAGTCGCGTGCGACCGCCTCACTGGAGCGAGCTCGCTCGATCGACCACGACTATGTGCCGGCCGGCCTGCTCCTGGTCCATCTAGCCACGACGAGGCGGAGCTCGAGCCGGCCGGACGACCTCGTCCTCGACACGGTCCTGGCCGGGCCCCTCAGTCCGTTCGCTCCATTCCTGCGGTGGCGGATCGCCCTGGCGCGCGGTGACACGGCTGAGCTGCGGCGCGTACGCGGCTCCCTCCGACGGCTCGACCCCTCCACCCTGCGCGCGATGGCGATGGCCAGTCAGTTCGATGGCTTCGGCATCGCGGACGGGGCTCGCGCACTGGAGATTCTGGGGGCGCTGGCGACGCGCAGGGCGGATCGACTGGACCCCCTGCTGGCGCAGCACAGCATGGCGGTTCAGCAAGGGCGTCCCCAGGCCGCGCTCGAGGCCACCACTCGACTCGCAGCCCTCCGGTTGGGCTCTCATGCCCACCTACGTTTGCGAGTGCTTGACGCTCTTTACGCCGAGGGGGACAGTGCTGCGGCCGCTGGCGCGGCGGGCGAGCTGGGGATGCTCACGAGCGGCGGATTGGCAGCGGGGGCATTCACCTTCGATACGCGACTGGCCGACCTCTGCGTGCTGTCCCAATGGCGGATCTCAGGCGGAGACACGACCGGCGTGCAGATCGCGATTGACGCGCTCCGCCGGGCCGGGGCGACCATCCGCCATTTACCGCCGGTGAGCGCGGCCCCGGCGGCCTGTGCGGAGCTGGTCGATGGATCGCTCGTCGCGTTCACCAGGCGCGGCGACGCCCTCGCACGCATCGAGCGCCTTGACTCGTTGGCGCTCACATCTCAAACAGCGGGAGACGCGATCGCCTACGCTCCCATCCTGATCGCACGCCTCTACGGGCGCCTCGGCCACCCGGGTCGAGCCCTGCAAGCGATTCGCAAACGCTCTTACATGTCGAGTTGGCCTCGATACCTGGCGACCACATGGCGGGAGGAGGGACGACTTGCCCAGCTTGTCGGCGACCACGCGGGCGCGCGTGAGGCATATGAGAGCTACCTCGCGTTCCGGACCTCACCGGAGGAAGACGTTGTACCGCAGGTCGAGCAGGTGCGGCGCCTCCTCGCCACACTCGTCGGCGATTCTCGGTGATTCCGGCCCGCACCCGACCCGGCTAATGCGTGCTGCGCCTGGCCTCCTTGGCGCTTCCGCAGCTCATGGAGACAAGCGTTTGAAGGGTGCTGGATTAGCGACCGACCTTCAGAATTTCCAACCGATACGCAACATGCCTTACGCTGCACAAGCGTTTCGAGCTTTCCCCCCTTACCCCCCGGTTTCCCACCTAACCACCAACTTTCTCCCCCAGTGTAGCAAGGCGGCCTAGCTCGAGGATGAGCATCTGGCACACTCCTGTCGCACCGCCGCCTCTAAGATCCACGGAGTGAGTGACTTAGGTACACCCTAGTGATGACCTATCACCCGGGCCATAGGGGGCAGCGGGTCGCTAACCACCCTTGTCCTATTGGGCCTCCCACAGGAGCACCCGGTTAAAAACCTCTCCCAAAGGAGCACAAGGCCCAATTAGGCCTCCCTTAGGACTACCCATCTCCAAGACCGTCCTCCTGGCAGCATTCGCCGCCCTGTGCTCACCCGAGCGCGGGGCTTTTCAACGCCCGCTAGGGCTCGCGCCTTCAACCCCAACTTTGGAGTGGAGTTGACCCGGTTTCGTGGACACCTCACTCTTGTAGCAGGAGGAAGTCCCGATGCCCCGAGCCCGTCCCCGTTATCCCCCTGAGTTCCGGCAGCAACTCGTCGAGCTGGCCCGCGCTGGCCGAAGCCCCGAGCAGCTCGCCCAGGAGTTCGAGCCCTCCGCCCAAACCATCCGCAACTGGGTCCGCCAGACCGCGCGTGATGGCGGCCAGCGGGCCGACGGTCTGACCAGCGCTGAGCGCGACGAGATCACCCGGCTCCGCCGAGAGAACCGGCAGTTGAAGCTGGAGCGGGAGATTCTGTCAAAAGCCGCGGCCTGGTTCGCCAGGGAGACCGGCACGATCCCGTCCGGGTCTACGGGTTCGTGAGGGCTCACCAGGCCGTCTACCCGGTCGCGACCATGTGTCGCGTCCTGCGGGTCTCTCCCAGCGGCTTCTACGCCTGGCGCCAGCGGGGCCCGTCGGCCCGGGCTCAGGCGGATGCGACGCTGCTGACCGACATCCGCGCCTCGCCCGAGCGGTCCGACCGCACCTACGGCGCGCCGCGGATCCTCGAGGATCTCCGCGAGGCCGGGGTACGGGTCGGGCGGAAGCGCATCGCTCGGCTCTTGCGAGGGGCCGGACTCGTCGGGGTCAGTCGACGCCGCGGCGTCCGCACGACTCGGCGGGGACCCGCCGAGACGCCGGCGGCCGATCTGGTGCAACGCAACTTTACCGCGACCGCCCCGAATCAACTCTGGGTCGCTGACATCACCTATATCCCGACTTGGGCGGGTTTCCTCTTCCTCGCGGTGGTGCTCGACGCCTACAGCCGCCGGATCGTGGGCTGGGCGATGGCGACGACGCTGAAGACCGATCTGGTCCTTGATGCGCTCAACATGGCGCTCGGGCAACGGAAGCCGCATGGCGTGATCCACCACTCCGACCAGGGGAGCCAGTACACTTCGCTGGCCTTCGGACACCGCTGTGCGGCGAGGGGGGTGCGCCCGTCCCGCGGCTCGGTCGGGGATGCCTACGACAACGCGATGGCCGAGAGCTTCTTCGCCACCCTCGAATGTGAACTCCTGGCCCGGCGACGCTTCCGGACCCAGGCCGAAGCCCGGGTCGCCGTCTTCCGGTATATCGAGGGCTGGTACAACCCGCACCGCCGCCACTCCGCCCTCGGCCAGCAGTCCCCGATCAACTATGAACGCCAGACCTCAGATGCGGCTTGATTCCCAAGTCGCTCACCGTCCACCGAACCGGGGCAACTCCAAGGTGCGTTTTGCCTGACCTTTTGCCCGACCTAATGCGGCTGGAAGAGGAGAGAGGTGGTCGGACGAATTGAGACAGCGGGATAGGTAGACAGTTCCGCTCTTTT
>CAZASU010000039.1:0-19314 GCA_964487785.1 uncultured Gemmatimonadaceae bacterium | reverse complement strand
TTCGCGCCGCCGGCTTCAACGTCTTCCTGCTCCGGGCGGAGGACGTCCTCATCGACCTCCTCACCGACAGCGGAACCGCGGCCATGAGCTCGGAGCAGTGGGCGGCGGTAATGCGCGGAGACGAGTCCTATGCCGGCAGCCGGTCGTGGTACCGCTTCGAGGAAGCGGTGCACGCCATCTTCGGCTTCCGTCACATCCTCCCGACGCATCAGGGTCGCGCCGCCGAACGGATCCTCTTCGCGACGCTCTGCCGGCCCGGGCACATCGTGCCCAACAATACCCACTTCGACACCACCCGGGCGAACGTGGAGTTCACCGGAGCCGAGGCGCGCGATCTGGTGATACCCGAAGGGCTGGTTCCCTCCGCGCGCCATCCGTTCAAGGGGAACATGGATGTCGAGCGGCTCAAGGCGCTCATCGCCGAAGTAGGGCGAGAGCGCATACCGCTCTGCATGCTGACGGTCACCAACAACTCCGGCGGGGGCCAGCCGGTGTCCATGGCCAACGTGCGGGCGGTCTCCGCCATTTGCCGGGAGCACGGGATTCCGCTCTACATCGATGCCTGCCGGTTCGCGGAAAACGCCTACTTCATCAAGCTCAGAGAGGATGGATACGCCGGCCGGACTCCGCTCGAGATCGCCAGGGAGCTCTTCTCCTATGCCGACGGCTGCACCATGTCGGCCAAGAAAGACGGGATGGCAAACATCGGTGGTTTGCTCGCCACCAATGATGGGATGCTGGCCTCCAAGGAGCGGAACCTCTTGATCCTGACGGAGGGCTTCCCCACCTACGGTGGGATGGCCGGGCGCGATCTGGATGCGATCGCGGTGGGTTTACGGGAAGCGCTCGACGAGGACTATCTGCTCTACCGCATTACCTCGACGACCTATCTCGGCGAGCACATCTCCCGGGCTGGTGTCCCGATCGTGCAGCCGCCAGGCGGTCACGCCATCTACATAGATGCGGCGGCCTTCTTCCCTCAGATCCCGGCGCTCCAGCTGCCCGGACAGGCTCTCGTCGCGGAGCTGTACCGGGAAGCGGGCATCCGCGCGGTGGAGATCGGAACGGTGATGTTCGGCCGGAGGGAAAGTGAGACGGGCCAGGAGACCGCCGCCGCCATGGAACTGGTTCGCCTGGCCATCCCGCGCCGAGTCTACACCCAGAGTCACATCGACTACGTGGTGGAAGCGATCCTCGAGATCTGGAAGCGGCGATCCGAGGTGAGAGGATACCGGTTCGTGGAGCAGGCTCCCATCCTCCGGCATTTCACGGCGCGGTTCGCAGAGCTGGGCAGCGGGGCAGCGGGGCAGCAGGGCAGCAAATAGGCAGCCTTACCCCTGTGCGCTGTTCCCGCTGCCCCGCTGCCCCGCCGTCCCGCTGACCGTATACACCTCCTGCCGAACCGGGCCGAAGCCTCGCTTCAGGTAGTTGGGAAGTGCCGATGGATGGTCCAGCGTGCAGGTGTGGAGCCACACCCGGCTCGGTCCCACCTCCCATGCGGCCTGCGTTGCGCGGGTGAGGAGATACTTGCCCCAGCCACGGCCGATGTATGAGGGAAGAAGGCCAAAGTAGGCGATCTCGACCGATCCGTCGTCGTGCGCTCGAAGCTCGAAGTAGCCGGCCGGTGTTTCGGCTTCCGACATGAGCCAGATTGATACCCCCGGGTTACTCAGGTGGCGTTGGATCGTGGCGTCGGTCCAGAGAAGCCGGTCGGTCCAGTGAAAGGCGCGCCCGACCTCGGTGTAGAGGGTGCGAAAGACTGCCGGGGAACAGTGCTTTAGCCGCTCGAGCCGCGGCGCCGGCTGGGGTATGGGCGCCGGCCGCAAATCGCCCGGGGCCTTCATCTCCAAGTACGTCCGCGTTACCTCCAGGGCACCTGACATTTACTCTCCGCAAGCAGACGGGCCCCGGAGTGTATCCGGGGCCCGTCTGGTTCGCTACCGGAGACAGGCTCGGTTACTGACGGGCGGTCGTGTCCGGCACGATGTGGTTGATCAGGGCACTGTCACCCTCGGTGGGCGTGGGTGCACCCATTGACGTGGTATCATCCTGTCGCACCGCGCTGGTATCGGTTGCCCCGGGGCGCTGGCCCATGGTGCTGTCGGTCGGAACAGACGCGGTGTCCGTGGCGGTTACCGTGGCGTCGCCCCGGTCGGGGGTTGCGCTGGTCTCGTCCTCGGACCGGTTGGCGCAGGCGGCTGACACAACAGCCACAGCTGCAAGAATTAGCAGTTTCCTCATACGTCCTTGTCTCCTGTTTACGTGGGCAGCCCCCTGAGGCTCTGGAACTGTCGACCGAGGCCGGTTCACAATTGCGGCCACAACCTGGACTATCCTCGAGTTCCGCACTAGGTCGGGGATCACATTTCAGGGTCGGGAAGTCATGGGGGCGAAAAGAAGCGACCCCGGGAGAACCCGGGGTCGCCCCTGACCTACCCGCCAAGCAGCTTAGTACTTGGCGGTGGTGTCTGCCGGAGTGGCCGTGGTGCTGTCGGCAGTCCAGGCGGTGCTGTCAGTGGTCTGAACTTCGCCCTGGGCCCCGACGCTATCTACGCCGATCCTGGCCTCGGCGGACGTGGTGTCCGGCTGCACGAAGCTGGTGTCGGTCTCCACCTGCCCCATGGTGGTGTCGGTCGGATAGGCCTGAGCAGTGTCCGCGATTACCGCGGTTGTGTCATTGATGACCGCGGTGGTGTCACCCCGGTCCGGGGCCGCGCCGACCTCGTCCTCGGTCCGTCCTGCGCAGCTCACCGCGAGAAAGGCCGCGGCGGCCAGAAGCAAAAGGTGTCTCATTGATGCGCTCCTCGAGCGAAGGGACCCTGCCCGCCTGAGGGTCTCTTTCGCAGTGTCCATGTGCCGCGGGCCATCTCAAGGGTTGTTCGCTGCGCTGGTATACCAGACGCGTGGCGATAAGGTACCTCGGGTTCTGCAATCCCGATAGGTCCTGGATCACACAGATCGCCCTGGGGGGGCCGGCGCTCAGGTCTTCAGCTCCTCCAGACCCCGAAACAGGTCCAGGGCCTGGGGGTTGGCCATGGCGTCCGAGTTCACCACCGGTCGGCCGTGGATGACCTCTCGCACCGCCAGCTCGGTGATCTTCCCGCTGATGGTCCGGGGGATGTCGGCTATCTGGAGGACCTTTCGGGGAACGTGGTGGGGGCTGGCGTACTCCCGGATCCGTTGCCTGATCCGGCCTTCCAGCGCCGGATCGAGGGTGATTCCCTCGCGCAGCCGGACGAACAACACCACTCGCACGTCCCCCTCCCACTCCTGCCCCACCACCAGGCTCTCGACCACCTCCGGCAGCTGCTCGACCTGACGATAGATCTCGGCGGTGCCGATCCGGACGCCTCCCGGGTTCAGGGTCGCATCGCTGCGACCGAGGATCACCAGGCCGCCGTGCCCGGTTATCCGGGCCCAATCGCCGTGGCGCCAGATCTCAGGGTAACTCTCGAAGTACGCCGACCGGTACTTGGAGCCCTCCGGATCATCCCAGAACCGGACCGGCATGCTGGGAAAAGGGCGGGTGCAGACCAGCTCCCCCTCGATACCCTGAACCGGGCGGCCCTCGGGATCAAATACCTGGACGCTCATCCCGAGCCCCGGGGTCTGTAACTCTCCCCGCCATACCGGGCCGATCGGGTTGCCCAGTGCGAAGCAGGAGACGATGTCCGTGCCCCCACTGATGCTCGCCAGGTGAAGGTCGGGCTTGATGTGGCGGTAGACGTAGTCGTAGCTGTGCCCCGCCAGCGGGCTCCCGGTCGACAGGATGGTGCGCAAAGAGGCGAGGTCATGAGTCCGTCCGGGCTCCAGGCCTTCCTTCTCGGCCATGGCCAGATACTTCGCGCTGGTTCCGAAGACGGTCACCCGCTCCTGCTCGACCATGTCCCAGAGGATGCCCGGCCGAAACAGTGGCGCCCCATCGTACAGGACCACCGTGGCGCCGACGGCAAGACTCGAAACCAGCCAGTTCCACATCATCCAGCCACAGGTGGTGACGTAGAAGATCCGGTCCTCGCGCCGGAGATCGGTATGCAGCACCAGCTCCTTCAAGTGCTGCAGCAGCGTCCCTCCGGCCCCATGCACCATGCACTTGGGCAGTCCCGTCGTGCCGGACGAGTAGAGGATGTAGATGGGGTGGTCGAACGGGAAGCGGGGCAGCGGGGCAGCGGGGCGGCGGGACAGTTTTTTCCCTTGTCCTGAACGCCCAGGTGTGCTGTTGCTGCCCGCCTGCCCTGCGGCCCCGACTTCCTGCCCCGCTGCCCCGCTGCCCCGCTGCCCCGCCAGCCAATCGCCCCACAGATTGGCACCGGAGATGCTCGAGATCTCCGGGCGATTGGCGAGGTACGGCACCACCACCACCCGTTCGATCTCGGGAATCCGGTCGCGGACCTCGCGGACCCGGCCCAGGCTGTCGATCTCCTTCCCGGCGTAGCGGTAGCCGTCGGCGCAGAATAGCACCCGAGGACGGATCTGGCCGAAGCGGTCGATGACGCCGTTGGCACCGAAGTCGGGCGAGCAGGACGACCAGATCGCGCCGAGGCTGGCCGTGGCCAGCATGGCGATCACGGCCTCGGGAAGATTGGGCAGGAACCCGGCGACCCGGTCGCCGGGGGCGATCCCGTGCTCGCGCAGCGCGGCCGCTACCCGGGCGACCTCCTGTCCCAGGTCGGCGTAGCTGAGGGTGCGTTGCCGGCCCCGTTCGTTCCAGAAGACCAGGGCCGGATGATCGTCGGCATATCGAAGCAGGTTCTCGGCGAAGTTGAGCCGGGCCCCGGGAAACCAGCGGGGGCCGAGCTTCGGGTCTGGCGGCGCCATCCGGTCGAGCCCGATGACCACATCGTCCCACGGCTGTTTGCCGGGACCCTCCTCAGCGAGTACGCCGCAGAAGTCCCAGACCATCGGCCAGAAGGCCTCGGGGTGCTCTACCGACCAACTGTACAGGGAGGCGAAGTCTTTCACGCCCTTTGATCCGGCCGGCTTTTTCGTTTGGACGTGTTCGATGAACGCGGTGAGGTTCGCGCGCTTGATGCGGTCGGCGTCAGGTGTCCAGAGTGGGAGTTCTTCGGAGGTGGGCAACATTACACCTGGGAGGCACGGAGTTTTGGCCCCTTCGCTACGCTCAGGGTGACAACCCTTCTGACCCGCTGACCCGCCTACCCCCTTACCCGCCTTCAGCTCGTCGGTGGATTGAACTCGGCGTGCTGCGCATCCAGCCACGACACGTGATAGCTCGGGTCCTCGATCGCGAGCGCGGGCTTGGCCACCTTCAGTGGACGGAAGGTATCCATCATGACCGCGAGCTCTTCGGTGTATTTGGCCCCGATGCTGGCCTCCGCCCGGCCGGGGTGCGGCCCGTGGGGAATGCCGTCAGGATGGTGGGTGATGCTGCCGAATTCGATGCCCTTGCGGCTCATGAATTCGCTGGACGCGTAGTAGAGGACTTCATCCGAGTCCACGTTGCTGTGATTGTACGGTGCCGGGACCGCCTCGGGATGAAAGTCGTAGGGACGGGGACAGAAGCTGCAGACCACGAAGCCGTCGCCCTGAAAGGTCTGATGTACCGGCGGCGGCTGGTGCACCCGTCCGACGATGGGCTCGAAATCGTTGATGTTGAACGCCCAGGGATAGAAGTACCCGTCCCAGCCCACCACATCGAAGGGATGGTGGTCGAGGATGATCTCGTTGAGGCCGTCGTACTGCTTTACCAGGATGGGAAAGTCGCCCCGCTCATCGTGGGTCCGTAACTGAGTGGGCCGGCGGATGTCCCGCTCGCTGTAGGGCGCGCCTTCGATGAGCTGGCCAAACTCGTTCCGGTACCGCTTGGGCCAACGAACGTGGCCCCGGCTCTCCATGACGAGGAACTTGGCCGGCTCGCTACTGGGATCCAGCCGGTAGCGGTGCATGATGCCCCGATGAATGACCAGGTAGTCCCCTTCCCGGTAGGGCAGATCGCCGAACACGCTCTCCAGGGTGCCGGAACCCTTGCTGATATACACCAGCTCGTCGGCCTGCGCGTTCTTGTAGAAGTGGGCGTCGTTCTCATCCGGTTCCACGTACAGCATTGCCACCTCCTGGTTGAACAGAAGCGGCATACGGTTGAGCGTTGGGCTGCCACCCTGTTTGACCTTCGAGGTGCGGAAGTGGCGGTGCCGGAGCGTCTGGTCCGTGTCGGCCTCGTACTTCATCTCGCGGAGCCGGCGAGCGGACTTGACCGTGGTGGGCGGATGAGTGTGGTACAGGAGGGATGAGGTCCCGGTGAAGCCCTCATGCCCCATCAGCTCTTCCGCGTAGAGCCCGCCGTCCGGCTTCCGGAATGCGATATGCCGCTTGCGCGGAATCTGGCCCATGGTGTGGTAGATCGGCATGGTCGTTCTCCCTCCTACAGATTTCCTCGGGCCGCCTGCTCCCGCTCGATCGCCTCGAACAGCGCCTTGAAGTTGCCCTTGCCGAAGCTCTTGGCGCCTTTCCGCTGAATGATCTCGTAAAAGAGGGTCGGGCGATCCTGAACCGGCTTGCTGAAGATCTGGAGCAGATACCCCTCGTCGTCCCGGTCGATCAGGATCCCGAGATCCTTGAGCGGCGCCAGATCCTCATCGATGTGGCCCACTCGGTCGAGCACGCTGTCGTAATACGCCTTCGGCACCTGGAGGAAGTCCACTCCCCGGTCCCTCAGCGCCGTCACCGTCTCGATGATGTCGTCCGTGGCGATTGCCAGGTGCTGCACCCCGGGTCCCCGGTAGAAGTCCAGGTACTCGTCGATCTGCGACTTCTTGCGGCCTTGCGCCGGCTCGTTGATCGGAAACTTGATCCGGTCGTTGCCGCTCGCCACGACCTTTGACATGAGCGAGGAATACTCGGTCGAAATGTCCTTGTCGTCGAAAGAGATGAGGTTCCGGAACCCCATGACCTCCTGATAGAAGTTGACCCAGGTGTTCATCGCACCCAACTCGACGTTGCCGACGCAGTGGTCCACATACTGGAGACCAACCGGAGAGGGACTGTAGCGTGGACGGACCGCCTGAAAGCCGGGGAGAAAGAGCCCCTTGTAGTTCCGGCGCTCCACCAGGCTGTGGATGGTGTCGCCGTAGGTATGGATGCCGGCGATCACCACTTCCCCGCTGTCGTCCCGTAATACGGTCGGCTGCTGGGCCGGTTTGGCACCCCGCTCGACCGCGACATTGAACGCCTCACGGGCGTCGTCCACCCAGAGTGCGATGTCGCGCACTCCGTCGCCATGCTGCGCGACGTGCGCCGCGGCGGGATGCTCCGGGCTGAGCGGGGAGGTGAGGAGGAGCCTGACCTTGTTCTGCTGCAGCAGGTAGGTGGCGCGGTCTCGGGTTCCCGTCTCGGGGCCTCGGTAGGCAACGAGCTGAAAACCGAATGCAGTGCGGTAGTAGTGGCTGGCCTGCTTGGCGTTGCCGACGTAGAACTCGACAAAGTCGGTGCCGTTGATGGGGAAGGTATCGGTAGACGCGGCGGACGCGGCCAAGGCATTGGTGTGCATGAGTCCTCCAGGAGCCTATCGAGTCGGAAGCCCCAGCGGGGGCGCTGCCGGGACGGCTGTATGCTCTAACGGAAAGATACCTATGAACTTAGGCGCACGCCACATATCCCATTGCACACCCGCGCGCCGAGCTGGGCCGGTCGATGGGGCAGAAGTCACATCGCTTTTGGGGTAACCCAACTATTTATGGTAGCTTGTGGGCAGAGTTGGCTAGAAATCATCCCGATCTGGGGGTCGCCGCCGGTCCGGCCACCAAGACTCGGTGAAGTCACCTAAGGCTTTTCTCCCGGGAAATAGATCCACATGCCCGGTCACGACATCATCGGCATCATCGTGCAACGATCGCCTGCAGGTCGGTGCGGTGTTCATTGCGCCCCCTGGGGCCCATATGCTGGTAGACCAGCAGGGTCCCTCTCCCTCTCCCTCTCCCAGCGCCCACCGGTCCATTTCGTTCGTCCCTCCGCCGACCGCCTCTTCGAATCCATTGCCGGCAGCTTCGGGGCTCGAGCAGTGGCGGTTGCGCTGACCGGCACCGGCCACGATGGGGCCACGGGCGCCCAGACCGTGAAGCGGGCCGGCGGTAGAGTAATCGTCCAGGACGAACCCACCTCAGAGTTCTTCGGCATGCCGAAGTCAGCGATCGATGCGGGACAGGTGGACCAGATTCTCCCCTGGGATCGGATCGCGCCGGCCCTCCTCGCACTCTGCGGCGGAGGGCCATGAGTACATCGAAGATTGTGCCCAAGCCCGAACAGACCGCAGTGCCTCCCGAGATGGCCGAGGAGCTGCAGAGCGTCATCCTCCTGATGGAAGAGACCGATGGCAGGACATAATGACCCAATCCGCGTCGAGAAGACGCGGTGAACCAGGAAGAGCACGCCGACCGCATCCAGGCCATGCAGGCCCGTATCAGCGCTCTGGCCTCCACCGACGCTTTTACGTCGAGCGAGACGGTGGAAGATCTGAAAGTTGCCCTGGAGGAGCTCTTGGCTACCCATCTCGAGCTCGATCTCGAACGGCGGCGCTACCAGGAGCTGTTCGATTTTGCCCCGAGCGCCTACCTGGTCACCGACCCCACCGGCATCGTGCGCCAGGCGAATCGGTCCGCCTCGAGGCTCCTGAACGTCGCCCCGACGTTTCTCGGCGGCAAGGCGCTGGCGGCATACATCGCCACCGAAGACCGAGCGCGCTTTCGCTCCCTCCTAACTGAGCTGGGGACCGGCGCGGGGTCGCACACGACCGCCTTCAGGCTTCAGCCCCGGGAGGGTGGAGCGCTGGACGCCGAGCTCACCTACTCTGTCAGCCAGGCGCGCGAAGGGGAACCCCGGGTTATCCGCTGGCTGGTGCGGAATGTCACCGAGCGAGAGCAGATGGCGCGGCAGATTCGCGCCCTCAATCTGGAGCTGGAGTCCAGGGTGGCCGCCCGCACCGCCGATCTGAGCGATGCCCACCTTCTGGCGCAGGACCTGGTGGAGAAGGAACGGAATGCTCGCCGGGCCGCCGAGTCCAGCGAGGCCCAGTCCCGGCACGTGCAAAAGCTGGAGAGCATCGGCGTCCTCGCCGGCGGGATCGCCCATGACTTCAACAACCTGCTCCACGTCGTCCTCGGAAACGCCGACATCGCCCTGAGCAACCTGACGAAGGGCTCGGCGGCCCGGGAGCCGATCGAGGAGGTGGTGCGGGCCACCCTCCGCGCCGCCGACCTGACCCGGCAGCTGCTGGCATACTCCGGCAAGGGCGCCTTTGTCGTCCGTCATCTCGATCTCTCCACCGAGGTGAGGGAGATGGCCACGTTGCTGCGCACCGGAATCTCGAAGCAGGCGACGCTGGCCTGGGAGCTCTCCTCCACCCTTCCAGCGGTGAGCGCCGACCCCACCCAGATCCGTCAGATCGTGATGAACCTCATCACCAATGCCTCGGATGCGCTGGGCGACACCAGCGGGACCATTACCCTACGCACCGGAATTACCCGGCTGGAGGACCTGGACGACCAGCACTTCGGTGTGCCGTTGGAAGGCGAGGGTCCGCCGGATCCGGGAAAGGGCCCTTTCGTGTACCTCGAGATCGGCGACACCGGCGGTGGCATGACGCCCGACACATTGAGCCGCATTTTCGATCCGTTCTTCTCCACCAAGTTCACCGGGCGGGGACTTGGCCTGGCCGCGGTCATGGGTATCGTCCGCAGCCATCACGGACGGATCCGGGTGCGTACCGCGCCCGGCGAGGGGACGGCGTTCCGGGTCCTCTTTCCTTCAGTCACTGGAGCGGCGCGGAAGCCCGGTAAGGCCACGGCAGAGCGTAGCGATTGGCAGGGGAGCGGTACCATCCTGGTGGTTGACGACGAGGAGGGGGTGCGCGAGGTAGCCGAGCGAATACTGCAGGAGATCGGATTTCAAACCATCGGCGCCGGAGACGGCCGCCGCGCGCTGGAGATTATGGAGGAGGTGAGTGACAGCGTCACGGCGGTCCTGCTCGATCTTTCCATGCCCCGGATGGGAGGAGCGGAGACCTTCCGCCGCTTGCGCGCCCTCCGGCCCGAGCTCCCCATCCTCATGATGAGCGGGTACACCGAGCAGGTGGTAGCCCCCCAGTTCAGCGGGTCGGGTCCCGGGATCACCGGGTTCCTGCAGAAGCCGTTTATGGCCGAGGACCTCATCGCCGTCCTCCGGCGCTTTGCGGAGAGTGCATCCGAATAACGTGCAACTTCCCCCCTGCCACGCATCTCCTCCCCGACCGCGACGCTCTGGAGGCGCTGCTCTCGCCGGATGGCCAGTGCCAGATCATGCAGGTCTTCCCTTAGTCTAGCGCTAACCTCTCTGATAGTAACACTTTACCGCTGGAGCCACGGCAGCCGGACCGATGCCGGACATGCCGATAGGATCTCCGTCACTGAGACAGGGGAGTACATTCGAGCATACTTCCTGCAGCAGCCTGATCGCGGGAGCGCAGGAAAGCATCGCTACTTCAGAGAGACATGACGGCTGATCTCACCCAGCTCTTCGAACAGTATTACGAGTCTCTGGTCCGGATGCTCTATCGCCGGACCGGCGACCGGGATCGGGCAGAGGACCTGGCGCAGGAGACCTTCGCCCGGGCCGTTGCTGCTCCGCCCAACAACCCGCGTCCCTGGCTCTTCGCCGTCGCGCTCAACTTGGTACGCGAGGATGGGCGCCGGACGCTCCGCCAGGGACGCCGTCTCGAGCTGCTGCGGACCGACGACCTGCCGGCCCAGGGGCCGGAAGCAGACCTCGAGCGGAACGAACGGAGTGCCTCGGTTCGCGCCGCACTCGCGACGCTGGGTGAGCGCGATCGCGAGGCCCTCCTGCTCAAGGCAGAGGGATTCAACTACGGAGAGATCGCCGCCACGCTGGGGCTGTCCAAGGGCGCGGTCGGCACCACGCTGGCCCGCGCCCGCCGGCGCCTGGTAGAGGCGTATCGATCGGAAGCACGAGGGAAGCATGTCGCATCTTGATGAAGGTACGCTGCACGCGCTGCTCGATGGAGAGCTTGAGCTCGCTGAGGTGAGGGAGATCCAGACCCACCTCGGCATTTGCGCGGCGTGTGACTCACGCCTTCAGGACGTCAAGCAGTTTCTGGCCGAAGCGGACCGGCTGGTCGGGGCGCTAGAGACCCCGACGGGCTCCAACAGGGCCCGGCATGAGCCCGATCCTCCTCCGTCCCGTCCGGTCACCCCGCGCGAGCCGCCGCCCTGGGAGTCTGCACCGGAGCTGCTCCTTCCGGATGCAGTCGAGAAGCCTGCGGGGCCCCGCTGGGCCCGCGCCTTCCGGTGGGCAGCCATGATACTGGTGATTTTCGGCGCCGGGCGCCTGATCCAGGGTGCGCTGCGTCCGGACAGGCCTCGGCTGGAGCTGACGGCCCGTGACCTGACCCCGCGCGCTGCCCAGCCGGCCGTCGTGAGCCCAGTAGAAACGGGAAGGCCCGAGTCGGCGCCGTCTCGGGAAAACCGTCCCGCGCCCGCACCGCTGAACCGAAACCGCAGCGGGAAGGCCGCACCCCAGCCCAAGGTTCTGGCGGATCAGCCCGCGACCGTCCCTTTCTCCACCGCAGACGAGCTGGATACCGCAGGGACGGCGACCGCGGACTCCGGTGTCGTCGCCCGGGATACCCAGGCGCTCGCGGCTGACCGGACCGATACCCCCGCGGAGCAACCGGCTGAAGACCAGGATCTCGCCACCCGGCAGGCGGCGGCGGCGGCGCTGGAGGAGCTCGACCGCGAGCGCCTGCGGTCCCGAGCCAACGCCGCAACCGCCTCGCTTCCGCCGCCTCGTGCCGAGGTCCAGCCGGCAGCCGAGCCGCCGCCGGCGCCACGCACCCTCGAGCAGCGTGCCCAGGTGTATCTGCGCATCGGGCTGGATGAAGCCGTAACCCAGCTGGGGCGGCCGGTCCACGTGATCGAAGCCATGTCGCCTGCATTCATCGGCCTCACGCCTGGCCGGCTGGTCCCTGGGGCAGATCCCGGCCGGCCGGTGGTGCGGGTGGTCTATCAGGACCGTGGGCGGATGATTCTGCTGGATCAACAGCGGTTGCGGACCGGGCAGGCACCGGGTGCGGCGGCGGGGAATCTGCGGTGGACCCAGGGGGACGTGATGCTCTATCTGCACGGAGAGCCCGGACCAGAGGTGCTGCGAAACCTGCAGAGACGGGTGCGGTAGCAAGTCAGGAGTCAGGAGTCAGGAGTCGGGGAAGAATCTTAGATGATAGCGTTTTAGCTCCCGACTCCCAGCTCCCGACTCCTAGCTATCCAGCACCTCCCTCACCTTCTGCATCAGCTCCACCGACGTGAACGGCTTAGGGATGAATGCGGCCCCGCGTCGGATGATTCCGCGCCGCATGACTTCCTCGTCGGTGTAGCCTGAGATGTAGAGCACCTTGAGCTCGGGGCGCTCCGCCAGCAACCCATCCACCAGCTGGCCCGCTCCCATTTCTGGCATCACGACGTCGGTGACCACCAGCTGGATCGGATGGCCGTATCCAGAGGCCACGGTCAGGGCGTCCCTTCCGTGCCGCGCCTCGAGCACCGTGTGCCCGTGCTCCGTCAGGACCTTCCACAGCAGCTCGCGCACGCCGTCTTCGTCCTCCACCACGAGCACCGTCTCATCGCCACGCACCGAAGGGGGTGCATCAGTCGCGGTAAGCTCCCCGCCTTCCACCCGGGGAATGAAGACCTTGACCGTGGTTCCCTGCTCCGGCTCACTCGATACCCGGACACCGCCTCCGTTCTGCTTGACGATCCCGTACACGATGGACAGACCCAGGCCGGACCGGGTACCAGGGGTATGGGAAGCGAGGAACGGGTCGAAGGAGTGGGACAAGGCTTCCCCAGCCATGCCGCTTCCGCTATCGCTGACGGCGAGCACGAGGTAGCAGCCCGGCTTGACCGAGCGCCCCCGAGTCGAGCCGCTGATCTGGCGCTCGCCGGTTTCGATGGTGAGGGTGCCTCCCGCCGGCATCGCGTCGCGCGCGTTGAGCACGAGATTGACCAGCACCTGTTCCAGCTGGCCTGGATCCATTTTCACCTCGCCCAACCCCGGCCGGAGGCGGGTCACCAGCTGGATGTCGGCTCCCACCAGGCGCCGAAGCAACTCTTCCATATTGGAGACGACGCTGTTCAGCTCGAGCGATCTCGGCTGAATTGCCGGCTGCCCACCGAAGGTCAGGAGCTGGCGGGTGAGCTGCGCCCCCCGGTCGGCCGCCTTGCGGATCTGCTCCACGTCCTTCCGGCGAGCATCCTCCTCGGGGAGGTCGCGCAGGAGCATGTCGCTGAAGCCGCGAATCGTGGTGAGCAGGTTGTTGAAATCGTGGGCCACACCGCCCGCCAAACGGCCGGCGGCATCCATCCGCTGGGCCTGCCGCAGGTGTTCTTCGCTCTGGTGCAGCGCCGCGCGTGTTCGGGTGCGCTCGCTGATGTCGGTGCCGAGAACCAGCCGCGCCCGCCGGCCGTCCAGCTCCATCTCGTGCGAGACCAGCTCCATGTCCACGATCGTTCCGTCCTTGCGCTGGTGCTGAGCCAGGGCCACATCGCCCCGCGGCGCACCGGTGCGCTCCAGTCCGTGGTGGAGCCCGGGGGCATCCTCCGGCGGGAGAATGTCCATGATCGTCATCGAGAGGAACTCCTCCCGTGAGTAGCCGTACTGGCGGGTGGCTGCCTCGTTCACTTCGAGGAAGGCAAGAGTGTCGACCTCGAACACCCACATCGGCTGCGGGTTGCTCTCGAACAGCATGCCGTAACGCTCGTTTGCCTCCTGGGCCGCCCGGTACAGTCGGCCATTATCCACCGCAAGCGCGGCTCGGCTTGCCAGCTCCTCGGCGAAGGCCAGGTCGTCCGCGTCGTATCTGCGCCCGGACTCGGCGCCCACTGCCAGGGTGATCGTACCCGCGCTGCGCCCTCGAGCCAGCATGGGCACCCGGATAAACGACGTCGGCATGAGGGCACGAAACAGCTTGAGCTGTTCCCCGTCCTCGGCGCAGGTGCGCAGGTGCTCGTCGGTCACGTCGCCCATGTCGGGGCGCTGCGCCGGACCAAACGGCGGCCGGGCCGAGCCGTACTCGCAGAGCGCCCGGACCAGGAGGTCCTTGGCCGGATCCCGGTGCGCGCCGGAAACGAACTGCAGTGTCCCCTGCTCGGTGGCCACGTGAATCGCGCACCAGTCCCCCAGCGTCGGCACCGCGAGCCGGGACAGATCCCGCAAGGTGAGCATGTAGTCCAGCGACGAGGCAAGAATGGTGCTGGCCTCAGCGATGAAGCCAAGGCGCCGTTCGACCCGCGCGACGTCATCTCTGGAGAGCTGGATGGCGTGGGCCCGGTCCGCTCGCTCCTTGAGGCGGGCCACCAGAATAACGGTGACCCATAGCCCCACAGCCAGGGCCAGCAGGCTGTACCCGTTGGTGGGCGTGTAGCGGAGGATGGAGCCGGGCTCGGAGACGAAGAAGTGGAGTGCGTAGACCAGGGTCACCAGGGCGCTGATGACGCCGGGGCGGAGCCCGCCACTGTAGGTGGAGTAGACGGCGGTGAGAAGCAGAATCGGAAACGGATGGGTGATAGGCAGGTTGTTCCGCCGGAGAACATCGAACAGAATAACCGTGACCAGCGTAAGCAGCGGGCCGCGAACGTAGACACCGACCCGGGCCCACTCGGTACCCGTGGCCAGACGCGCGACCGTCCGGGCTACAAGTGCGGTGCCGGTCACCCGCGGCGCTGCTCCGCTTTCGCCCATGATTGCTCCGGGAAACCCCCCAGTGCCAGCAGCCATGCGGGGGGATGGCGGCTGAGCTCAGACCGGCCTCGCCGTCGCCAGCCAGCCGCGGGGAGATGTGAGGGTATCAAGTTCAAAGGTAAGACCCCCTGGCGTCTGTGACAGGCCACACACACTTTATCTCTTCTCGCCCGCCGGGTACCTCCACACTCGGCCGCAAGCAGACTCACGCCAAATCGAGAGACCGCCATGGCCGCGAGCCGGAAGTCCGCCGCGAAGCGCCGGGGCAAGAAGTCCGCCGCACCGAAGACAACCGGTTTGAAGCGGCAGGCAAAGAAGGGTCTGAAGGCAGCCCGTGGCGGCCTCCAGAGTGTACTTCGGGCGGGGAAGAAGACCTGGGAGACACTGAAGACCACCACCGCCAACGTGATGGATTAGATCCTCCTTGCCAGCGGGCCGGTCCGACGATATGCTATGCCCCGTCCCTCAGTAACAGCGTGGTCCCCGCAGGCCTTTCGTTCGAAAGGATATCCGCTCCATGGCCTTGCCTCGTCCGGTGTCCAGGATCCCCTGTGCGCTCCTGCTTGGTTTCCTTCTCGTTAGCCTCCCGGCGGCACTCCAGGCGCAGGCGCAAGCCACGACTGGAGTCACCCGCGGGACCGTCACCGATTCCACCGGCCAGCCGCTCCCCGGCGCGACGGTAACGCTGCGTAACCTGGAAACCAACGCCGAGCGATCGCTCACGACCAATCAGCGCGGCGTCTATGCCGCTACCCTGCTCCGGGTCGGCAACTACGATGTCAGCGCCCGGGCCCTGGGATACCGTGAATCCAGGAGGAGCGGGGTGCCGGTTGGACTGGGCGAGACCGTCACACTCGACTTCGCCCTGGTGCCTCAGGTGGTCCAGCTCCAGGAGCTTACCGTGGAGGCCGAGCCGGCATTGGATGTGTCCCAGACGGCATCGGCCACCCGGCTCAGCGTCGAGGCCGTCGAGGGCCTGCCCAACAACGGCCGGAACATCTTCAACTTCACCACCCTGACGCCCAATGTGGCGGTGGTTCAGGGGCCCGACGGCGACGAGATCAGCATTGGCGGGCAGCGCGGCATCCACAATAACGTCTCGGTTGACGGGGCCGACTTCAACAACCCGTTCTTCGGCGAGCAGCGTGGTGGGCAGCGGCCCGCGTTCACTTTCAACCTGGATGCGGTGCAGGACTTCGTGGTGGTCTCCGATGGCGCGAACGCGGAGTTCGGCCGGTCGGGTGGTGGCTTCCTCAACATCATCACCAAGTCGGGAACCAACCGTTTCCACGGCTCGGCTCACTACTTCGGCAAGTACGATGCTCTGTCCGCGGACCCGAGCCACACCTTTCCCGGCGGCGGCACCACCGGATTCACCCCGGACTTCGCGCAGCACCAGTTTGGCGCCACCTTCGGCGGTCCAATCGTGCGGGACCGGGCCTTCTTCTTCCTGGCCTACGATCAGCAGGAGTACAACGAGACAAAGCAGGTGCAGCGAGTCGGATTCGCTACACCTGAAGGCGCGGCGCTGCTCGCGTTCACCGATACGGCGTTCGGTGGCGCGCTTCAGGGCGACTTCGGCTCCATCAGCCGCACCAACGACGCCAACGCCTTCCTGGCCAAGCTGGACTTCCGGCTCGGCGCCAAACACAACGCGACGCTCAAGTACAACTACACCAATTCACGGCAGCAGAACGGGACCTTCGACGTGGACTTCTGGAGCCGCAGCGCGAACGCGCTGGAGCGCGACTTTTCTCACGCGGTGAATGGAGGCCTGACGTCGCTCATCTCCTCCTCCCTGTCCAACGAGTTCCGCTTCCAGTGGGCCCGGGAGGAGCGGCCGCGTCCCTATGACGGTCCGGCAAATCCGGCCACCGGCCGCCCCTTCCCCGATACCGACATCGGGTTCGTCGGGCCCGATGGTTTCAGCGGCTACCGGATCGGCATGCCGTTCTTCATTCCGGTGGATGCCTACGACTACCGGTTCCAGGTGCTCGACAACGTGTCGCTGGTCAGCGGCAACCACCTCTTCAAGTTCGGCGCGGAGTGGAACCGCACGGGTGTGAACCAGACCTTCCGCGGCTTCGGCAACGGGCGCATCGGGTTCACCTCGGTAGATGGATTCCTCAACTACGTGGCCAATGGGAATCAGTACGTCGAGTGCTCGGACATTGTCACCGGAACTTTCGTGACCAGCAGCAACACCGCTACCTGCCCGGTGGGCACCGAGATCAGCGGCCCGGTGGCGCTCTATCTCCAGCAGGCGGGCATCGGCGGTCTCTCGGTGGACGAGTCCGGCACTCAGACCATTATCCAGCACGAGCTGGCTCTCTTCCTCCAGGACAGCTGGAAGCCAACGTCCAACCTCACCGTGAACTATGGGCTGCGGTGGGAGGCGCAGATTCAGCCCGACCTCATCACGCCGATTCCGCAGCTGTTCTACTTTCCTCTCATCGGTCAGACGGTCACCAACTCGGTTGGCACCTTCGAGTTCCCCGGTGATGGAACGATTCCCAGCGACTACTCGATGTTCCAGCCGCGGCTGGGCTTTGCGTATGACATGAAGGGCGACGGCCGCTCGGTGGTACGGGCCAGCGCCGGACTCTTCTACGCCCGAATACCGGGCCTCAACCTGGCCAGCTCCCGCAGCACCGACGGCTCGCGGGGCCAGACGATCTTCCGCAACAGCACATTGACTCCGATTCTGGGAGCGCCGCCGGCCTATGGCGACCTGCTGCCCACTCCGGCGGGAGGCCCGTTCCAGCCCGGCGTGTTCGTGTTCGACAAGGACTTCCAGAACCCACGGACATTCAGCGCAACAGTCGGATTCGACCAGGAGCTGGTGCAGAGTCTGGTGGGATCGCTCAGCTTCACCCACGCGCGCACCGACCATCTGACCCGGTTCTTCAACGCCAACGACCCGGCCTTCGGCGACGTTCCCAATGAGGGGCCATGGTCCACCGCGCTGGGGGGGAACGGCATCGGCGCGCTCACCGTGGTGCAGAGCACCGCCAAGTCCCGTTATAACGGGATCACCGCCGAGCTCCGGCGGGGAACCGGCTCGAAGCTTCAGTTCCAGCTCAACTACACCCTGGCGTTCGACAAGGCGGACGACGACAACGAGCGGGATCCCTTCACGTTCCGCTACGCCCGCGCCGACTCGCTGGAAAAGGAGTACAACTGGAGCGACCGGGACCAGCGGCACCGGGTCAACGCCTGGGTGCTGGCCATCCTTCCGGGCGACATCTACTTCAACAACCGGGTGAGCGCCTACTCCGCCCAGCCGGCGTCGGAAGTCTGTGGCGCGGGGAATGTCGGAACCGGTCAGCGAGCGAGCTCACCTTCCCAGCGCATCTGCCCCGATGGCCACGTGCTTCAGCGGAATACGATCCGGCGCGACAACGCGTACTTCTCCTGGGACATCCGGCTGTCCAAACCGTTCAATTTCGGTCGGCAGGGCACTCTCGAGGCCATCTTCGAGGCGTTCAACGTCACCAACAACGACAACTTCAAGGATCCATCGTCGGGCGGCACGTTCCTCAACTTCGACGGAACGATCCGGAGCGGGTTGGGTGAGCCGCGGCAGTTCCAGGCGGGGGTGCGCTACATCTTCTGACCAGAGCGGTGGAGGAAAGCCGCCCGGCGCCAGAGACTCGGCGTCGGGGCGGTGTAAGTGCCATCACAGACGGCAGCCGGGGCCAGCCGGTATGATCGAGTGTAAATCGCTACCTTTTCACCTTCCCGGAGGGCTTTTCCATGATGTGGCTCGCTATCATCCTGCTCGTGGCCTGGGTCCTTGGGTGGGCAGTCTTCAAGGTGGCCGGTGGTCTCATCCATATTCTGCTCGTCATCGCCGTGGTGGTGTTCCTTTTCAACCTGATTTCCGGACGGCGCCGGGGGGTCTAACGCAGCCCAAAAACACCCTTGGCGAACCCTTGGCGCGGGGATATGTTGCGTCATCGCTCGCCACTATTCAGGGGTGTTATGTCCGACAAAGCAGTGAGCACGTCTCCTCCCGCTTTGCCGGGGAGCGGGCCGCGGCATCTTGTCCTGGTTGTGGACGATGAGCAGGGTCTCCGCGATCTGGTCTGCCGGACCCTTCGGGCTGAGGGTTACCGGACGCTGGAGGCCGCAGATGGCGGCGAGGCCCTTGATATGGTTGAATCGGGGCCGGAGACGATCGACCTGGTGGTAACCGACGTCGTCATGCCTGGAATGGACGGGCGGGAGCTGGGGCGCCGGCTGGCGCGAAGCCGGCCGACTCTACCCATCCTCTATATGTCGGCCTACGAGGTGAACGATATCTTCCAGCGGGGGTCTCCCCGGACCTCGGCGCCCTTTCTTCAGAAGCCGTTCCTCCGAGACGGACTCATCAACAGCGTCGAACAGCTCCTGCGGCAAGGGTCCAGCCTCTAGAGCAGGCAACAAAGGCTGCTGCTCGGCTCACATTTTGGCTCCGTTGTGGCCTATGCACCGGAGACTCCGTGCCCACCGATCTTGCCGAACTGCCCTGCCGCGACTGGCGGAAGGCGCGGCTCCTGCTGCATCACGCGTTGGACGAAGGCTGATGCC
>CAZASU010000038.1:0-19722 GCA_964487785.1 uncultured Gemmatimonadaceae bacterium | reverse complement strand
GGCCAGTTGCTTGGGCTTCTGCCGTCGCACCGCCGACGGATCGGACGGCGCGGCCGCCGGTGCCGGTATGGAGAGCGGCGCCGCGGGTGCACCCGCACCACAGCCCGTCCCCGCCAGCATCAGAACCGCGAGACAAAGATCCAGCGCCCGGCCACGACGAGTCGGTGAAATCATGACATCCCTTGCGAGTGTCTCGGCAGTATTGCCCGTGCCAGGAAGTCGCTCAAGTGTTTCGTTTCTGCCCTGTGGAGAAACCGGTCGGCACCGGCGGCGTGGCACGAAAACCCCGACCCGGAAGTCGAAGCAAGCGAATGGGAAGCGGCTGGACTCGGCCCGGGTGCAGCCCCTGGCATGAGACGGAATCCGGGTGAATCGTTACAGAGTTAACGGAAGCTCTTCGGCCCCTGCAATGGGGCGAGGACGGTGCTGGCGTGGACGAGCATCCGCACTACCGGATGTGGAAGGACCGGCTCGACGTTGAGCAGGAGACCGATGCGATCAGGCGGGCTCGGAGCGTGGCTCGTGAGCTGAGTCGGGCGGAGTGGCACGCGGCGTGGGCCAGCTATAAGGCACGCATCGCGGCTGCTACTGTGGCGCTACCACTCCCACGCTGGTGGAACGTCGTCGGATGGGTGCGTTGGTTGTTTCGACTTCATGCCCCAGGGAGGTCCGGTTGAACACACTTACCTGCTCGCTCGTCACCCTTGCAGCGCTCGCCAGCGCCCCGGCAGCACTCGCGCAGGAGGGCGAAGCCCACCACCACGGTGTCGGGCGGCTCGGTCGGGTCAGCTTTCCCGTGTCATGCACGGCGGAGGCCCGAGGCCGCTTCGAGCACGCGATGGCCGTGCTCCATTCCTTCTGGTTCGAGGAAGGGCCGCGCGCCTTCGGTGCCGTACTCGAGGCCGACCCGAACTGCGCGATGGCGCACTGGGGTCTCGCGCTAAACGCGTGGGGCAATCCGTTCGCCGGGGGACCGTCGGGTGCAGCACTCATGGAGGGCTCCCGCGGCGCCGAGCGGGCGTCCGCCAAGCCCGTCCGGAGCGCCCGGGAGCGAGGCTTCATCGCCGCTACTGCCGCGCTCTATCGCGACACCGCTGGTGCTTCGAATGCCGTGCGGCTTCAGGCCTACGCGGACACGATGGCGCGCCTTTACCGGGATTATCCGGGTGATACCGAGGTCGCCATCTATTACGCTTTGGCGCAGCTCGCGACGGCCCCGCGCACCGATACTACCTTCGCGCAGCAGAAGCGTGCCATCGCCATCCTCGATCCGCTCTTCGCCCGGCATCCGGACCACCCCGGCCTGGCTCACTACATCATCCACTCGGCCGACTCACCGCGGCTGGCATCACTCGGACTCGCCGCCGCTCGGCGCTACGCCGGCATCGCCCCCGCGGCGCCGCACGCTCAGCACATGCCGTCGCACATTTTCGTGCGACTGGGTCTGTGGGACGAAGCGGTGGCCACCAACTGGAAGGCGTACAACTCAGGTGTCGCTCACGCCAAGGCGACCGGTCCCTGGACTGCGACGGGCGAACAGCTCCACGCTCTGGACTACGCGGTCTACGGATATCTTCAGCGGGGACAGGACTCGGCCGCACGGGCCACGGTGGCCATCGCCCAGGCGGCTCACACAGCCCCCGCCACTAACGCGCTGGTCGGGCCGTACAACAGCACCGCTATGGCGGCGCGAGTTCCACTGGAGCAGGGCGACTGGGCGGCCGCCGCGGCCTTCCCTGCCCCCGATTCGGCTGGGATGGGGGTGACCGCCGCCCTCAGCCGCTTTACCCGCGCGATCGGCGCAGCCCGGAGCGGGCGGGCGGGTGCTGCGGGTGCGGAGGTGGCGGCACTCGATACCATCGCCCGGGACCTGGCCACCCGCCGGGAGCCCTATTGGGCCCGGGTGGTCGGCATCAAACGGGACGTTGCGGCCGCGTGGGTCCAGTTCGCCACCGGAGACACCCTCGGGGGCCTCGCCACGGCTCGAGCCGCCGCCGAAACCGAGGATGTCACCGACAAACACCCGGTGACTCCCGCCGAGCTGCTCCCGGCGCGAGAGCTTCTGGGCGACATGCTGCTCGCTGCCGGACGTTACCCTGAAGCGCGCGACGCGTATCGCGCGACGCTGCTTCGGGAACCGGGTCGAGCCAGGAGCCTGTTCGGAGCCGCACGCGCGGCCCAGCTTGCCGGTGATCGAGCAAGCGCGAAGGCCGGCTACCGCGAGTTTCTGAAGCTCATGAGCAAGGCCGATGGCCATCGCCCGGAGCTGGCGATAGCCAAGGCGCTTGCGCCGTAAGCATCGCCACTCTCGACTTCGTTGCTAGGGGCGATTCCTCGCGGAGCCTGCCCTGAGCGGAGTCGAAAAGCTCGTGATGACGGTGTGTGCCATCCTCCGTTGCACCCGACTCCCGACTTCTGATCAGCAAGCGTCCTCTTCCCCATCCGATGACCGCACACCCTGAGCTGGTCCGCTCCCTCGGCCGCTGGAGTCTCACCGGCCTCGTCCTGAACGGCATCATCGGGTCGAGTGTGTTCGTGCTGCCCGGTCCCCTGGCCGACCGGCTCGGGTGGATGAGCCTGGCGGCGTGGGCGCTCGCGGCCGCCCTCTGTGCCACGATGATCCTGTGCTTTGCCGAAGTCGCCTCACGGTTCTCCGGGACCGGGGGAGCCTACCTTTTTACCCGGGTGGCGTTCGGCCCTTTTGTCGGCCTGCAGGTTGGCTGGCTGAGCTACTTCGTCCGGGCGATTACCGCCGCCGTACAGGCGAATGTCTTCTCCACCTATCTGGCGGTCTTCTGGCCCTGGGCCGGTACCCGGCTCGGGGGAATCGCCACGACGGCGCTGTTCATCGGCTTCCTGGCGGCCGTCAATGTCCGCAGCGTCATGTCCGGCGCCAGGGTCAGCAACGGGTTCGCGCTGGTAAAGATCACGCCGCTCCTGGTCTTCGGGCTCATCGGCCTGAGCTGGATTGCGAACGGGAAAGGGGTGCCGGCTCCTATCCCCTCCGATCCATCCCTCTCCAGTTGGCTGGAGGTGCTCCTGCTGCTCATGTTCGCCTACGGCGGCTTCGAGTCGGCCGTCATCCCGCTGTCCGAAGCAAAGAATCCCCGGCGCGACGCACCGATCGCGCTGCTGGGCGGGCTGGCACTGGCGGCGGTGCTCTATCTCCTGGCCCAGCTCACCGTGCTGGCGACCCTCCCCGACCCTGGCGCCACCAATCGGCCGCTGGCCGAGTCGGCACGCATGCTGCTCGGCGACGCCGGGGCAGCGATCATTACGGTGGCGGCGTTGATCTCGGTCTATGGCTGGCTGGCGAGCAACATGCTCACCGTCCCCCGGCTCAGCATGGCGATGGCGGAGCGGGGAGATTTCCCGGCGTTCTTCGCCCGGGTGCATCCGGTGTTCCGGACCCCTTGGATCTCGATTCTCTTCTTTGCGGCGGTTTCCTGGGTCCTGGCGAATCAGGCGGGCCTGCTGCAGAACCTGAGCCTGGCGTCGGTGTCCCGGCTCTTCGTCTATGGGCTGGTCTGCGCCGCCCTTCCCGTGCTGCGAAGAAAGGAAGGCGGCGACGTCCCGCCCCCGCTCTTCCGAGCTCCCATGGGTGTCGGCCTTGCTGTCATCGGGGTAGCCGTCTCCCTGGCGCTCGCCACCCGGATAAACCTGCGGGAGGCTGTGACTCTCGGCATGACGGTAGCCCTCGCTACCGCGTATTGGTTGGTCACCCGCGCCTCTCCGAGGTATTCATGATCGACAAGCTTATCCACCTCTCGCCCACGCTCCGAGGCTGGAGCGGGTACGCCCATCTGGTGATCGACCCGGACGGTCGGACGCCGCTACCTCGCCCTTGGCTCGATCGTGCGGCACTAGGTGACCGCCATTGACCGGCGCTGGCGGGCCCGTCCTCACCCTGGTGCTGGCGATCTACGGCTACCTCTGCCTACGGAGCCCGGGCGACCATCGCTGGCTCGACGGCCTGGACCTCGCCATCCACGAGTACCAGCGGCCTTCGTGGTGGCATTGTGGCGAGCGGGCGACCGGCACGGAGCAACGGTCCCACTCTGGTGGATGGGCCAGAACTGCTGGAACATCTGCATCTGGTCCTGCGCCACGAGCCCCAACAAAAGCTTGCCACGGATGAACACCGACAACTGCACGGATAGCCCCGACGCCCGCGCCGCTCCCTTCCCGCTTACCCGCTGACCCGCTGGCTCAGCAGCCTGGGGTCGAACGCGAACCGCTCGGCGCGGCTAATGACGACCTGCCGGAATTCAGGGTGCGACGGATTGATGAGGAAGTTGGCAGCAGCAGGGATGATGGCGCTCGGCACCCGGAGGATCAGCGATCTCCCCTCGGCCGCCCACCGGTCCCCTATCGCCTGGTTTTCGGGCGGTGACGGGAACCGGCGCCAGCGGGCGGGGAGCGCGGCGGTCTCCAGCACCTCGACGCTTTCCGCCGGGAAGCGGAGTGACGCCAGGGAGTAGGCCTGGAGCACCGCCGTCGATTGCAGGTGAGCCAGCACCTCCAGGGTTGCGAGGGCGATGCTGTCCGATGCGTAAGCGACCCGGGTGCCGGGGCTGTTCCACCGACCGCCGTGGAGCCGGGCCCCTTCTCCATCGAACGCAGCCGCGGCGCGGCGGGGCTTGACCAGCCTCCAGGCGGTGATCAACGGCAGGACTTACGAGGGAATGCCGTATTCGAGGCGGCCGATGAGGCTCTCCACTTCATTGGCGCCCACATCGGTCCGAGCCAGTTCCAGGGGCACCATGCCGCCGAGCGCCGGCTGCGCCGACGTGAGCCAGACCCGCGCGGCTTTACTGTCGCCCTCGAAGAGCTCCATGGCCCGGCCGACGATGCGGGATGCTCGCACCAGCCGATCGGACTCCTCCGGAGCCAGCCTGCCTTCGGTCTTGCGCCGGGTCAGCGTGCGGGTGGGAATCTGGATCAGCTCCGCGATGGCCCTGGCCGACAAACCGGTGTTGCGCTGGAAGCGAAGGAAGCTCGAATAGGCGAGGCCCTTCCGGAGGTGCCGGTAAAGCGCCAGCGGCTCGTAGCTGCGGAGACCGAGGAGGGCCACGTAGAAGTGGCCCTCGGTGCGGCCGGAGCGGATGCGGGACTGGATCTCGCTCAGATCCGCGGTGCCGGCTCCGGCGGCCGGAAGGAGGCTGGCGTGCACAGGTCTGGCCATATGGCCTCAATCTAGTAGCCAGATGGCCGGTCCACAAGACGCTGAGGCCGGCACCGCCCTACGCCCTTCCCAGCCGGATTATCTTTCCCCGATCACAAACCTGCTGCTCCTCCCGCGGGCGCTCGCGCCCATCCTGATCTTCCTCGCCATGCTCGCCGGCCATGTTGCCTCGGCGCAAAGCGACAGTACGCCCCCCCGCGAAGCGCCCGGCGCCACGGTCGTGGTGCTGCCGGTGGCGCTCTACAACGCCCAGGCGAACCTCCAGGAGACCTCGGACGCGTCACAGGCGGCTCTCTCCACTGAGGTGCTGACCAGCACGCTGCAAGAGCTGCTCGGTCCCCAGCTCCTGGCCGGCAAGCAGGTCGCCCTGGTGGCGGCATCGCCAAAGGCGTCGGCGACCACCGGGCACCAGCCTTGCAACGTGATTGTGGCCTGCGCCCGCGCAGTAGCCGACTCGCTCAAGGCCCCCTGGGTGGTGATGGCCAAGGTGAGCAAGACGAGCAATCTCATCTGGCTGTTTACCGGCCAGCTGATCCACGCGCCCACGGGCACGATCATCCTGGACGACTCCACCGAGCTCAAGGGACCGCCGGAAGGCATGGTACGGGCCGGATCGCGGATCTTCGCCGAGCGGGTGGCGCGCACTGTGCGGCGGGGCGGCGTGACCACCAACTTCCCCAATACGCCCTAGTGGCCCGCGATCCTCGGCGGTAATGCTGAGGCCCTGAGCAAGCCGAAGGGCTCCCTCAGGATGACGCTCTGGATGCGGCCTCTCCTCGCCGGCGGGAATATTATTGTGCAGCGGCAGGAAGTCCCGCCCGTGGGGGAGTTCTCACTGTTCGAGGACCCTGACGGCAAAGTGCTCGGAATGTGGAAGCAGCAGGAGTAGGACGGGGGTGGCGGCTCGGAACGGAGCAACGCCGGAAGAGCAGCAGTCCGCTAAGCGGCGTGCTTCGGAGCCGCCGGGTCTATGGCGACCTCAGCAGCCTCGGCTTCGGCTCGCTCCTGGTACACCAGCTCAAGCTGCGCCTGCTGAATGAACAGCAGCAGCGCGGTCGGCGGCGGCGGCGTTGGGTCGGTGCTTGGTGTAAACAGCGGGCGCTTCGACAAGGACAGTCTCTCAGGCTGAATTCGAAGGTTTGTAGAGCAAGGGCTGTGCCGAGCTTGGTCTGTAAGCTAAACCCATACCGCGCTGTATGGGCATCAGGCAAAGGCCTAGGTATCGGCCGCTCCGCTCAGGCATTCTGCTGGTTCGTACCATCGAGGTCGACAGTTAATTGGCGGGGTGCCCCTCCATGCCCCGCTTTGAGACAAGACAGGGGCTCCGGGCGCCCAGGGTGAGCCGGAATCGTCGGTGTCCTGCCAGGTAGGTGCCCAGCTCGGAGGGGTGATAGCCGTCCGAGCCGTACAGCTGGAGCTGGGGGGCAAGGGCCCACGCTCCGATCCAGGCCTCGCCGGCCGGGAGAAACAGGCCAGCCACATCCTGGGCAGCGAGCTGACAGGACGCGCGTACCTCATCGAAGAACTCGAACCTGGCGGACTCGGGCCACACCATTAGTCCCAGTTACCAGTCTGGATCACCTCGACGGCGTTACTCTTGCCTTCCGCGTGATCGATCAGCGCGAAGTTCGGCCGGGTTACCGAAGTGACCTCGACTGTCTGGTTCACCGAGGAGGCGAGCAGTTCCCTGCCATCGGAGCTTCATGATGCACCCCGCTCGCCTGTTCCCGTCCTGCTTCGTGGTAGCGATACTCGCCTTTGCTACCCCCACTCCTGCCCCTGGGCAGGCCCAGGGCTCGCTGGCCCCCGTCGCTCGCCAAGTCCCGAAGGTAGACACGCTGCTGGGCGAAGTCCGTGTCGATCCCTACTACTGGCTTCGCGACGACACCCGCTCCGCACCAGAGGTCATCGGCTATCTCGAGGCCGAGAACCGGTATACCGACAGCAGCATGCGCCACACGGAGGCGCTCCAGAAGACGCTGTACCGGGAGATGGTGGGCCGGATCAAGGAAACCGACCTCTCGGTGCCGGAGTACGTGCATGGGGCCTGGTACTATACCCGGACGGTAAAGGGCCAGCAGTATCCCATCTTCTGCCGCCGCTGGGGCAGTCTCAAGGCGCCGGAGCAGGTGCTGCTGGATGAGAACTCGCTCGCCGGCGGCCGGCCGTATTCGCGGGTGGGGCTGCGCCAGGTGAGCCCGGACGGCAACATCCTGGCCTACACCTGGGACACCACCGGCGGCGAGTGGTACACCCTGATGCTCAAGGATCTTCGGACCGGCCGCCTGCTGCCCGACCGGGTAGACAGTGTGAACTACGAAGTGGAGTGGGCCGGCGACAACCGCACGCTCTTCTATGGCCGGGACGATGCGGCTCACCGAGCCTTCCGAGTCTACCGGCACCAGCTCGGAGGGTCCGGCTCGGACGCGGTTGTGTTTGAGGATCTGGATCCGCTCTTCAACGTGGATCTCGCCAGGAGCAAGGACCGGGCGTACGTCTTCATCAACTCCGAGAGCTTCACCTCGTCGGATACCAGGTACCTGCCGGCCGACCAGGCCGGCGGCGAATGGCGGGTGCTGCTGCCCCGTGCGCCGGACGTGGTGTACTCGGTCGAGCATCATGGCGGCAACTTCCTGATGCGCACGAATGATGGGGCCATCAACTTCAAGCTGGTTCGCGCGCCCGTCGGCGATCCGAGCCGGGCCAACTGGACTGAGGTCGTGCCGGCCCGGGACTCGGTACTGCTCGAGGACCTGGATGTATTCCGGAACCACGCGGCGCTGTACGAGCGTGGGAATGCGGTGCGCCGGATACGGGTACTGGATTTCCAGAACGGCACGACCTATGAGGTCGACTTCCCGGAGGAGATCTCGACCTTCGACCGAGCCACCAATCCGGAGTACGACACCGACGTGGTACGGTTCACCTACACCTCCCCCATCACTCCGCCGTCGGTATACGACTTCGACATGAAGCGAAAGACCCGTGCTCTGAAGAAGCGCACCGAGGTGCCCCACTACCGGCCAGGCCGCTATGCCACCGAGCGCACCTGGGCCGTAGCCGGAGATGGCACCCGGGTGCCGGTTTCCCTGCTCTATCGAAAGCCGATGGTGAAGGACGGCAGCCGGCCCATGCTGCTCTATGCCTACGGCTCCTACGGCGCCAGCACCGATCCCTGGTTCAACCCGAACATCTTCAGCCTGGTAGACCGTGGCTTCGTCTACGCCATCGCCCACATCCGGGGTGGTCAGGAGATGGGCCGCACCTGGTACGACGATGGCAAAATGCTCCGAAAGAAGAACACCTTTACCGACTTCACGGCGGCAGCGGAGCACCTGATCCGCGACGGCTACACCGCGAGCGACCGGTTCGCCATCCGGGGTGGCAGCGCCGGCGGCCTGCTCATGGGCGCGGTCACCAATATGCGTCCGGATCTCTTCCGTGCCGTGGTGGCGGACGTACCCTTCGTGGATGTCATCAATACGATGCTGGACGCCTCGATACCGCTCACCACCCAGGAGTGGCAGCAGTGGGGTAACCCGAGCCAGGAGCCCGACTACTCCTACATGAAGTCCTACTCGCCCTATGACAACGTTGCCGCCAGAGCGTATCCGGCAATCCTGGTGACGGCCGGACTCAACGATCCGCGGGTGGGCTACTGGGAACCGGCCAAGTGGGTGGCCAGGCTGCGCGCCTCCAAGACCGACACGAACACCCTGCTGCTCAAGACCAACATGGGGGCGGGACATGGTGGCAGCTCCGGCCGGTACGACTATCTCGAAGAGATGGCGTTCCGCTACGCCTTTATTCTCGATCAGGTGCGGATCCCCCACCCTTGAGCTTTGCTGCCCTGTTGCTGATGGTGGTCGGGTATCCGCCGGTGCAGGACTCGCTCTGCACCGCACATACCCGGGACGCCGATCCGTCGGTCTACTGCCTTCCGCTCTTTTCGACGGCCAGGGCTCCGCTCGCATCGGGGACCGCGGTCCTGCGGCCGGAACCGAGCCCCTTCGGGCTCGCGGTCACCCGGGATGGGAGAGTTCTCTCTCGTGTGGTGCTCACCCTGTCGGGTCTCCCCGATCCAGCCACACTCGGTCCCTACCAGAACTTTGTGGCCTGGGCCACGACTCCCGATCTGGATCCGGTGATCCCGCTTGGTGCCGTAAGGAACGGACGCACCGTTACCAGCCCGATTGCGCTCGAGCGCTTCCTGATCATGGTCAGCGCCGAGCGCTCACCGGGCGCGAGAACGAGAAACGGCCCGCTGGTACTCCGGGGAAGCTCACCCAGCCAGCTCATGGCTCCTCACGGGGTCACGACTCTTCCGCCCTCGACCCGGCCGGAGCACGAGCACAGGAGGTCCGGCTGGACGATGCCTCCCATGCATCCGACGGCCAGTAGGATGCCGTTTGGCCTGGAGCGCTTCGTTCCGGACGTGACCCCCTTCCTTCCGGCCTATCTCGGGAGGTCGTTGCCGGATGCATCGCCCAGCCGGACCTACCGGCTCGCCGATGGTGACACTCTCACCCTTACTGCCGGCAAGGTTGGCCGGACGGTCGGCGGGCACGCGCTCGTCCTGTACGCCTATGATGGCCAGATCCCGGGGCCACGGCTGGAAATTCCCCAGGGCGCAACGGTCAGCGTGCGATTTCTAAACCTGACCGATCTTCCGAGCTCGATCCATTGGCACGGGCTTCGTCTCGCCAACGCAGATGACGGCGTGCCCGGACTTACCCAACCGCCGGTGCCGCCGGGCGGAGATTTCGTGTATCGGGTACACGCACCGGACGCCGGCCTGTTCTGGTATCATCCCCACAATCGTGAGGACGCGGCCCAGGATCTCGGGCTCGCCGGCAACATCGTGGTGCGGGCTCGGGCGCACAGGCGGACCGATGGACGGGAAGCGTTCCTGATCCTGGATGATCTGCTCCTCGGGGACACGGGACTGGTCCCCTACGGCCGGGAGGCCGCTACCCACGCGCTCATGGGCCGCTTCGGCAATACGCTGTTGGTGAACGGGGACGAGGACTGGCGCTTCGAGGCTCGGCCGGGCGAGCGGGTGCGACTGCACCTGACTAATGCGGCGGGGGCGCGCCCCTTCAACCTGTCTCTCGACGGCGCCCGCTTGCGCGTCATCGCGGGCGATGCCGGACCGTTTGCCACTCCTCGCACGGTCGAAAGCGTGGTCATTGCTCCGGCTGAGCGGTACGTGGTGGAGGCCCGGTTCACCCGGGCAGGATCCTACCCCCTGGTCAACCGGGTGCGCGGCATCGACCGGGTAACCGGACGCTTCTTCCCCGAAGTGGATACGCTCGGCGTGCTGAAGGTGCGAGGGAAGCCGGTACAGGGAGCCCCCCCGGAGCCCGGCTCGACATCGGATCCACTCCGGGCATTGGCACGGAGCGTGGCAGGCCGGGTGCCCGACCGCATCCTCGAGCTTACCCTTCGGACCGGCACGCTGCCGTTTGCGCTGGTCCAGGCGCTCCGGCTGGATACGGCGTATGTCCATCCGGTGGAGTGGACCAGCACGATGCCGATGATGGACTGGCTCAGCACCGGGCGCGAGGTGCGCTGGACCATTCGCGACAGCCTCACAGGGGCCGAAGGAATGGCGTTAGATTGGCGGGTACCCCGGGACAAGCCGCTCGTCGTGAGGCTGGTGAATGCCAAGAATGTGCTGCACCCGATGGGACATCCGATCCATCTTCACGGACAGCGCTTCCTGGTGATCGCGCGAAACGGCGCCGCCAACGAAGATCCGGTCTGGAAGGACACCGTGCTGGTCCCTGCCGGCGGCACGGTGGATCTGCTGGTGGATACGAGCAACCCCGGCCGATGGATGCTCCATTGCCACATCGCCGAGCACCTCGAGTCGGGCATGCACACCGTCATCACCATCGAGTGACCACGCCTCTCCCAGGAACACATCGCATGCGCAAGGTTTCGTCCGCCCTTTCCGCCCTTTCCGCCCTTTCCGCCCTCTCCGCCTCCGCTCAAACTCCATCCCCAAACGTCCAGCGCTTCATCAGCGTGGACGCGCCGGTCGTCGCTCTGACGCACGTGCGGGTGGTGGATGGCACCGGTGCCGAGCCCGCGGAAGACCGGACCGTGGTGATCGCCGAGGGGCGGATCAGCACCATGGGGCCCGCCGGGACCACCCGGCTACCCGACGGCGCCAAGGTGATGGATCTGAGCGGTCACACGATCATGCCCGGAATCGTGGGGCTGCACGACCACACCTTCTACACCACCAACCTTCGCTCGGTACAGAGCAACGCCACCGCCCCGCTGCTCTACCTGGGCAGCGGGGTCACCAGCATACGAACCACCGGGTCCCACTCCCCCTATGCCGAGCTCAACCTCCGGCGGCTGATCGATGCCCGCCAGCTAGCCGGGCCGCGGATGCACGTAGCCGGGCCCTATCTCACCGGCGGCGAGGGAACCGGGAGCATGCACAAGGTGAACACCGCGGACGCCGTGCGTCGGGTGGTCGACTACTGGGCCTCCGAGGGCGTGACCTGGCTCAAGTTCTACACCGACGTGAGTCGCGAGGTACTTGGCGCCGCCATCAAGCAGGCGCACAAGCGGGGAGTGAAAGTGACCGGCCATCTCTGCTCCGTAAGCTTCCGCGAGGCCGTGGCGCTCGGCATCGACAACCTGGAGCACGGACTGTTCGTGAATACCGACTTCGATCCGGAGAAGAAGCCGGATTTCTGCCCGCCTGATGCCCTCGCCAAGCTCGCCAGCGTCGACATGGGGGGAGAGGCGGCCAAGACCACGATTCGCGAGATGGTCACCCACAAGGTGCCGATGACTTCTACCCTGGCCGTGTTCGAGCTCTTTGTGCCGAACCGGCCACCGCTGGAGCCGAGGGTGCTGGAGGCTATGGCTCCCGACGTCAAGGCCGAGTACCTGACCAGCCGCGCGCGGTTGAGTGAGCCCGGCGCGTTCGGGGTTTCGCCCGAGGTTTTCCGCAATGCGCAGAAATTCGAGCTGGAGTTCGTCCGGGCGGGAGGGCTGCTGGCCGCCGGCGTCGATCCCACCGGGAACGGCGGGGCGCTCCCCGGCTTCGGCGACCAGCGCAATTACGAGCTGCTGATCGAGGCCGGCTTCACCCCGGTGGAGGCCATTCGGATCATGACCCTCAACGGCGCCATCGTGCTGGGTGAAGACAAGCGGCTGGGCAGCATTACCCCGGGCAAGCTGGCCGATCTCGTCGTCATCAAGGGAGACCCGATTTCACGGCCGGCCGAGATCCGGAACGTGGCAATCGTCTTCAAGGATGGCGTAGGGTACGATGCGGCCAAGCTGATCGAGGCCTGCCGCGGACTGGTGGGGATCCGATGACCGCCGCAACCCGATCGGTAGACGGTACCGTACTCTCCGCGGTTATCCTTGCCGGGGGCCTGGCACTCGGCGGTTGGTTCGTGGGGCACGGCTTTGCCCGGGGACGGACGGCGAGCCGCTATGTCGAGGTGAAGGGCCTGGCCGAGCGCGAGGTGGCCGCGGACCTGGCGCTCTGGCCGCTGCGCTTCGTCAGCACCGGCGACGATCTGGCCGTTGCCCAGGCGGAGATCACCAAGGACACCCGGGCGGTCTACTCATTTCTGGCCCGGCACGGCATCGACACGGCGGCGGTCCAGCTGCTGGCGCTGGAGGTTTCCGACGCCGAGGCCAACCGTTTTCAGTCTGAGCGGGGTGGTACTCGCTTCGTCATCCAGCAAACGGTAATGGTCCGGTCGGACAAGCCCCAGGTAGTCCTGGCCGCCAGTCAGCGGGTGAGTGAGCTGGTGACGGCGGGTGTCATTCTCTCTTCCAGCGGGGAGTATGGAGTCGGCGGGCCCACGTTCGTCTTCACAAAGCTCAACCAGCTCAAGCCCGCGATGGTGGCGGAAGCCACCGCCAACGCACGCGCCGCCGCCCAGCAGTTTGCCGCCGACTCACGCACCACGCTGGGGGATATCCGGTACGCGAACCAGGGCATATTCGTGATCTTGCCGCGGGATCAGGCGCCCGGCGTCAACGAGGGTGGCCAGCTGCAGAAGATCGTGCGGGTGGTCTCGACCGTGCAGTACCTTCTGGAGTGAGGCCATGGATCTCCCCCGCCCGACCCATCGCGGCGGGGAGCACTGGACCCTTCCGGGCGCTGGAGTGCGTCAGTCTGTTGGAGATCACAAGAGTGTTGGAGTGCGCACTACGCGCCCTCCAGGGTCCCCCGCTCTCCCGCCGCTCCCCACGTATGGCGCGTACTCGCCCCCGCCCCTGGGCGGGGTGCGGCAGAAGTGGACTCTCCGGAGCGCGCGTCAGTGAGCGGCTTCGTCACTTGGGATCCCACTTGCTAGAGCGAACTGCAGCGCGCGGAGGAGAGCCACTCTGCCGCTGGGTGGGGGGATCTCCGCGCGTAGGCCTATCTATGAGCAACCAGGCGCACAACGCGCCCCCCAGCGCCAGCGCGGCGGAGAGCAGCATCACCAGCCGGAACGCATCGACAAACGAGGCTTCGATGGCTGCCCTGACGGCGGATCGAAGCCCGGCCGGAAGCGAGGGGGGCACCTCCGCGGCCGCGAGCTTCTTGCGCTCGTCGGCGAGGAGCTGCTGGATCTCGGACGGAATGCCCAGTGCGTTGAGCCGCTGCCCCAGCGCCTGATTGAAACGCTGGTAGGCAACGATTCCGAAGACCGCGATGGACAGTAGCGAAGCCGTGCGGGAGACGGTGTTGTTGATGCCGGATGCCAGCCCCGCGCGCTCGGCTTCAACCGCGCCCATGACCGTCGTAGTGAGCGGCGCCACCGTCACCGCCATTCCCAGGCCGAGCACCGTTATGCCGGGAAAGAAGGTGCTCCAGTAGTCGCCGCTGGTTCCTGGTAAGGCCAGGAGCGCGAACCCCAGCGCGGCGAGGATCAGGGGGTGGCCAAATCCAAAGCGCGGCGCTTCCAGCAAGCCGAAGACCAAGCCACCTAGCCCCAGCGTGACCAGACTGGCACCGGGGAGGTCGAGGCGGCGAGCGCCGGGGTCTCGGGTTTCCGGCACATATTTGAGGGTGATGAACAGAGTCAGCGCAGCGAGAGGCAGGTTGAGCCAGAAGATCGCCCGCCACGACCCTTCGCACGGCACGCCCCAGGATGAGCCACTCGATGTCGGGGGCCAGGGCACATGCGAACGAGGCGCTGGCGAAGAGTCCCGCCCCGATAGCAAAGACTCGACGCCGACCCACCTTGTCGCCGAGGGCGCCGCCGAGGAGGAGAAGCGCCGCCATGACCAGCGCGTAACTCTCCACCACCCACTGGACCTCGGCCGCCGTGGCGCCGAGCGCTTGCTGAAGCGCGGGGAGCGCCACGTTCACCACCGTCCCATCGATAAACGCCATGCTCGAGCCGAGGATGCTGGCCGCCAACACCCAGCGCTCCACCTGCTGACCCACGGGGGCGGGTGGGTTTTGGGTCACGTCTCCATCGCCTGGTGACTATTTTTTTCGTTCTTGACTCACCGTAACTTAGGTGACACTATGGCTCAGGTCTTCCTGCCGGGCATTCGGACAGCAACCCCACGAGCCTGAGTTTTTCGAGACGGAGCCATGCCGGCCACTCCGGTCACCAATCTTACGAGCGTCGACTACGCCGTCATGGCGATCTACTTCGCCGTGGTGCTCGGCGTGGGCTGGATCCTCCGTCGCGTCATGCGCACCAGCAGTGACTTCTTTCTGTCCGGCCGGTCGCTCCCGGCGTGGATTACCGGCATCGCATTCATCTCAGCCAATCTCGGCGCGCAGGAAGTCATCGGGATGGGGGCGTCGGGCGCCAAGTACGGCATCATGACGAGTCACTTCTACTGGGTCGGTGCCATCCCCGCCATGGTGTTCGTGGGGTTGTTCATGATGCCCTTCTATTACGGGTCGCGGGCTCGCTCGGTGCCCGAGTATCTCCGGCTTCGCTTCGATGAGAAGACCCGGACGTTGAACGCGGTCTCGTTTGCCGCCATGACGGTCTTCTCCTCCGGCGTCTCGATGTACGCCATGGGCAAACTCTTCAACCTCCTCCTCGGGTGGAGCTTCGACGTCAGCGTCCTGGTGTCGGCGGTGATCGTTCTCGCCTACGTGCTGCTGGGCGGCCTCACCAGCGCCATCTACAACGAAGTGCTCCAATTCTTCCTCATCGTCTTCGGATTCGTGCCACTGGTCTGGCTCGGCCTGGACGCCATCGGAGGGTGGGACGGTCTGAGCGCTCGTCTGGCGGAGGTCTCGACGGCGCGCGGCCTTTCCGCCGACGCCTACACGTCCGCCTGGGCCAACGTCGGTGATGCGGCCCAGAATCCGGTCGGGGTCGAGTGGTTCGGACTGGTGATGGGGCTGGGGTTCGTGCTCTCGTTCGGCTACTGGTGTACTGACTTTCTGGTAGTGCAACGCGCGATGGCCGCGGAATCGATGACAGCCGCCCGGCGCACGCCGCTGATCGCCGCCGTTCCCAAGATGCTCTTTCCGTTTCTCGTGATCCTTCCCGGCATGATCGCCCTCGTACTCGCCGGCGAGAAGGCCGGCAGCGCCGGCCAAGGGCTCATCCCCGCCAAGCTCACCGCCGGGGGGGCTCCGCTCCTCGATAGTGCCGGGCGCATGGTGCTGGACTACGATCTCGCTACCCCGATGCTGTTGCTGCACCTCTTCCCCACGGGCATGCTCGGGCTCGGGCTCACCGCGCTGCTGGCTTCATTCATGTCAGGAATGGCAGGAAACACGACGGCCTTCAATACCGTATGGACCTACGACATCTACCAGAGCCACATCCGGCGCGGCGCCTCCGATGCGCATTACCTCATGATGGGGCGGATCGCGACCGTCGGCGGGATCGTGCTGGCAATTGGCGCGGCCTACCTGGCCAGCGCGTTCAACAACATCATGGATCTGCTTCAGCTGGTCTTTGCCTTCGTCAATGCTCCGCTGTTCGCCACCTTTGCGCTGGGCATGTTCTGGCGTCGCACCACCGGGCATGGAGCCTTCACCGGCCTCCTCTCCGGCACCATCGCCGCGGCGATTCACCACGGGCTCACGCTCCCCGCCGGCGCCCACCCCGGAGTGAAGGGCGGCTTCCTCGGCGCGCTGCAAACGTACCCCAGCGAGCTCGCCCAAACCTTCTGGACCGCGATCATCGCGTGGACGACGTGCTTCGTGGTGACGATTCTCGTGAGCCTGGCCACCCGTCCCCGGCCGGAGGAGGAGCTGCGGGGGCTGGTTTATTCGCTCACCCCCCGGTCGAGCGATCGGGGGCTGCCCTGGATCCAGCGTCCGTGGGTGCTGGCCGTGGCCGTCCTCGGGCTCACTGTGGCCCTGAACTTCGTGTTCTTCTAGAGGTTGCCATGAGCGGATCAGCCGGACTGGACGTGCGGGTGCCGATCGGGGGACTGTTCACGGCTCTGGGCCTGCTCCTCGGCGGGTACGGCCTGGCCACGGCCGGGGATCCGTCGCGCTACGCGCGGGCACTCTCGGTCAACATCAACCTGTGGTGGGGCCTGGTGATGCTGGTGTTTGGGCTGACGCTGCTCGCGGGGGTCTGGCTTTCCCGCCGGAGACCGGCCCCCGGCCGGGTTGAGCCCACCGGGCTCCGCTCGGGGGGCAACTTCCCTGTTGACGGGCCCCCAAATAGGTGACACTATGCTCAGGGTTGTCCGCACGGGCTTCCCGGACCGATCCAATGCGCCCAGGCGCTTCCCACCCATCGCTGTTCTCGCTTTACGTTCCTGAGGTGTGCTCGATCGCGAAATTCTCGAGAAATTGGAGGATGCCGCTATGATCCGAAGCTCGCGTTCGGCTCGACTCACGTCCCTGGGTCGCCTCATCACTCTGGCGGCCGCGTCTCTGCTCGTTCTCTCCGCAGGTCGAACATCGACGGCTGCCGCGCAGGTGGGCGACCAGACCGGCAGCATCGGCGGGAGGGTGGTCGACGAGCGGGGATCAGCGGTTGCCGGCGCTCAGGTGTACATCGAGCGGCCGTCACTGGGTACGCAGAGCCGGGCGAACGGAGAGTACGTTCTCGAACGGGTTCCGACCGGCACTCACACGCTTCGGGTCCGCATGCTCGGCCTTCGGCCCGAAACGGCCAGCGTCATCGTCGCGGCCAACCAGCGTACCATCCAGGACTTTACCCTGCTTCGCGATCCCCTGCAGCTCCAGACCATGGTGGTCACGGGCACGCAGACGCCGCGCACGAATCTGGATGCCAGCGTGGCGGTCACCACCCTCACCGCATCGGAGATCCAGGCCTCCGCACCGCGGAGCACCACCGAGATGCTGCGCTATGTCCCGGGCTTCACCCGGGTGGAGAGCTCCGGCGGTGAAGTCAATCAGAATATCACCATGCGCGGCATTCTCGGTGTGGAGTACGTGGCGTTCCTGGAGGACGGGCTCCCGGTCTTCCCCACCATGCACACCTTCTTCATGAACGCCGATAACCTCTTCCGCTTCGACAACAACATCGAGCGGATGGAGGTGGTACGCGGTGGCAGCTCACCGCTGTTCGGCTCCAACACCCCCGGCGCCATCGTGAACTTTATTAACAAGACCGGTGGCGACGTGTTCGCTGGCACCATGCGAGCCACCGGAGCCACTCAGGGACTGGCCCGGTACGACCTGAACCTGAATGGGCCGTTTGGGAATGATTGGCGGTTCAACGCGGGCGGCTTCTACCGCTACGACAACGGCGTGCGTAGTCCGGGCTACCCCGGTATCCGGGGCGGCCAGCTGAAGGCGAGCGTCACCCGACTGCTGGACAACGGACACCTTCGCTTCTCGGTCAAACACATCAACGACCGCAACCAGTTCATTCTTCCCCTCCCCTTCCAGAACCCGTCCGACCCGGAATACGTCCCTGGGTTCAGCAACTATGGCTCCATGAACACGCCGGAGGGGCTGGACCTCCGCATCACAACGCCCGGGGACGACCTGACGCTGCCGCTGGATAACGGGCTCAAGACCGACGCCACCTGGTTCACCGCCGACGTGTCGCTCGACCTCTCGGACGAGTGGAGTCTGCAGAATATCGCCCAGGTCATGCGGAACGACCAGGAGTGGAACGCCCTCCTGCCGTTTAACGCGCTGGCAGCGCAAGACTTCATCACGGCCCCTACCGGCTCGGGCGGGCTCGGCTTTGCAGCCGGCAGCACCGGCCAGTACTTCTTTACCAACCACGACGACGCCCTGGGGAATCCGCTGCCTTTCGACACCCCGAACGGCCTCGTCGCACCAGGTGGCGAGTGGCACGTGGAGAAGCCGCTCAGCGCGGTCCAGAATCAGCTCTCGTTGAGACGCAGCTTTGGGAAACATTTACTGTCAATCGGCGGATACTTCGCCAACTACACCCAGGACAATCGCTGGTTCTTCACCGATATCCTTACCGACATCCGCGACAATCCCCGCTTCCTCGACCTGGTGGTCACGCCCGCGGGCGGCGGCGCCCCGGTGAACGTCACCCAGAACGGCTTCCGCAAGTTCCTCTCGAACTACGTCAATGGAACCGGCCAGACAACTGTGGTATCCGGCGTCGTCGGTGGCGAGGTCCAGCTCACTGAACGGCTCCGTGCCGACCTGGGCGTCAGGGTGGAGTACAACACCTTTGTCCAGCGGTCGGAGAACACTTCCCCGTTCGATCTGGACGGAGATCCGGCCACGACGTACGACACCGAGACCTACGGCAACAACAGCTTCAGGAACTTCAGCCGGAATATCACCGACTGGTCCAGCTCGGTCGGACTGAACTACAGGGTCAACGACAACTTCTCGGTCTATGGCTCTGGAGCGCGGGGCTACAAGATGCCAGCACTGGATGAGTTCCTGAATGCGTCGTCCCCGGACCAGGTGGCCTTGTTTGACTCGCGCGAGGTATTGTCCGGTGAGTTAGGCGTGAAGTACGCCTCTGGGCGGGTGGGAGTGACGGTCAACGGCTTCTACACCAAGCTGAAGAACATCGTCAGCCAGGGCATTGTGGTGGATTCGGTGACCGGCGCCACCACCTGGATCATCGTCACCTCTCCGGAAAACCGCTCCTATGGTGCCGAGGTCGAGGCGTTCGTGTCGCCGGTCGCGGGACTTCAACTCATCGGCAACGGCACGTTCCTCAGGGCGGAGCTGGGCTCCGGCGCCGGCGCCGACATCGGCAGCCTGATCAACGGTGTGCCCAAGGCTATCGGCAACCTCGCGGCCATCTACTCGCCTACCCGTGTAGCCGGCTTACAGCTCAAGGCAGACTGGCATTTCGTCGGCTCGCGCTTCGCCGACGTCGCGGTCGGGACGACGTTACCCACTTATAACTACTTCAACCTCGGCGCAGGCTTCGCCATTCCAGGAGCGGGAACCCGAATCAACGTAGATCTGTTGAACGCTTTCCAGAGCAAGGGTCTCGAGGAGGGAAATCCACGGCTACTCAGCACCGGTGGCGCACCGATCTTCCTGGCCCGGCCCCTCCTGCCTCGGCGCCTCCAGGCGTCGATCGAATACGACTTCGGAGGCGGCAGGTAGTCGCGTAACGGTAACGAAGAATCGCAGCGCCGGCGGC
>CAZASU010000037.1:0-19989 GCA_964487785.1 uncultured Gemmatimonadaceae bacterium | reverse complement strand
CGAGTTGGGTGATGTGCGCAGTCCCCACCTGGAGGCCCCGCAACCCACGCGGGTACGGATATGACCAAACACACGCCAAACGACACGCGGTATCCGTTCGCCGCTCTCGCTTCAGGGCTGCCGCGGTGCGCTTACCTCCGTCCTCGTATGAGCCACCCCAGCCGCGTGTGCTCTTCGCGCTCACGCTCCTCGAGTGTTCGCCGCGCCCGAACCACCTCGCGCCGGAGACTCGGGGCCACCCGGTGCTCCAAGGTGTTCACCTGCCTGGAGGTCCGAGTCAACGCGAAACCCAGGCGTTGCAGCAGCAGCTCGCGGGGCGCGGCGTCCAGCAGCAGCTCGGCGAGGGTCTCGAACTCGGTGGCGCTGGCCGCGGCTGCGGGACCGATCGCGCTCGCTGCGATACCACGGGCCTCCAGGGTTCGTCTCAGCGGCGGTCGGGCCACGATCTCCGCCACCGGAATCCCCCAAACCTGCGCCGGTCTGATCTGGAGGGTGACCTCCCGGAGAGGCCACGCGATGGCTCGGAGGCCGGCATAGCCTTCGACGCCCAGTGCCCCCACCAACACGGGGTAGGCCCGGGCCGCCCGCTCGACGATCAGCACCCTCGCGTCTGCGGCCGGCCGCGCGAGCCGTACGATCTCGGCCACGAGCGCCTCCCGCTTGCGTCGCAACAATTCCGCCCCCTTGGACACCCGCCCCAGGCGTCGCTGCCCGGCCAGGAGATTGGAGCGTGTGGGAGCTATCCCGGTGTCCCGGCTCACGGATTCTCCTTCCGCACCTTCTGCCTGGCAGTCCAGGTCGCTTCCCGGATCCGGAGCAGGTCCTCCCGGTCCAGAGTCTCCAACAGCCGCCACCCCGTCTCGATCGTATCCGCCAGGCTGCGCCGGCGCGGGCCCTGCCCCACGAACTCCAGCTCGAAGCGTTCGGCAAAGGCGAGTGCGCGGCGGTCGGCCGCTCCCAGCCCGCTGTCTCCCACAATCGCGGCCATCAGCCGGGCCTCCCGCCCCTGCGCATAAACCGCGTAGAGCTGGTCGGCCCACTCTCGGTGCTCCGGGACGGTTCCGGCAGATCCGATGCCGGCGTTCATGAGCCGGGAGAGCGAAGGCAGCAGATCAATGGGCGGGAAGACGCCGCGCCGGTGAAGCTCCCTCGACAGCACGAGCTGGCCTTCGGTGATGTAGCCCGTGAGATCCGGAATCGGATGAGTGATGTCGTCGTCCGGCATAGTCAGTATTGGGATCTGAGTCACCGATCCCGGACGATCCTGCAGTACGCCGGCGCGCTCGAACAGCGTGGCAAGGTCACTGTACATGTAACCGGGGAATCCTCGGCGGCCGGGGATCTCCTCCCGTGCCGTCGCGATCTCACGGAGCGCCTCGCAGTAGTGGGTGATATCTGCCATGACCACGAGTACATGCATCCCGGCCTCGAAGGCCAGGAACTCGGCCTCGGCAAGAGCAACCCGGGGAGCCTCGAGACGCTCGATAGGCGGATCTCGGGTCTGGTTCAGGTACAGGATGCTTCGCTCCATCGCCCCGCTCCGCTCGATGCGGTCGACGAAGGCGTGGGTCTCGCGCGCGGTGATCCCGATCCCGACGAACAACACGGCGAACGGTTCCCCCCGCGGCGCCCGAGCTCCTTCGACGATCTGCGCCGCCAGTTCCAGGGCGGGGAGACCGGGTCCCGAGAAGACCGGCAATTTCTGTCCCCGCACCAGGGTATTCATCCCGTCGATGGCCGAGATCCCGGTTTCGATGAAGACGGCAGGCGATAGCCGGCGGACTGGATTCATGGGGGCTCCGCTGCTCGGGCGGATCGCCTCACCGACGGGCGGCGGAAGGCCGTCGAGCGGTTGGCCCGTGCCGGTGAACGATCGGCCCAGGAGCTCGCGTCCTACCGTGACAGTGGGGACCTCGCCCATGAGGGTCACCTCGGCCCGTGCCGGCTGGAGGCCGAGGGTTTCCTCGAACACCTGGATCACACTTTCGTTCTGCCCCGCCTCGATGACTCGGCCCCGGCGATCCGGTTGGCCCGGGCTTCTGATGGTGACCATCTCACCCAACGCTGCCCGCTGGGTTCGCCCCAGACGGAGGAGGGGGCCGGCCAGCCCCTGTGCGCCCTTGTAGGTGCGGGCGACGCCACTCACGGGGAGCCTCCGGTCCGCGCGAGTGCCGCGAGAGCGGCCGCGGCCTCAGCGGCCATCTTCTCGTAGTCCGTCTCGCTCGCGCTCCGAACCGCCGCGAGCGCGCGGCGCGCCGCGCCCAGATCCAGGAGATCGAAAGGCACCCCCGATTGGATTGCAGCGTGGCCGGCCCGGTAGAACTCCCTCGCCAGCACGGCCAAGCGGTAAGTTTTCTTCACCGGCGACCAGGCATCATTGGGATCGTAGGCGCTCTGTCCCAGGATCACCTCGCGGATCGTCCGAGCCGCTTCCAAGGTGAGCCGGTCGGCGTCCTGGAGCGACTCAGGGCCCACCAGAGTGGCGATCTCGCGCAGCTCCCGCCCTCGCTGGAGCAGCTCGAGCATCTCGCGGCGAAGCTCCGACCAGCCTACCCCAGCCTCGGCCTCGAACCACTCAGCGGTGCTCTCGAGGTAGAGGCTGTAGCTGGTCTCCCAATCGACAGCGGGAAACTGTCGTTGGTGGGCGAGCACCGGATCGAGCGCCCAGAGCGCCCCCACCACTCGCAGTGCCGCCTGCGTCACGGGCTCTGAGAAATCCCCACCCGGCGGTGACACCGCGCTGATGAGCGTCAGGGCACCTTGGCGCTCCGGGTTCCCCATTGCCACGACCCGCCCTGCCCGCTCGGAGAACTGGCCCAGGCGGTTGGCGAGATGGGTGGGGTAGCCCTCCTCCCCTGGCATCTCCTGCAGCCGGGCGCTGATCTCTCGGAGAGCTTCAGCCCAGCGGGAGAGGCTATCCACCAGAAGAGCCACCCGGTATCCCATGTCCCTGTAGTACTCCGCAATGGTGACACCCAGGTACACCGAGGCCTCACGAGCCGCGACCGGCATGTTGGAGGTGTTGACCACCATGACGGTGCGATCCATGATGGATCGTCCGGTGCGGCGGTCCCGCAGCGCCGGGAACTCACTGAGCACCTCTGCCATCTCATTTCCCCGCTCGCCGCAGCCCACGTATACCACGACGTCGGCATCCCCAAACTTTGCCAGCGATTGCTCGATGACTGTCTTTCCGGTCCCAAAGCCCCCCGGCACCGCTACGCTTCCACCTTCGGCCACCGGGAACAGGAAATCGAACACCCGCTGTCCGGTGACAAATGGCGGCCCATCCGGCAGGCGTCGGGTGACGGGGCGAGGCGTCCGCACCGACCACCGGTGACTGAGAGAGAGCGCGGTGCCGTCCTGCAGCCTTCCGAACGGTTGATCGAGCGAGAACTCTCCGCCGGATATCTGGTCGACGATGCCGGAGGCCCATGGGGGCAGGAGCACCTTGTGCTGGAAGCCTGGCCGCTCCTCGACGGTCCCCAGTACACTTCCACCCACAACCTCCGTCCCCCGCATGACCGAGGGGGCGAAGGCCCAGCGCCGGCCTGAATCCAGTGTGGCTGCCTCGGCGCCGGGATGGATGAAGGCACCCATCGCCGTCGCCAGGCTGGGCAAGGGCCGACCAAGCCCGTCCAGAATGGATCCGAGCAGACCAGGGCCGAGCTCGACGGTCAGCGTCTGCCCGGAGAGCTGCAGCGGCGCTCCAACCTCGAGCCCGGTGGTGTCCTCGTAGACCTGAAGCGTCGCCCGGTCACCTGCGAGGCGAATGACTTCGCCCAGGAGTCGCCGCTCGCCGACTCGAACGAGCTCGTAGAGCGCCGCGTCTGCGACCGGTGCAGCATCGACCAGGCCTCCGCTCACCCGAAGCACGCGCGGGTCGCTCACCGCAGCCTCACGCGATAGCCGATCGCCTGGCGGAGCAGCTCGAGGATGTACGAGTCGGGACCTTCCGCCCGGGGCACCCAGCTTGGACCGGGAAAGGGTACGACGATCGGCAAAGGCCGACGGGCCAGCTCCCGGCGAATGTCGTTTGAGAGAGCCGCGTGGAGTCGTTCTTCGATCAGGATCACCCCGACATCGGGGCGGCTAAGGAGCTCTTTCATGCATTCGTTGCCCTCTGCCAGTGTGCCTACGCTCGAGGTGTGCAGCCCCGCCAAGGCAAAGCCCGCCGCCACCTCCGGTGGGCACACCACTCGGACGGCGTAGCTCATGGAGCGAGGGCCAGAGCCGCTGGCACGGCCGGCGGAGGGGCTCCCAGCGCTAGGCCCCAAACCAGCCGCTGTAAGTACCTCAGCTCAGAGCGCAGGTTCAACGCGTAGAGCAGCACCGGCGCGGAGCTGAGGGGAAGAAGTCGCGCGGCGGAGCGGGCCTGGCGCATCGGGAGAGCGAGGATGGTGTCCTCCAGGGCCGCCGGGCTATCGAGCTGCCGCAGCAGGGCACTTCCCATGGTGGCGTCGTGGAAGACCGGGGCGAGGAGGCGGACCGCCTCGGGTACTCCCCCCGACGTCGCAGCCTCGCGATAGCGGTCCAGGGTCACCCGTTCACCGCCAGTAATGAAGCACTGATCCGGAGTCTGTTCGTGGCTCTCGGAGGCGAGAACCAGTGCGGACCGCAGGTTTTCCAGGTCCACGACGAGGCGGGTGTACGACTGGAGGAAATGGTCCCCTCGGCGGGCCGCCGCAAGCGATCGCCTGAGGAACTCGCGCGCCAGGTCCACCGCGAGCTGGAAGAGGTCGGTGACCCGATGATCCTGCCTCCTGATCACACCGGCGTACGGGCTGTTCCATGAGGCGAGGAGCGCTCCGATCGCTCGGACATCCGCCAGGCGGGCGAGCTCCTCCAGTGCGCGCATTGGGAGTGCAGGTGTAGGGATGAGGCCGTCGAGCCGGATTTCCGGAGAGACCGCGGCGACCGCACCCCGCAGCAAGGCCCGCAGACTGCGATGGTCGTCTTCCTCGAAGACGATCTGGAGAACCTCCCTTCGGCGACCGCACCAGCGAGCAAGCAGGAGCAGTTTCCGTCCGGCGTCCCTCCGGAGTCCCGCTTCCACCAGCAGTGGGGTGAGGAGAGCTACGTCGAGCGAGAGGTGAAACCCCGCCTGCTCCAATCGGGTCACCAGATCCTTGAGTCCGACGACGTTCCCCAAGTCCTGCAGACGTTCGGCGCCGAGTAGGTGAGATGCCAGCCCTCGAGCCCGGGCGTTCACGTCGTCCCAGAGCGGCTTCATGGCTCACCGAGCTCCTGGAGCATCTCCAGGCGAAGCCGCGCTTCCTCCAGCAGCAGCCGTCGAGGGAGGGTCCGATCGACGACTACTGAGCCATCCGCGGCAGCCACCTGAAAGCCCGGGGCCAGCGCTGGATCGACCTCGAGCTTCCATTCCCCGTGCCCCGCCAGTAGCGGCTGCACCTCGGCTGCCAGCGCCGGCGAACATCGGACGACTGCCGCGGCCTGACCGATGTAGCTCATGGCACGAACCAAGTCATCCGGCAGCCCAACCAGGTACGCTGGGCTCCGCGCCACGTCCGGCGCGAGCTCGAGCGCACGACGCAGCACTCGGTCGAGCAGGCGGTGGCGGGCGAGCAGCAGCTTTTGCCGCGCCTCCCGCCGGGCGGCGGCCACGATCCGCTCTGCTTCCTGCTGGAGTCGGACCCGCTGCTCCTGGAGCGCCTCGGCTCGGAGACGCGCGATCCGCCCCCCTGCCTCGGCCTCGAGACTGGCGGCCTCCTCACGGGCAGCGTCGAGCTCCGCCCCGATCTTTGTTTCGGCTTCCCTCTCCAGCGCCGCGACCAGGTGCTCGAGCGCCATCGAGGCTCAGGTCCCGCCCCGCAGGAGAATCAGCACCGCGACCACGAACCCGAGAATCGACATCGTCTCGGGAATCGCGAGCATGACGATCGCGGTCGTGCTCAGCTCAGGCTTCTCGGCAAGGCTCGCAGCCGCGGCAGGGCCGATTCGCGACTGGGCCCAGGCGGTCGCCAACGCCGGAATGCCAACTGCTAGCGCGGCGCTCAACGTGATCCACAGGATTTCCATGCGTCACTCCTCGCTCAGATGGGTCGGTTGGGGGTAGGATACCAGTGTGCGAGGGGCCGGTACTGCGTCCCCCCAGGGCTATAGAACTTCCCGAAGAACTCGACATAGTGGAGCCGCAGCGCGTGGATCGTGGGGCTGAACAGACCGAGTGCGAAGTTCACCAGGTGGAAGAGCAGGGCGAACATCACACCGACCAGGGTGCTACCCAGTGCTCCGGCCATCCGATTGGCGACCACCGCCAGCATGACGGACGCGGTCCCCAGCGCCATGATCCTGGCGTAGGAGAGAATGTTCCCCAACGTCGAAAGCAGCTCGACGGGCGCGACGATGCCCTCCACCAGGATCAGCGCCGGGAAAGCAATGAGTAGGGCGATGACAGCCGGCGAGAAGAGAGCAGCCGGGAGGATCTCGAAAGCGGCGAGCAGGCAGATGACGATCAGGATGACCATGAGCCCGGTGAGTCCACGGCCCAAGGCGATGCGGGGGTGGCCTCGCAGCGCGCTCGCCACCCCGAGCCCCAGGCCCAGCAGCACGTGCACCAGGCCGAGTGCCACGGCGAGCCCGAGGAACGGGACAATGGCTTCCTCCCGGTTGAACCAGGGGTGCATCCCGAACCAGTGCTGGCCCAGGTCGCCGAAAAACTCTCCGAAGAGGAAACCAAAGATCACGCTGAAGAGGGCGCAGGGACCTGCGATCTCCGCGAGAGAGCGGAACGTGGTGCCTGGTCTCGAGCGGGCTCGCAGAACCAGACCCAGTGCGGCCAAGACGATGCCGTAGCCGACATCACCTAGAATCAGGCCGAAGAACATCGGGAAGAACACCGCGACGAACGGTGTCGGATCCAGGCTGCCGTAGCGGGGAAGCGGCATGAGCCGCACGATGAGCTCGAACGGCCGGAACAGCCGTGGGTTCGAGAGAACTACCGGGGCGTCGTCCCCTGCCCACCGCTCCCGAGCCAGCTCCTCGACGACGACGGTATTCCCGACCTGCTGCTCCAACCTGCTGGTGAGCAACTGGCGGCTGTCGGCCGGAAGCCAGCCCTCCAGCACGAAGGCATGTCGCGTCCCTCCGGAAAGCGGAAGCGCCTCGAAGCGGGCCACGCTGTCGTGCAGCGCCGCCCGAGCGGCAACCAGCTCGCGGCACCGGGTCGTGGCCAACTGCCCCACTTCGCGTCGGAGCCCCTCCTCCTCGAGAGCAATCGCCCCGAGCCGCTGCTTCATTTGCGGGATCGCGTCGCTCAGCCCTCCCGTGTATCCGCTGGGAAGGGGAACCTCCTGGACTCGACCCTCGGCGAGCAGCCGTTCGACTCGATCCGCGCTGAACGGCGGCACGAGGAGCAAGGCGGCGACCTCCCCGCCTGGAAGTGCGCGCTCCCGCAACTCGAACCCACCGCCAAGCAGAGCGGTCAACTGTTGTCTGAGCAGCCGAGAGTGCTGGAGCTGACCCGCCCGGAGCATGAGTGGATAGGCCCTCGCCTGGTGAGAGGTGTCCGCCGTCGGAAAGAGTCCCTCGAACGCAGCGAAGAACACCTGGTACTTCTGCAGGAGCGCTCGCTCCTCCTCCAGCGATGCCATTCGGGCCGAGAGCTTCTCGGCAGGCATGCGGGTATCGCGGGCCAGCCGCGCCCATCGAGGCGGTGAGCCGGATCCAGCGGGAACCAGTGTCCGCTTCGCCTCCCTGCAGCCAAGTAGCGCAACAGCAGCGTCGAGGTCGGCGAGAATGCGACCCAGGTTCCGGTGCTGCCGCTCCTGCAGCGGAGTGAGCTCGGCTGGCAGGATCTCCGCCCCGGTCGTGAGCGGCGCAAGGTGCAGCAGACCGACGTCCTGCACCACCCGGAGAACATCGGTCAGCCGGTCTCGCGGCCCCAGGAGCCGTACCTTTGCCATCTGGATGATCACGGCCGCGGGTCCGCGTTGGTGGGCTGAAGCAGCCGGCCGAGGGCATGGGCGGCGAGCTGGGTTATCCGGTCCTCATTGACGGCCTGGAGGAAGGCGAGGTGGCGATCGAGGTCCTCGGCTACGGAACGGAGTTGCCGTATCCGATCCTCTTTCACCTCTCGCTCGAGGCGGGCGGTGGCCTCCTCCAACTCCTCGCGCGAGCGGCGCTTGGCCTCCTCCGCGCGGGCCCGAGCCGAGGCCACCAGGGCCCGTGCCTCGGCTGCGGCCTGCTCAATCCGAGCCGCGATCCGCGCCTCGGCCGCAATCAGCCGGTCCAACTCTCCCGCCTGCGCTTCGGGGCCGGCCACGGGCCGGTGCCGGTTGCCGTCCCCCATCAGGACCTCCGACCGCACGTCGCCCTCGGGTTCGAGGTGTCCTGCACCGTGCCCTCACGGAACCACGACATGGATAGCTGGCTCACTAGGAAGCAAACATTAACTTGGAATTAAGTCTCCCTTCACACTTGGCTCCACATTATGTCATGTCACATGCCGTCCGCGCACTGATCGGTTTGTCTCAATCGGCTGTCCGGGGGCCCCGCCCCGATCGGAGGAGTCGAAAATGTACCTCCCGAGTCCCATTCCCTGGGTCGATGGGGAAACCCTCGGTGAGCACCTGGAATCCCGCGGCGTCTCCCGTCGTCAGTTCCTCGAATTCTGCGGTAGTCTAGCAGCCGTCCTCGGCCTGAACAGCCTCATGGTTCCCGAGCTCGCGCGGGCGCTCCAGTCCGTGCGCCGCCCGAGTGTCGTATGGCTTCAGCTCCAGGAGTGCACCGGGTGCGTCGAGAGCGTGCTCCGCACCGCGGAGCCCACGATCGGAAACCTGGTGCTGGATCTGGTCTCCCTCGATTACTCGCACACGCTCATGGCCGCGGCCGGCACTGCCGCGACGCGGGCGCTGCAGGATTCGATGCGAACCAATGCGGGCAAGTACTTGCTGGTGGTGACCGGGTCGATCCCGCTGGCGGCGAACGGCATCTACACCACCATCGGTGGGCGGACAGCGAAGGAGATCCTGGAGGAGGCGGCCAAGGGTGCCGCAGCGGTGATCGCCATCGGGGCCTGCGCTCATTGGGGCAGTGTGCAGGCGGCGCGTCCCAACCCGACCGGAGCCGTGGGCGTCTCGAAGGTGGTCAAGGACAAGCCCGTGGTGAACATCGCCGGGTGCCCGCCGATCGGCGACGTGGTTACCGCGACCATCGTGCACTATCTCACCTTCAACCGCCTGCCCGAGCTGGACGCCGAGGGGCGGCCACTCTTCGCCTACGGCGCGCGGATCCATGACCAGTGCCCCCGCCGGGCCAATTTCGATGCCGGGCAGTTTGTCGAGGAGTTCGACGATGAGGCGGCCCGGAAGGGGTGGTGCCTGTATAAGGTAGGCTGCAAGGGCCCCGCGACCTTCTCGCCCTGTCCGATCTTCCAGTGGAATACGCGGACCAGCTGGCCGATCGGTGCCGGCCATCCGTGTCTCGGCTGCACCGAACCCGATTTCTGGGACACCATGTCGCCGTTCTACGACCGGCTGCCCGACGTTGGAGGGTTCGGCGTGGAGCAGAGAGTGGACCTGCTCGGCGCCGCGCTCGCGCTGGGAGCCGCCGCCGGGGTGGCCGCGCACGCCGTCGCCACCGGGGTGCACCAGGTCCGGCAACGGCGGAGAGCGCGCGAGCTGCCCATCGTCGAAGGCCCGAGCAAGGAGGAGCCGCATGGCTAAGACCCGAGTCGTCGTCGATCCCATCACTCGGATCGAGGGGCACCTCCGCATCGAGGCCCAGGCCGAGAACGGCCGGATCACCAATGCCTGGGCGACGTCCACCCAATTCCGCGGGATCGAAATCATCATGCAGGGACGCGACCCTCGTGACGCCTGGGCCTTCACCCAGCGGATCTGCGGGGTGTGCACCGTGGTCCACGCGGTTGCGTCCTGCCGCGCGGTGGAGGATGCGCTCGACATCACCATTCCGCCCAATGCGAACCTCATCCGGAACCTGATCCACGGCATGCAGTTCGTGCACGATCACGTCATCCACTTCTATCACCTCCACGCGCTCGATTGGGTGGACGTGGTGAGCGCGCTGAAGGCCGATCCGGCCGGCACGGCGGCGATCGCGCGGAAGATCTCTCCCTGGCCCAACAATTCCGAGACTTACTTCGGCGGGGTGCAGGAGCGGCTGAAGAAGTTCGTCTCCGGCGGCCAGCTTGGAATCTTCACCAATGGGTATTGGGGACACCCGGCTTACAAGCTCCCGCCCGAGGTGAACCTGTTGGCCGTGGCGCATTATCTGGAGGCGCTCGATTGGCAGCGCGACATCATCCGCCTGCACACGGTCTTCGGTGGGAAGAACCCGCACCCGAATTTCCTCGTTGGAGGCATGGCCTGCGCCATCAACCTGAGCGACACGGCGACGATCAACACGGAGCGGCTGACTGACATCCGCGACATGATCACCCGCGCCCAGCAGTTCGTGGAGCAGGTCTACTGGCCTGACCTCCTCGCCATTGCGGGCTTCTATAAGGAATGGGCCTCGATAGGAGGCGGGGTGAAGAACTACCTCGCCGTCGGAGAGTTTCCCGACGGGGACGTCCGCGACACCGAACGGCTGTACCTGCCGCGGGGAATCGTGCTGAATCGCGATCTTACCCGGGTGTGGCCCTACGACCAGAACCAGATCAAGGAGTACATCACCAGCTCCTGGTACGAGTATTCCAAGGGAGACGACGCCGGCCTTCACCCCTATGAAGGCGAGACCGTACCCAAGTACGCCGGCCCTCCGACACCCTGGCAGTACCTCCAGGATTCCCCCAAGTACACCTGGATGAAGGCTCCCCGTTACGATGGAAGGCCGATGGAAGTCGGCCCCCTCGCCCGGGTGCTGGTGGGCTTCGCCGCGGGACACGAGGAGATCCGGACCATGGTGAAGGAGGTGCTCGACCGGCTCGAGGTCGGTCCCGAGGCCCTCTTCTCTACCCTCGGGCGGGTGGCAGCGCGTGGGTTGGAGACGGTGCTGCTCGCCCGCCGGATGAACGTGTGGTACGACCGGCTGGTTGAACGGATCAAGAGTGGTGACACCCGGACATTCGATGGTAGCAAGTGGGACCCGGATAGCTGGCCGGCCAAGGCCCAAGGATACGGGTACCTCGACGCGCCCCGGGGCGCGCTCGGCCACTGGGTGCAGATCGAGAACGGGAAGATCTCCCGCTATCAGTGCGTCGTCCCCAGCACCTGGAACTGCTCGCCCCGCGACGGGAAGGGTCAGATGGGGCCCTATGAGGCGGCGCTGGTGGACAACCACCCACTGCTCAGGCCCGACGAGCCGCTCGAGATCCTCCGGACGATCCACTCGTTCGATCCCTGCATGGCATGTGGAGTCCACGTGCTCGACGCGACTGGTAACCTGATCACGCAGGTGACCGTCCAATGACCACCCGGGCAGGCGCGCCTGCGCCGCGGCCCCGCGGGTGGAAAGGCATCTCTCTGGCGCACAAGGTGCCGCCCCCCAGTGGGGACTACCACTGGGTCTATCTGTGGGAATGGCCGATTCGGGTGATGCACTGGCTGGCGGCGCTCTCGCTGCTGATCCTGGCGGTCACCGGACTGTATATAGGACGCCCTTACTTCGTGACCAGCGGCGACACCAGCTCCCACTACCTGATGGGCTGGGTCCGCTTTCTCCACTTCGCCGCGGCCGCCGTGCTGGTGGCGACCGCGATCGTTCGCGCCTACTGGCTCTTCGCCGGCAACAAATACGAGCGTTGGGTGGCCCTGTTCCCGGTTCGGCCGCGGGACTGGATCAACCTGGTCAAGCAGGTGAAGTACTTCCTGATGATTCAGCCGGAGAAGGCGCCTCACTACCTCGGGCACAACCCGCTCCAGCAGCTCAGCTATACGGCAGTCTACGGACTGGCGCTGCTGCAGGTGATCACCGGGTTCACGCTCTACGGTCAATCCGATCCGGGCGGTTTTTTCTTCAGTGTCTTCGGCTGGGTCGGCCCGCTGTTTGGTGGAATGCCGGTGGTGCGGTTTGTCCACCACGTGGCGACCTGGGCATTCCTCAGCTTCATCCCGATCCACGTGTACCTGGCGGCACGGGCCGACCTCCTCGAGCGGGGGGGCGCCATCTCCTCCATCATCAGCGGGGGCAGGTTCGTGCCCTCGAGCCAGAAGTTCGTCGATGAGTGAGACCGGCCACGGAGAGGCGCTGGTGATCGGTCTGGGCAATCCGATCATGGCCGACGACGGGCTCGGCATCGCCGCCTTGGAGCGTTTGCGCGAGGGGTGGACCCTTCCCGAGTCGGTGCGCCTGGTGGACGGCGGGACCTGGGGGATGAACCTCTTGCCTCTCATCGAAGAGGCAGCTGAGTTACTGCTCCTGGACGCGATCGACAGCGGCAAACCGGTCGGCGAGCTGGTCGTGCTCGAGCGTGAGGAGGTACCCCGATTCTTCGGCCTCAAGCTCTCCCCCCATCAGATCGACCTGCGAGAGGTCTTGGCCTTGGCTGAGTTGCGCGGTGGCCTACCGGCGAAGCTGGTAGCCATGGGCCTGCAGCCCGCCCGAGTGGAGATGTTCTGGGGGCTGAGCCCTGCGCTCGAGTGCCGGATGGACGGGCTGCTCACGGCCGTTATAGAGCGGCTGGAGCGGTGGGGACATGTCGCGAAGCCGTTGGAGCCCGTCGCGAATGCATGAGCTGAGCATCGCCCTCGAGGTCTGTCGGATGGCCGAGGAGCGGCTCGAGCCGGAGGAGCTGCCTCTGCTCGTCAGTGTCGGACTCGAGATTGGAGAGGAGGCGGGGCTCGAGCCCGCCAACCTGCAGTTCTGCCTCGAGGCGCTCCTGGCCGCGCCACCATTTACCGGGGCACGGCCGGTCATCACCAGACTTCCCGGTGACGCGCTCCGGATGACTTACCTGGAGGTGGACGATGGCCGTCCGGACGATTGAGGTACGGGAGCGGGTGATGGCCCGGAACGACGTGCTCGCGGCCGGCGTGCGCGAGCGATTGCACCAGGCGGGGGTGCTCGCGCTCAACCTCGTTTCTTCGCCTGGCTCCGGAAAGACCAGCCTGCTCGAGCGTACGCTGGACCAGCTAGGGGAGGAGCTCGACATCGCGGTCGTCACCGGCGACGTGCAGACCCAAAACGATGCCGATCGGCTTGCGCGCCGCACCACCCGGCTGGTCCAGGCAGTGGTCACCGGTGGGGCTTGCCACCTCGATGCCCTCCAGGTCCAGACTGCACTCGACTCACTCAATTTGGAACGGACTCGCCTAGTCTTCATCGAAAATGTGGGAAACCTGGTCTGTCCTGCGAGCTGGGATCTCGGCGAGGAGGCCAAGGTCGTGGTCTTTTCGGTCACCGAGGGCGAGGACAAGCCCGTCAAGTATCCCAAGATGTTCCAGCAGTCGCGTTATGCGGTGCTCAATAAGATCGACCTCCTCCCCCATCTGCGGTTCAGCGTGGATGAGGCGGTCGCCAATGCGCGGCGGGTAAACCCCGAGCTCCGCTTCTTCCTTACGTCCGCGCTCACCGGCGAAGGGATGGACCAGTGGTACAGCTTTCTGCGGGAACAGGTGCGAGCCGTCGCGGCGATCCCCGCCACGTAGTGGGTGCCGTGGCTCCGAAACGTGCCGCCCTGCGCCTCGACGTGACCGGGGTGGTGCAAGGGGTCGGCTTCCGGCCGTTCGTCCATCGGCTGGCGTTGCGCCACGGGCTGGCCGGTTGGGTGCGCAACGCCTCCGGCGAAGTCCAGATCGAGGTCGAGGGGACCGGCGTCGGACTCGAGGAGTTCCTGCGTGAGCTGCGCGAGGAGGCGCCCCCACTCGCCCGAATCGAACGAGTGGAGACCCAGCCTTCTCTCCCCACCGGCATCGATGGCTTCACCATCCTGCGGAGCGCGGATGAGCCCGACCGCCGGCAGCCGGTTCCCCCCGATGCCGCGATCTGTTCGGCTTGCGAGGCCGAGCTCTTCGACCCGACCAACCGGCGGTATCGCTATCCGTTCATCACCTGCACCGACTGTGGTCCCCGCTTCACGGTGATCGACGCGCTGCCCTACGATCGGGAGCGCACCAGCATGCGAAGATTCACCCAGTGTTCTGCATGCGTCCGGGAGTACGACGCACCCTGCGACCGCCGCTTTCATTCAGAGACCAACAGCTGTCCCGTCTGCGGCCCGAGAGTCTGGTACCAGGGGACGAGCTCGCCGGCAGGGGCATGGGATAGTGACGCCCTCCAGCACTCGGCCGCACTCCTGCTGGGTGGTGGAATGCTGGCGCTGCGAGGCCTGGGCGGCTTCCACCTTGCCGCGGACGCCACCAGCGAAGCGGCGGTCGCGCGGCTCCGGGACCGCAAGCATCGGGAGGCAAAGCCGTTGGCCGTCATGGTCCGCACCCTGCCAGAGGCGCAGGCCCTGGCGTTGATCGGGGCGGAAGAGCAGCGGCTCCTGTCATCGGTCGAGCGGCCCATCGTGCTCCTCCAGCGCCGGGTGGACGGGCCGCTGGCCGGGGGTGTGGCGCCAGGGCTGGACACAGTTGGCGTACTCCTCGCCGCTACCCCGCTGCACCACCTCCTGCTGGACCTGGTGCGCCGGCCGCTGATCATGACCAGCGGCAATCTGAGCGAGGAGCCGATCGCGACCGGGAACGACGAGGCGCTGGTGCGGCTCGCCGGAGTGGCAGACGGATTCCTCCTTCACGACCGAGAGATCGTCGCCCGGTATGACGATTCCGTCGTGCGCGTGGCCGGCACCGCATCCATCCTTATGCGCCGGGCCCGCGGCTACGCGCCCCTTCCGCTCGAGCTTCCCATCGCCAGCCCGCGTCCGCTCCTCGCGGTCGGTCCACACCTGAAGAACACGTTTACTCTGGTGCAGGAATCGGTCGCCTTCGTCAGCCAGCACATCGGCGACCTGGAGAGCCTGGAGACGCTGGAGCATTTCGAGGAGGCGCTCGCCCGGCTGCGTGGGCTCTTCCGGATCGAGCCGGAGGTCGCCGTGCGCGACCTCCACCCGGGCTACCTCTCCACCCGTATCGCGGAGCGGCTCGGCTTGGAGCGGATCATCGCCGTCCAGCACCATCATGCTCACGTGGCTGCCGTTCTCGCCGAGCACGGACTCACCGGCCCTGCGGTCGGCATTGCCTACGATGGAACCGGGTACGGCGATGACGGCAATGTCTGGGGCGCCGAGGTCCTGGTCTGCGATCTCGAGGGGTACCAGCGCATCGCGCATCTCCGCTACGCGCCCATGCCCGGTGGTGACGCGGCGGCTCGGGCGCCCTGGCGCGCCGCACTCGGATTCCTGGCGACCGAGCCCTCGGCGGCTTCCGCGTTCCGGCTGGCGTGCGAGGGAGTGGAGACACGGGAGCGCGCGGTGGTCGAGCACCAACTCGCGTCTCGGCTCAACGCGCCCCTGGCCTCGTCCATGGGCCGCCTCTTCGATGCGGCCGCGGCCGTGCTCGGGTTGCGCCGGGTGAGCCGCTACGAAGGACAGGCGGCCATGGAGCTGGAAGCGCTCGCCGGAAGACGCGCGGGCCGGGATTTCCCCTGCAGCGTGGAGAAGGGAGCAGACGGGCTCTGGATCCTCGACCCGCTCCCCATGCTCGTGGAACTTGGCGAGCGGCGCCAGCGCGGGGAGGATCCAGCGGATCTCGCCGCCGACCTGCACGAAAGCATCGCCTGCGCGACTGCGGGCCTCGCGCGGCGTGCCTCCGAGGCCACCGGCCTCTCCATCGTGGCGCTGGGAGGGGGAGTCTTCCAGAATGCCCGGCTGTTGATCTCGGTGCGGGAGCGGCTCGAGAGGCTGGGCCTGGAGGTGCTCCTGCCCCGGCGATTGGGACCCAACGATGGCGCGGTGAGTTATGGCCAGGCTGCGGTCGCCGCCGCGCAACTCGCCCGTGAGGAGCTGGTTTAATGTTGGCCTGAGGGAGGTTCTCATGTGTCTGGGCATACCAGGACGGATCGTCGAGATGCACGACGATCGTGGGCTGCTGATGGGACAGGTGGATTTCGGGGGCGTGCGGCGGGACGTCTGCCTGGCGTATCTGGCCGGGACGGTGCAGCCGGGCGACTACGCCATCGTCCATGTCGGCTTTGCCATCTCGAAAGTGGATGAGGAGGAGGCGCGCCGCACCTTCGAGGCGCTGCGCGAACTGAGTCAGCTCGACGAGCTCGACTGGATGCGCGAGGTAGCGGAACGAAGCCTCGCTGGAGGGAGGGCCGGCGAATGAAATACCTGAGCGAGTACCGCGACGCGTCGGTGGCGCGGGGGCTCATCACGAGAATTCGGGAGCTTGCTACCCGCCGCTGGGTCCTGATGGAGGTGTGTGGTGGCCAGACTCACACGATCGTGCGGCAGGGCCTGGACCAGCTGCTCGGCGACTCGGTGGAGATGGTCCATGGGCCGGGCTGCCCGGTCTGCGTCACTCCGCTGGAGCAGATCGACAAGGCGCTGCTCCTTGCCGCCGATCCCTCGGTGATCTTCACCTCGTTCGGTGACATGCTCCGGGTCCCGGGCAGCGAGTGCGATCTGCTGCAGGTCCGGGCGCGGGGCGGAGAGGTACGGGTCGTGTATTCTCCGCTCGATGCCTTGGAGCTCGCCATCCGCAACCCGAACAAGCAGGTGGTGTTCTTTGCCGTGGGCTTTGAGACCACGGCGCCGGCCAATGCCATGGCGGTCTGGCGCGCCCGCGAGCTCGGCGTGCGCAACTTCAGCATCCTGGTCTCCCACGTCACGGTGCCCCCCGCCATGATCGCCATCCTCTCGGCGCCCGACAACCGGGTGCAGGGATTTCTTGCCGCCGGTCATGTGTGCACGGTGATGGGGTGGACTGAGTACGAGCCGATCGCGGCCCGGTACCGGGTGCCCATCGTGGTGACCGGATTCGAGCCGGTCGACATCGTCGAGGGGATCTACCTGGCGGTTCGCCAGCTCGAGGAGGGCCGTCACGAGGTGGAGAACCAGTACGTCCGCGCGGTCCGGCGGGAGGGTACCGCGCCCGCCAGGAACCTGGTCGCGGAAGTCTTCCGGTTGGTGGACCGGCAGTGGCGGGGCATCGGTCAGATCCCCGGGAGCGGGCTGGCCTTGCGCGAGGAGTTCGCCGATTTCGACGCGGAGTACCGCTTCGGTCTGGGGACGCTTCAGGTGGAGGAGCCGTCCGAGTGCCGCGCCGGCGATGTCCTGCGGGGCCGGCTCAAGCCGCATGAGTGCGCCGCGTTCGGCTGCCGCTGCACACCCGAGCATCCGCTCGGCGCGCCGATGGTCTCTTCCGAAGGTGCTTGCGCAGCGTACTACAACTATGGGCGGTTCCGGCACGCCCAGCAGATGGAGGTCTGAGATGACGGGGCAATTCCTCGCCGGCGGTACGTTGACCTGCCCTACGCCGCGCACCGCGGGCGACCGGGTGCTCCTGGGCCACGGATCCGGTGGCAAGATGAGCGCCGCGCTCTTGAAGGAGCGCTTCCTTCCCCACTTGGCCAACCCGGCGCTCCTTCGTCTGGGCGACGCGGCCGTGGTGCCGGTCGAGGGCTCACAGATCGCCATCTCCACCGACACCTTCGTAGTGAGCCCCCTCGAGTTTCCGGGGGGGAACATCGGCTCACTCGCGGTCCACGGTACCCTCAACGACCTCGCGATGATGGGGGCTCGCCCGCTCTATCTCACCGCGGGGTTCGTGCTCGAGGAGGGGCTCGCGTTCGAGGTCCTGGATCGCATCGTAAAGGCGATGGGCGAGGCCGCGGCCGCCGCGGAGGTTCCGCTCGTGACCGGTGATACCAAGGTGGTTGAGCGGGGCAAGGCGGACGGCCTGTTCGTCAACACTACGGGAGTCGGCCTGATGCAGCCCGGATTCCGCCCGGCCCCGGATCGCGCCGAAGCGGGAGATGTTATCCTGCTGAGCGGCCCGCTGGGCCGCCACGGCATGGCGATCATGGCCGCCCGGGAAGGGATCGCCTTCGAGACCCGTATCGAGAGCGACTCGGCAACGCTTGTTCCACTCGTTGAGCGCCTCCGGAAGACCCTCGCTGGGGATGTCCATGTCCTACGGGATCCGACCAGAGGCGGGCTGGCCAGTGCGCTCAACGAGATCGCCGCCGCCTCAGGCGCCGGGATCGAGCTGGACGAAGCGGCCATTGCGGTGCCGGCCGACGTCTCAGCGGCGTGTGACCTGCTCGGGTTGGATCCCCTGTACGTCGCGAACGAGGGCGTGCTGACGGCAATCGTTCCCGCAGCTGCCCGCGACGCCGCGCTCGCGAGTCTCCGCTCGCATCCGCTCGGTGCGGCGGCGGCATGCGTAGGGCGCGTGGTGCGGGCACATCCCGGGCTCGTCGTCCTTCGAACCAGCATCGGAGGCACCCGCATCGTAGACCTGCTCCCGGGCGACCAGCTGCCCAGAATCTGTTAGTTGGATCTGCCTGGAGCATGATCAGCGGCTTGCCGGTCTTGTGCCGGGCGTCCTCCCAGCGATATCGTTGAGCCAATGCCCCTTCGCTCCGGCATCTACATCGTCCCGACCCACCGGTGGTATATCGAGAGGACCGTCTGGCTCATCGCCGGCCTGGTTCTCCTGGTTGCCACGGCGCTGGCGGCGCTGTTCGAACCACGGTGGGTCCTGGCGATCATCGGAGTCGGACTCGTCTCCATCAACGTGGCCCTGACCGGCTTCTGCATTGTGGGGAACGGGCTCCGCCTGCTCGGTTTCACGCCCATGCTGGCGACACGGGCACCGACGCGGTGGAACCTGTACTTCATGCAGACCGACCGGTGGTACCTCGAGCGGCGCATCTACCTGGCGGTGGGGATCAACCTCTCCTTGGCGTCGGTGCTGGTACTGGTACACAGCGTCTGGTGGCTTCTGTTTACCGGCTTCGTCGGGGCCGCGATGGTGTGGTTCGCCGCGACCGGGTTCTGCATCATGGCGAACAGCCTGTACTGGCTCGGAGCCGAGCCGCGCCTCGTGCCGGAACGAAACCCGATGCCGGCCGCCGCTGCCATCAGCGGCCCGCCCGCGCAAGTCTGAGTCTTTGACCCTTCTGTATTCCGGCTCATATCGATGACCAACGCTCAAGCCCCTCTCTGCGGCGCCTGCGGAGCCCCGGGAGCCGGCAAGTTCTGCTCCACCTGCGGGGCGGCACGAGAGGGTGCCTCCTGCCCCAGTTGCGGCGGGCCGCTCACTGCGGGTGCAAGGTTTTGTGCGCAGTGTGGCCTGGCGGTGGGAGCCGATGCGGGCACCGTTCGGCGGGAGCGAACTCCCTGGATCATCGCAGGCGCGTCCATGGCCGGACTGCTGGCGGTTCTCCTCGTCATGCTGGCCCGGAACTCCACCGGTCAAGGCGCGCCGCCGGTCACCTCCGAGCAGGCACCTGCGGCGGAGGCTCCGCCCGACATCAGCAACATGAGCCCTCGGGAGCGGTTCAACCGCCTCTACAACCGGGTCATGAGTGCCGCCCAATCGGGTGATGAGGCGACCGTCACCCGCTTCACGCCGATGGCCGTCATGGCCTACGCCCAGCTCGACAGCATCGACGCCGATGCCAGATACCATGTCGCACTGCTCAAGGTCCACACCGGAGAGGTCGATGCATCCCGTGCCCTTGCCGACACCATCCTGGCCCGGGACCCCGGGCACCTCTTTGGATATGTCGTTCGGGGTACTGTCGCCCGGTTTCGGAAGGACCAGAAGGAGCTCACCCGGGCCTATGCCGGGTTCCTGAAGCGGTACGATCAGGAGATCAAGCTCGCGCGGCCGGAGTACAGCGAGCATCAAACCTCGCTGGATGATTTTCGGAAGGCTGCGCTCGAAGCTCGGTAATCTTCATCCGCCACTCACGGAATCCTCACCTACTGCCCACTAAGTTAGGGGGGTCGTGGCAGCCCATTGAAGGGCGCATCCGCCTGCGGCGGTCCACGACCAAGGGGTGAACGACACGAACCCGCCGTCAGCTACTGACGGCGGGCTTTCGTTTTCCTGGCGCGATCCTGAGCGTCTTCGCATGATCCCTTCACTCTACCTTCATGAAGCCGGCCCT
>CAZASU010000036.1:8789-20439 GCA_964487785.1 uncultured Gemmatimonadaceae bacterium | reverse complement strand
CCGTACGCCTCGGCGGTATCGAAGAAGGTGACGCCAAGGTCGATGGCACGGTCCAGCGGCCTCATCTCCTCGGCGCGACCGCCGGTTCGAAGAACACCTCGTCCACGTAGCACCAGCTCCAATCCTCGCCCCGCTCGAAGCTCCGCATGATCGGATGCTGGGACGCGTGAAAGTGCTGGGTGGCGTGCCGGCCCGGTGACTCATCGCAGCAGCCGACGTGCCCGCACTCCTGGCACAGGCGGAGGTGTACCCAGCGCATACCGGTCTTGAGACACTCCTCGCATCCGTTTGGCGTCCCGGGCGCCACGTCTCGAACTTCACCCAGGTGCATGCATTGCTGTGACATGGCGGCTCGGCTGAAGGCTATGGGCTACTGGCTATGGGCTATGGGCTATGGGCTGTGGGCTGTGGGTCCGCGCTTAATGGATACGGAGGTCGTTAAAATTCCTCTCTCTAATGAGCCAGAACTTGGTAGACTTCACCCATGGGTGATTTCAAGAAGCTAGAGGTGTGGCAGGTTGCGCACCAAGTCGCCTGCGAAGTGTATCGGGAAACAGCAAACTTTCCGAAGACAGAAGCCTACGGGCTAACGGCTCAGCGTCGTCGCTCCGCCGCTTCAGTTCCGGCAAACATCGCAGAGGGGTGCGGCCGCCGCGGTGACGTGGAGTTCAGCCGCTTCGTGCGAATCAGTCTGGGCTCGGCCACAGAACTCGAGTACCACCTTCTTCTCTCGCGCGACGTCGGTCTGATGACGCCATCGACACACGGAAGTCTGTCAGCTCAGGTTCTCAGAATGCAGGGCATGCTTGCGGGTCTGAATCGGGTTCTAAAGAGACCTGATCGTACGCGAGCCCATAGCCCATAGCTCATGATGTCCCTCAACTCGCCGCCGCCCACCTGAGAGCACATTCGAGCAACTCGTCTGCCGTACTGCCATCGTCGGGATACACAAACTGGCGCGCGGCAATCACTGAGGCCCCGAGGGTCGTCTCCACGACACTCGCAAATCGCCGCACAAAGTGATCGCCACCCGGCTCGGGGGCTCCGTAGATGGCGAATGCCAGGACGTCAACCCCGGCAACCGCGACGTAGTCTTCCGTCCGCACATGGGGCCGAAGCAGGCTGGGCCAGGGCTCCGCGACCGGCGTACGCGGCAGAGGAGTTTTGACACATATGAGCGCGATGCGCTTGAGCTCGCGCTCCGCGCGCTCAATCAGACTTCGAAGATGAGCGCTGAGACCGAGTGGAGACGGAAGACCTGTCTCAGAGTGCCACAGAGTGTGATCGTCAGATGTGCCGGATGGGGCGACGCTCATCTCGCGGCTCAACATCGGCAGGGTGAAGGTAAAGGTGCTCCCTTTTCCAATCTCACTCACCACGCTGATGCTGCCACCATGCAGCTCGACCAGGCGCTTGGTGAGCGCGAGTCCCAAACCAGTTCCCTCTGGCCCATCCCCAGCCACCGGCTCGAGTTGCTCAAACTCGCGGAAGAGCCGCGGCATGTCCTCCGCCCGGATCCCAATCCCCGTATCCTTGCAGGATACGCTGAGGTTGTTCCCCTGGAGCTCGGCGCTGAGCTCCACCGAGCCGCCGCGCGGCGTGAACTTGATGGCGTTTGAGAGCAGGTTATAGAGGACCTGCTTGATCCGCACCGTGTCGATGTAGAGGTCCGGCAGGTGCGGTGGCAGTGACATGGACATCTGGACGCCTTGCTTGTCCGCAAGGGGCTTGATGACTCCCTGGACCGCGTCGATGATGAGTGCCAGCGGCGTCCACTCGCGCGAGAGCTCCATCCGCCCCGCCTCGACCTTGGAGAGATCGAGGATGTCATTGACGAGGCTGAGCAGATGCCGGCCGCTCAGCAGGACGTTCTGCACGTACTTCTTCTGCCGATCCGTCAACGGCCCGAAGAGCTCCTGCTCGAGGAGCTCCGAGAACCCGATGATCGCATTGAGCGGAGTTCGCAGCTCATGCGACATGCCGGCGAGAAACTTCGACTTGAATCGGCTCTCCCGCTCGGCCCGGTCCTTCGCCAGCTCGAACTCGCGGTTGGCTCCCTCGAGGGCGACAGCGTACTTCCTGAGCTGCTCTTCAGCGACTTTCTGCTCCGTTCGATCGAGCACGAAGCCGACGAAAGTGTCGGTCCCCTCCACGAGAACCAGCCCGAGTTCGATGGGCTGGCGGCTGCCGTCCTTCCGGAAATACTCCTCCTCATACGGGGTGGCGCTTCCCCCGCGTCGGAGCTGCTCGACCGCGGTCTCAGTGCGCTCGCGCCACTCGGGTGGCGTCAGTTCCATCCACCGCAACTTGCCCGCTTCGAGCTCTGCCCGTGAGTAGCCGAGCATTGCAAGAAAGGCGTCGTTGGCATCTGTGAGATGCCCGCCGAGATCGCCCAGGACGACGCCGATGATGTTCGAGCGAATGAGCCGCTGGAACCGTGCTTCGGTCTCCCGCCGAACGAGCTCCTCGCGGATCCGGCGGTTCTCATCCTCGAAGTGCTTGCGCCGGAGCTGCGCCCGTAGCCGGGCCTTCAGCACGTCGAAGTCGGCCGACTTGGCGATGTAGTCGTCGGCGCCGGCGTTGATGCCCTCGATCATTGCGTCCCGGTCATCCCGCGCGGTGACCATGACGAGGGGAATATCGCGCCATTGGGCCGACTGCTTGATTCGCCGGCAGGTATCCTGGCCGGACAACCCGGGCATGATGAGATCGAGCAGGATGCCGTCCACGGGCTGAGCCGCGAGGAGCTCCAAGGCCTCCTCACCGGACTTGGCGAGGACCACATCGTAGCCTTCTTGGCGAAGCTGGTTCCCCAGCTCCTGAAGGTAGGTGATGCTATCGTCCACGGCGAGCAACCGCTTCGGACCGAGAAGGCTCCGGCTCGTGTCGGTGGCGGTGGCAATCACGCCGCGCGTGAGCGCGGCGAGGCGAACCAGGATGACGCCGAGGTCCTCGCTCTTTCGCACGTAGGCATCCGCACCCGCTTCGAGCGATCGCAGCTCGTCCGCGGTGCCCTCCGCCGCGGTCAAGAGAAGACACGGCGCATCCCGCAGCGCCGTGTCCGACTTGAGGCGCCGGATGACGGTCGCGCCGTCGATGCCTGGAAGAACCCCATCGACGACCACCGCGTCGGGTCGGACGGCCGCAGCCAGGGCCAGGCCTTCCTCCCCGGTAGCCGCTTCGTGAACCTCGTAACCGGCGCCTTCGAGCGCCTGCTTGATCTCGCTGCGGAACGTGGCGCTGTCGTCAATGACCAGCACCCGGCGGCGCCGGCTTGCTCCGTTCCCGGCGCTTTCCCGCATGAGCGCCCGCGCTCGCGCGACGAGCTGTCCGATGTCGTAGGGCTTACCGATGTATTCATCGGCGCCCGCAACCATTCCTCTGACGCGGTTGCGGACCTTCGCCTCGGTCGAGAGCAGCATCACCGGCATGCTCGCTGTCGCCGGCGATTCCTTGATCTCTTTCAGGAGATCGAGCCCGTCCCCATCCGGCAACAACACATCCAGGACGACCAGACCGCAACCGTCGCGCGCCAGTGCCTGGCGTGCGCTCTGGATGTCCGCGCAAAAGACCGGATCGAACCCTGCCGCCTGCAGTGCCTCGCCGAGGTCCATCCGAACGGTGAGGCTGTCGTCCACGATGAGGACCCGTGGTCTCATCCCCGCCTCCCGGTCCCCGCGACAAGGGCCAGCGCTCGGAGCGCCGGGGCGATCTCCTCCAACGAAAGGACCTGTTCGGCCGCGCCAAGTAGGATCGCTTCCCTGGGCATGCCGAACACCACCGACGTCCGCTCGTCCTGGGCGATCGTCCTGCCTCCGGCGCGCCGCACGGCCATGAGACCCTCGGCGCCGTCCTTTCCCATGCCGGTCAGGAGACAGGCCGCGCCCTCGGGACCCATCTCCCGGGCTAAGGATGCGAAGAGGACATCCACCGATGGCCGGCAGGAGTGCCGTTCGGGGTCCTGGGTCAGCCGGACCCGGCCCTGCTGCAGCACGAGGTGGCGATCGGGCGGCGCCATGAGCACCCGTCCCTCGCCGGGAGCCGGCACCAGCTCGCCATCACGCGCAAAGGACACGCGCAGGGGGCACTGGCCATCCAGCCACTCGGCGAAGGTCGCAGCGAAGAGCTGTCCGATGTGAATCACCAGCAGAATGGGAAGGGCGAAGTCTTGAGGCAGCCCGCGGAGGATCTGAAGGAGGGCGGCCGGCCCACCGGTTGACGCCCCGATCGCAATCGCACGAGCCCGGCCATCGGTCGGTTGCACCGAGGGGAAGGAGGCAGGTCCGGCCGGCGGCCGGCCCAAGGGCCCCAGTCGAGCGCGCGGGTGGGTGATGACCTTGAGGCGCGAGATGAGCTTCACGGTGGAGACCAGCTTCCGCTCCCAGGCATCGTTTGGCTCGTTTCCCAGCGGCTTATCGAGCACCTCCAGGGCGCCGGCGGCCAGGGCCTCGTAGGTCTTGAACAGCTCGCCCCGGTTGGTGGAGGCGGATACGATCAGAATCGGGGTCGGGCAGTAGGCCATGATGAACTCGGTGGCGGCAAGCCCGCTCATGGTAGGCAACATCATGTCCAGCGTGACGACGTCGGGTCGCAAGCTCTGGCACAGCTCGATTCCAAGCTTGCCGTCGCCGGCCTCTCCCACGACCTCGAGGCCCGGATCGGCCCCGAGGACTTCCACGATGCGCTTTCGCACCGTCAGGGAATCCTCCACCACCAGGACGCGCGTCTTCGGCATGGCCTAGCCGATCAACGTGCGAATGGTCTGCAGGAGCTTCCCCTGGTCGAACTCGCCCTTGACGATGTACGCCCGAGCGCCGGCCTGCTCTCCCCGGCGGCGGTCCTCCGGCGCGTTGCGGGAGGTGACCAGGATCGCCGGGATGCCGCGCAGCGACGGGTCGGCGCGGGTTGTTTCCACGAATTCAAACCCGTTCATGCCGGGCATCTCCACATCCACGATGAAAAGGCTGTAGCGGCCGTCGCAGGCCTTTGCGAGCCCCTCCTCCGCCGACACCGCGAGCTCGACATCGTAGCCGGCGGATTCCAGGATGCTCTTTTCCAGCATCCGGGTGGTCAAGGAGTCGTCAATCACGAGGATCGGTGCCGGTCGGGGGACGCCGCCGCCGAGCGCCACGCCGCGACCCCGCTCAGCCGCGGCCACGAGCTCGTAGGGATCCAGCACCAGCTGCGGGTTCCCCTCGGCATCGAGTGATGCGCCAGCCACGATCGGATCGGCCGCCATCGCGACGGGCAGCGACCGCATGACGATGCTGCAGGTCCCCAGAAACCGGTCGACTCCGACCGCGGCGCTCCGCCCGCCGGTTTGCACCACGACCGCGGACCACGCGCGACGAGTCCGGCTGAAGGAGGCGGAGCGTCCCAAGGCCCGGTCGAGCGGCAGGAAGGGGATGACCTTTCCCTCGTGCACGATCGAGTCGCTCTCCGCGGAGCGGGCCACGTCGGTGTCGGCCACTCGAAGCGTCTGCCGAATCGCCTCCAGCGGAATGGTCGCCAGCATCCCTGCCGACTCGACCACGAGCCCCTGGAGCGCGGCAATGGAGACTGGAACCCGGATCTCGACGGTGGTACCCCGCCCGGCCTCGGTCCGGATGCTCAGCTCTCCCTTCAGCCGGGCGGCGGTCTCGCGCGCCACGTCCAGGCCGATCCCCCTCCCCGAGAGCTCGGTGACATCTCTCGATGTGGTGAGGCCGCCCCGCAGCAGAAGCTCGATGGTCTGGTCGTTCGAAAGAGCGGAGGCCTGGGAAGCGGGCATGAGCCCTCGCGCGACCGCCGCCCTTCTCACCGCCTCCACATCGATCCCCCGTCCGTCGTCCCGGCACACAAACGCCACATGGTTGCCCCGGCGCTCGACCTCCAGCCGCACGCGCCCGGCCGGAGACTTTCCCGCGGCAGCCCGCTCGGCCTGGTTTTCCACGCCGTGGGCGATGGCGTTCCGCACCACGTGCAGAAGTGCATCCCGCAGTGCAGCCAGCACATTCGCGTCGAGACGCACGTCGCCACCGGACACCTCGAACTCGACGCGTTTGCCCATCGCCTCCGCCGCGTCGCGCGCGGCCCGGTCGAGCGATGGAAAGACCGCGTGAGCCGCCACCAATCGAAGCCGGTAGGCGAGGTCCCGGACTTCGGCGAGCTCCCCCTCCACTCGCTCGACCTGGACCGAAAGGCCCCGCTGAAGCCGATCGAGGCTGGTCCGCAGCTCCTCGGCGAGTGACTGCGCGCGGAGCAGGGCCGGGGAAGGCCCGGCCCCGTTGTCTGTCCGGGGGGCGCCGAGCTGCGCCAGAAGAAGGCGGGCGAGGTCGCGGAGACGGTCGACGGCGCCGAGGTCCTTGCGCACGGCGCCGAGCTGTACCGCCGCTTCGGTGGTGCCGCGCAGAAGCAGGTCCATTTCCCGCATCTCGACCCGCAACGTCTCGAACGACTCCTCCGCCGTCGGGCGAGATGACTTTCCTCCCTCGCTCTCGCCTTCAGGCTCGAGTGTCCGGAGCCGCGATGCGATCTCGTCGCAGAGCTGCAACAGCTCGCTTGCCTGTTCGCCAGACAGTGGCTGCGGCGACTCGCGGTGACCGGCCAGGATGCCTTCGGCGGCGTGCGCGAGCTCGGCGATCCCGGGCTGCTTGACCACGCGAGAGGCGCCCTTGAGGGTGTGGGCCAGGCGCAGGAGCCGAGCGACCTGGTCAGGAGTGACCGGGCCCTTCTCCAGTTGCAGGATGCCCTGGGTGAGCCCCTCCAGCAGCTCCCGGGCCTCGACGCGAAAATACTTGTACGGGTCTTTCGCCATTGGTTACGCGGTCTGCGGCCGAATCAACCGCATCAGGTCCAGCGAGAGCCCGGTGAGCTGGGACGCCGTCTGGAACGTCTGGCTGGAGCTGGCTTCGGTCTCCCTGGTGGCCTGGGCCACGTTGGCGACCGCGAGATTGACCTGCTCGACGGCGGTCGCCTGCTGTTTCGTGCTGAGCTCGATCTCGCGGGCCGCCTCGGTGGTCGTGCTGACCAGGCTCACGATCTGGTTGAAAGCCGCCGCCACCTCGGCAAAGTGGCGTGCGCCGGCCTCGACGGCCTTGGTTCCGCCCTCGGTGGTCATGACCGTGGTATTGACGGCGGCACGGATCTCATCGATGAGCCCCCGGATCTCCTTGGTGGAACCGCCGACCCGATCGGCCAGCTTGCGGATTTCGTCCGCCACCACGGCGAAACGCTTGCCGGCCTCGCCGGCCCCGGCGGCTTCGATCGTCGCGTTGATGGCGAGAATGTTGGTCTGCTCCGCGAGCTCGTTGATGATCTCCAGGATCCCTCCGATCTGCTGGGACTTCTTGCCGAGATCGAGCATGTGGCTCACGATCAGATCGACCTGACGCTTGATGGTCCCCAGTGAATCGGTGGTCTTCACGACCGTCTGCTCCCCGGACCGCGCCCCCTGGGCCGTTTCCTCCGCGATCTGGGCCACCCGCTGGGCGCTCTCGGCTATCTGCTTGGAGGTCGCGAGCAGCTCGGTGATGGTCGTGGTGATCTCGTTCATCGCGGTGGCCTGCTCCTTGGCGCCCGTGGCCTGTTGATTCGAGGCGGCCTGCAGCTCGCTGGAGGAGCTCTGCACGTGCTGAACCGCCGCCCCGATCTGCCGCGACAGCGTCCGGGTGAGAACCAGGGCGATCACGGCCGCCAGGATGAGCGCTATGAGGGAGACGATTTCGACGACAGTCGTGGCGGACGAAGCCGTGGCCGACGCTGCCTTCTTACCTTCATCGAGGTGGTGTTGCTCGAATACGACGAAGGAAGACACACTCTGGTCGAGCGCTTCCCGCTTCGGCACGACATCCTCCTCGAAGGCTCGGCCCACGGCTTCGATCGTCGCATTGGCGCTCCGAAGAGACACGACCCGGTCGAGCGCAGCCTGGTGCTCGGCCTCGGCGCGCTCCATCTGATCCACCAGGCCCCTGCCCTCGTCGGTGTAGGTGTGCGTTTTCAGGTCGGTGATGATGGCCGCGAACTGGCCTCGCGCGGACTCCATCTGCTCGAGAAATGCCGCTTCCCGGGTCAGGAAATACCCTCGAGCCGCACCGCCCTTCCGCTCGGTGGCACTTCGGAGCCTCTCCGCGTCAGTGAGGTTCTTCGCATTGACCTCGATGACGCGATCCTTGCTCGCCACCACGGCCTTGAGCGCGTAGGCGGCGATGCCACTGAGCAGGATCGCCAGCGCGACGACCGCCGCAAAGCCGGCCGCAATTTTCTGTCCGAAGGTCCAGGAACGAGTCATTGATCGATGCTCCTTTGCGGGGTTTGGCCGGTGCGATTCCGGATGGTGGCCACAACAAGGGGAATGCTGATGACGGGGCGACGCTCGGCGGCTATTCGCGCGACCTCTTTCACGTGCTGGCAGGCGGGGCGCAGGTTGTCATCCAGGTGAATTTGGGATCGCGGAAGTCGGGCGTATCCCTCGAGCTCAGGGAACGCGAGAGCGATGGGCTCGTCCGGCCCGCAAAGAACCATCCATGACGGCGCCTCGGCGGCCTGGCCGTAGCCGAGGAGCAACCCAAGGGCGAACACCGGCACGATGCCGCCGCCAATGCCCGCCGAGCCCAGGAGGTCGGGCGTGCCGCCCGGAACCGGAACGATCTTGCGCCGGGCCACTACTCCGGCGATGTCGCGGAGCCGTATGGCGTAGGGGTCGCCCGCCACCCGGATCTTGAGCAGGTCCTCGAGCTCGTGCGATTCCTCCGCTGGCGGTGCCGCAAACGATTCATCGAACGCTCGCCGGAGAGCGGCGGTCCTGCCGTCGAGTCTCATCGAGTCGCTCACCCTTCGCCCCCCGCCGAACGGAGCTCCGCGCGACACAGCTCCACCAGCGTCTCTCGAGAGAAGCCGCCCCCAAAGAGGAGAATGCGCGAGGCATCTTCCCGGGCGAGGAGGACGAGCGCCTGTCGCAGCTCGCGTTGCGCGGTGGCGTCGCCGCCGGAACGCGTAGCCATGAGTCCCAGATGAAGGTGGGGCATCGCAAAACCGGCGTCGAGATAGATCGCGGTCTGGTCCTGCTCGATGGCCCCGATCGCGTCGCCGGCGTGCTCGCGGCAGAGAGCCATGAGGTAGTGGGCGCCTGCGTTGAGCTCATCGAGCCCGAGGAGACGGCGGCAGACTTCCTCCGACTCCTCGAGCTTGCCGTTGTTGGTGAGCAGCACCGCTCTGAGGAGGAGCGCGTCCGGATCTTCGTTGGAAGAGGCGGGCAACGAGCTGATGATCGTCAGCGCGTCGGCAAAGCGTTCCTGCCTCATGGCCTCGAGCACGAGTCCCAGGTCCCAGGTGCGGGCGGCCGCCGAGGCCGCCGCAGCGGCGGGAATGGGGCGCGGCACGGCGTGGTTCGGCGAACGAGCCCGGCCGTCGGTCAGGGTGGCGATGCGCTCTGAGGCCCGTTGAATGGCGTCCACCCAGGACACCGCGGATTCGACCATCGCGGGGAACGATTCGGCCGCCTGATTCTCCGGCAATCCTCCCCACGTGTGCGAGGCGAGCACCGTCTCGGACCCATCACGCAGCCGGTAGTAGAAGGTGTCGTGGGTATGGCAGAGGTGGAACTCCTGGGTGAGTCCCCGAAGAGTTTCCGCATGCCCCAGAAAGAGAAATCCGCCCGGCAGCAGCGCCTGGCTGATGCGGCGCACGACGGCACGGGCCGTGTCGGGCGTGAAGTACATGAGGACATTGCGACAAAAGACCACGTCGCAGTCGAGCGACTGCCAAAAGCGAGGATCTTCCTCCACCAGATTACGCTCTTCGAACGTCACCATCTTTCGAATCGCGGGGTCCAGCACGAAGTCGCGCCCGTCCGGCCGGAAGTAGCGGCGCTGGGTATCCTCGGGAGTCGCCCGAAGCGACCAGCTGGAATAGCGGGCCTGGGTCGCCTTCGCGAGGATCGCCGGGTTGACGTCGATCCCGATGATCTTCACGTCCCAGGATCCCAGGTCGGGCAATACCTCGCGCACCACGGCCGCCAACGAATACGGCTCCTCTCCCGAGGCACACCCGGCGGACAGGATGCGGAGCCGCTTCTCCGGGGCCTTCGCGCGGATGCGGTCGGGAAGAACCAGCTCGGCGAGGGCGCGGAAGTGATCGGCGTTGCGGAAGAAGAAGGTCTCGTTGACCGTAAGCTGCTCGGCGAGCGCCCGAAGCTCATCGGAGCTCCTGGACAAAGACGTCAGACGCTCGAGGTAGGCCTCGATGCGGGGGCACTCAGCCGACGCCATGCGTTGACGCAGGATATCGGCGAGGTAATCGAGCTTCCCGTCCTCGTACTGGAGCCCGAGACGTTGCGCGACGATGGTCCGAAACCGCTCGATGTGCGCCCGCTCGATGAGCGTCATCGCACGGCCTCTCTGGCCTCGAGCGTGTTCCACACTTCATCAGGAATGATGCGCATGGCCCGCAGCACGATGAGAAGCTGGGCGTCGCAGGTGCCGATGGCGTCGATAACCTCAGCGCCGGCGGCTCGGAGAAGCGGAGGCAGCTCCCCGATCTGTCGTAGATCGAGGTTCCTCAAGCCGACGACGCCATCCACGGCAACGGCGGCTCGGCGCGCTCCAATTTTCAGCGTCACGAAGCGGCCGTAGTTCAGGCTACCGTCGCTGGTCTGCAGGAGAGCGCCGAGATCTACCACTGGGATGGGGACGCCCCGGATCAGGGAAACCCCCTTGATAAACGCTGGCATCCCGGGGATGGGCTCGATCGAAAGCGGGCGCATCGTCTCCGCCACGTGCTGGATTGGGATGGCACAAGCACGCGTGCCGATGGTGATGATCAGCGCTTCGTCTCGTTCCGCACCGCTGGTCGTCATCTGCGTCTCCGTTTAGCTGGAGGTCCTATTGTGTTCCCGGCAGCGGGACTGGTTGTGGGGGCACCCAGCCATTGCGAAAGGAGCATGGTGAAACGAGGCATCCGGCCTACCCTCCTCTTGGGCGCACACCTGTCGGAAGGCCGGCCGACCACCGAGCACCGGAAAGCCCGTAAAGTCGTTGCTCCGAAACGCTTTGGATTTGCGAAAGCCGGGTTGTTGACCAGCATCGACCCGGCCCCACCGAGCAGAAGGACCGACTCGCGCGGCTCCGGTAATGCAAGCCAGGGGCCACATAGGCCGTATGACAAAAGCAACGGCCGGCTCATCCGAGGGAGAGCCGGCCGTTCCTTATAGATCGTGCGGCTGCGGACCTTAGTACATTCCGCCCATGCCACCGCCCGTGGCGGCCAGAGCCGGCTTCTCTTCCTTCTTCTCCACCAACACGCACTCGGTGGTGAGGAGCAAGCCAGCAATCGACGCGGCGTTCTGCAGCGCCGTGCGGGTCACCTTGGTCGGGTCGATGACCCCCGCCCTGACCAGATCCCAACCTTCTCGTCCTCGGTGCCCTTGATCTTGTTCAGTCATATCACCTCCCGTAGCCCCGGGCCGATGCTACCGATCGGTCGAGACGTTCACTGGCTCTTCGTAGAGATCGATGTAGACCAATCGCCAGCGCTCTTCAAAGTGGATCAGGCGAAACTCGTCTGCCCCGGCCAACAGCGGGGGAGTCTGGCACTCGAAGCCGGAGGGACTCGGCCCAAGGCAGCCGGCTCGGGCGGGGTGGGCTCCATCCCCTGCGGCTCCGCCCCTGATCCA
>CAZASU010000036.1:0-8689 GCA_964487785.1 uncultured Gemmatimonadaceae bacterium | reverse complement strand
GGCAGCCGGCTCGGGCGGGGTGGGCTCCATCCCCTGCGGCTCCGCCCCTGATCCAGCCTCGGTAACATCGCCAAAGAGATCGAACGTCATCCAAACGTTCTCCCTGCGCAGACCGTCAAGATCGGGTAATCCGCCTGAGGCAACACGTTGCGATCCCCGGGAATGCTCCGTCTCGCTCGCCACGCGCTAACGCCCGCCCTCCGGGCGGGCCTACGTGACCGATTTGGGCGTGCGGCCCACCCGGCCCTCACGGGCCGGGCTAGTTATTGGCGCGGTCCTCCGGACCGCGGGCACTCCGCGGACACATTTGGTGCGTACTCATTCTCAACACCTTAGACGCTGGCGTTAGAACATCCGTGGCTTCGGTCCGCAGGACACTGCCCGAACTCCTTTGGGGCCTACGCTTCTCACGTACACCTAGCCGTGCTTGTCTGCGGAGCATCTGCGGTCCGTAGGACCGAGCCAACCAAGAGCCTAGCCCGTAAGGGCCGGGTGGCGTCCACGCCATGAGTAGACATCGGCCCGCCGGAGGCGGGCATGCCCGCCGTGATTTCAATGTCGCTACACCGCGTCGTGAAAGATGATGCCGAGCGTGTGACGATGGCCGGAGCGAATGCAGCTCACGCCGTGTCGGAGATTGACTCGGTAGACGCCGCGAGCTCCCTGCACCGGCCGGTGGTGGACGGCAACGACGACCGCGTGCCCCTGCCGGAGCTGCACCACCTCCGCCCGCGACTGCATACGCGGCCGCTGCTCGGTCATCACGAACTCCCCGCCGGTGAAGTCCCGCCCCGGCTCCGACAGCAGGATCGCCACCTGGAGTGGAAACACGTGCTCGCCGTAGAGGTCCTGATGGAGGCAGTTGTAGTCATCGGCCGCATACTGCAGCAGCAGCGGAGTGGGCTTCAGTTGCCCGGCCTCGTGGCACCGGGCGATGAAGTCGGCGTGCTCGGCGGGGTAACGCACGTCGATCCCCATGGCCTCGTTCCAGCGATTCGCGAGCGGCCCCAGCTGCGGGTACAGCGCTGTTCGAAGCGCGCCAATGACGTCGGGCGCTCCGCGACCTCCTCGGCCGGGGCAATCGCCATCGCCTCTGGTGCGGCGGTCACGCGCCCGCCTCCCGCTGCAGGAGTGCACGCTTCCGCTCGACGCCCCAGCGATACCCGGACAGGCCGCCGTCAGTGCGAACCACACGATGACAGGGAATGGCCACCGCCAGCGGGTTGGCCGCGCACGCCTGAGCCACCGCCCTGACCGCCGACGGAGACCCGATGCGGCCGGCGATCTCGGTATAACTTGCGGTCGACCCGGCCGGGATCTCCTGGAGCGCCTGCCAGACCCGCCGCTGGAACGCCGTGCCCCTGACATCGAGCGGCAGATCCAGGCCGAGCCCGGGAGCCTCTACGAAGCCGACGACATGGGCCACCAGCTGCTCGAACTCCGCATCCTCGCCAATCAGCGTCGCCCGAGGGAACCGGTCCTGGAGGTCGCGCGCCAGGGCGTCGGGATCGTCACCCAGGAGAATGGCGCAGACCCCGAGCTCGCTTCGGGCCACGAGAATGGACCCGAGGGAGCACTCGCCGACGGCAAAGTGGATGTCCGCGTCCGCGCCCCCCGCGCGATAGATCGTAGGTGTCATGCCGAGCACCTGCTGCGATTCGCCATAGAACCGGCCGTTGGAGTTGTAGCCCGACTGGTAGATCGCCGCCGTCACGCTCCCAGCCCGACCCAGCTCCTTCCGTACCCTATCCCCGCGGTGGGCAGCGGCGTATTCTCTCGGCGTGAGCCCGGTGATTGCCTTGAACACGCGATGCAAGTGGAACCCGCTCACCCCGGCATGAACCGCAAACTCCTCGAGGGTGGGCGCGCTCTGCGATGCCTCGATGAGCCGGCAGGCCTCGGTGACCATTGCCGCGTGCTGCTCGGTCAGTGAGGGCTGATCGGGCTTGCACCGCTTGCACGGACGGAAGCCGGCGCTCTCGGCGGCTTCCGGAGTCGGGTGAAACCGGACGTTCTCCGGCCGGGCGAGCCGGGCGCCGCACGACGGCCGGCAATACACGCCTGTGGTCCTGACCGAGTAGAAGAACGTCCCGTCCGCCGTGGTGGACCGGGCGACGACGGAGGCCCAGCGGGGGTCGGTCTCCGTCATGGCCGCGAGCTCTATGTTCTTTGCTGACAACCTCATGTGCATTCCTTTCCCGGGACTTCTTTTCACCATGTTCCTTGACGAAGGTAAGTCTATCGCCCGGCGCCGGTCTTCGCACTCCGAATCTTGCTTTCAAACTCGTGCGCACTGGAGGGAGCGCTCCTTTTCGATTTCCTCATCCCACCCGCCGACACCCCGGCGCTTACTCGAGGTACCCGTGCTCCCCTTCTGCGCCCGCCTTGCGCCCGTCATGCTCGCCGCATTCCTCGGCTTGGGCGCGCTGCCATTACCGACCCACGCCCAGGTCACCCGGAACGACTACGCCGCCCGCCGGTCCGCGCTAGCGGCCCGCATCGACTCCGGCGTCGTGGTGGCATTCGGCGGCGTCGAGCCGGTGAGCCACTGGCCGACCTTCTACCAGCTGCCTGCCTTCTACTATCTGACCGGCTTCGGTGAGACCGACGCGGCCCTCGTCCTGGTGAAACGGAACGGCGCCGTCACGGCGGCGATGTTCGTCCCCACCCGCAGCGTGGTGCAAGAGCGCTGGATTGGAGCGCGGACGCGGGTCGCCGATCTGCTGGCGAAAACCGGCATCGCGGGTCGAGACATCGCCCAGCTCTCTGCGGCGGTCGATTCGCTGGCCGACAGCGGACTCCCCTTCTACGTCGTCCCGGACATTCAGGCCAGCGACTACGGTACCACCGATTCGCTGACCCGGGGTAGCCGTTTCCTTTCGCAGATTCGGGTTTCGCATCCCTGGCTTGCGATGCGCTCGCTGGATACCGCGGTCAGCCGGCTGCGGGCGAAGAAGAGCGCCGCCGAGATCGCCCTGCTCCGGAAAGCCGCCCAGATCAGTGTGCGAGGACACCGGGAAGCGATGAAGGCCACCGCGCCCGGCTGCGGCGAGTACGAGATTCAGGCGCTGCTCGAAGGAACCTTCCGCCGACTGGGCGGGGACCGGCCGGGGTATGGGAGCATCGTCGGCTCGGGGCCTAACGCCACCGTGTTGCATTACATGGAGGACAGCCGGGTCATGCGCGAGGGCGAGCTGCTGCTGATCGACGCGGCAGGGGCATTCGACCACTATTCGGCCGACGTGACCCGCACCCTGCCGGTGAGCGGGCGATTCACGCCGGAACAGCGCGACATCTATCAGATCGTCCTGGACGCGCAGGAAGCGTTCGTCCGGCAGATCAAACCGGGCTCCAGCCTGCCCGTCTCGAACGACTCCGGGAAGGCGGTGGTGACGAAGGGCCTCCTTCGTCTGGGGCTGATCGAATCGGCCGGCGCGACCTTCGACCCGCCCCCGGGCATGCCGTGTCCGGCTTCCGGCTGTAGCCAGCACTCACTCTATGCGCTGCATGGCTACGGCGGCCACGGCATCGGCCTCGAGGTGCACGACCCCGCTCAGTACTATCAGGCGGCGCATCGATTCGAGCCGGGCGACGTCTTCACCGTCGAGCCTGGGCTGTACTTCAGCCCCGACCTGCTGGCCAGTCTGCCCGACACACCCCGGAATCGGACGATGCTGGCGAAGATTCGTCCCGCCTTCGAGAAGTACAAGGGCATGGGCGTGCGGATCGAGGACGACTACGCGTTGACCGCGTCCGGCCTGGAGTGGCTGTCCACCGGTGCCCCTCGCGAGATCGCCGAGGTGGAAGCGCTGATGCGGCAACGGGTGCCCGATCTTCCCGGGGGCGGGGGCTGCGAGCGGCTCCGCACTTAGCTCTGGCGCACCGGCCCTGGGCGCAGGTCGAGCCACCGACCCGCAGCCATCACTCCTAGAATCCTGGTGAGAGCCCGAAGATCTGCCCGGGGATCCGCCGGAAGCAGGATCAGATCGACGGCGCTTCCGATCTCTACCACTCCAATTCGTGGCATCCCGGGACCGTAGCGTCGCGCAAAGTCGGTGAGTATCGGTAGCCGTCACGGCTACCAATCAGGGCGGCTTCGTCCCGCGGTGCAAGACGTGTGGGGGGGATATTGGCTATGGGCTATGGGCTCCCGCTCACGATCAGCACCACGGCAGCCAGCGCACAGCCGACGCCGGAGATCTGCCACAGGTTGAGGCGCTCTCCCAGGACGACCCGCGCCAGCAACACGGTGCTGGCCGGGTAGAGCGATGATAGCGTCACCACGATGCTGAGCGGCCCCTGCCGCGCGGCCAGCAGATACAATGCATTGGCCAGCATGTCGATGACGCCGCAGACGAGGGCGAGAGCGGCCATCCGGCCCGGCATCCGAATTGATATCCCGCGGGCGATCGCCACCGTGCCGAAGAGCGTCACCGAGACCATGCGCGCCACCAGGATCGGCCACATTCCTGCGTCGGATCCGGTTTGGGCGAGCGTCAGGAAGAAAAAGCCGATCGCGACGCCGGACGCGAGGGCGGTGCCGACGCCGGACCGGCGCGCGGGTGCTGGTGCCGGGTGGTGGTCCTCGGATTGCGCCGCTGTGCGCTGCTGGCTGACCAGCACGATCGATCCGATCCCCAACGCCATTCCTGCCACGGCGAGTGGCCCCGGCCGCTCGCCGAGCAGCACCGAGACCACAACCGGAATGGCAACGGCGCACACGGCTGTCGTCGGGGCCACTACGGCCATCGTTCCGATGGCAAGCGCTCGATACAGCAGGGCGACGCCGATTCCGCCCGTCAAGCCGGCCAGTGCGCCCCAGAGTAGATCGGGCCGGGAAGGCGAGGCCTGGGGCAGCAGCGGCAGGATCAGCGCGAGTAGAACCAGCCCGCTGGCTTGAGAGAGGATGACGACCGGGATGGTGCCGGCGCGCCGGGTGACCAGACCGCCGGTGAAGTCGGCGGCACCGTAAAGCACAGCCGAGCCGATCGCCAGGAGATGGATCATGGAACCTGCTACTTCTTCGGGGCCACTTGCTTGCGCAGACGCTCCTCCTGCTCCCTGAGCTCGGGGGTGAACTCGGGACCGAAGTCCTCCGCCTCGAACACCTGGCGAATCTCGACCTCGGTGTCCTCGAAGGGGGCGCGCTTGAGCCACTCGATCGCCTCTTCCATCGACCTCACCTGCCACAGCCAGAACCCGGCGATCAGTTCCTTGGTCTCGGAAAAGGGCCCGTCGATCACCGTTTTCTTGGTACCCGAGAACCTGACGCGTGCACCCTTGGAGCTCGCCTGGAGCCCCTCGGCCGCGAGCAGCACGCCGGCCTTTGCCAGCTCTTCGTTGAACTTTCCCATGTCGGCAAGGAGCTCCTGGCTGGGGAGAACGCCCGCCTCGGAGGTCTTGTCGGCTTTGACGATCACCATGAATCGCATTGTCGTTCTCCTACGTTTGAGGTTGGCGAGATCGACCCCGGCGACTGGGGGGCAACGTTCACGGTACCGGACCCGGCTGCGGTCGCTATTCTACAGCCGCATGATCGTTCATCTGGTCGACGGCACTTACGAGCTCTTCCGCCACTTCTACGGCCTTCGCCGCTCCACCAAGGGCGAGGATCCGCCTTTCGGCGCCGTCATAGGCGTGCTGCATACAGTGTTGCAGATGATGGAGACGGGGGCAACTCACATCGGTGTGGCCACCGATCATGTCATCGAGTCGTTCCGTAATGATCTTTGGCCTGGCTACAAGACGGGCCAGGGTATCGAGCCCGCGCTACTTGCGCAATTTCACCCGCTGGAGGAAACACTGGCCGCCATGGGAGTGGCTGTCTGGCCGATGATCGAGCTGGAGGCCGACGACGCGCTTGCGTCCGCCGCGCGCATTGCGGCGGAGGAAGAGGCCGTGGAGAAGGTCTGCATCTGGACACCCGACAAGGATCTGGCCCAGTGCGTCCGGAACGACCGGGTGGTCCAGGTGGTCCGTCGAGGCCAGACGATCCGCAATGCGGAAGGCGTACGCGAGAAGTTCGGGGTGGAGCCCGTCTTGATTCCCGATTTGCTCGCGCTGGTCGGTGACGCCGCGGATGGGTATCCGGGCATTCCCGGCATAGGCTTGATCACGGCGGCGCGCCTCCTGAATCAGTACGGCATCATCGAGGACTTTCCGCCCAGCGTGCTGGGGGACAGCCGCGACCTCGCACTGCTGTTCAAGGATCTGGCAACGCTTCGGACCGACGCGGCTCTCTTCGATGATGTGGACCACCTGCGGTGGCGTGGCCCCACCCCCGCCTTCGCCCCGTATGCTCAGAGCATAGGAGCGGACCGGGTGCTAGAGCGCTGCCTCAGGGCGAAAGTCGCTTAGAGCGGCAGCAAAATAACCAGTGCGCGCAGCTGGCCACTGCGCCTGCAACTTGCCAAGTGAAGCTGCCTCGCCGTTCTGCTTACCCCACGTAAGCCATTTAGTGCCATGCTCTTTCCTGGTACGGTCTCCGGCCCCATTTTTGCACCCGCCGCGGGTGAGCACCCCGTACTGCTTCCGATGTCTCTCTCACTCGTATTCGGAGACCCCCTCATGCGCGGCATTCCTTCACGCTCCTTTCGGGCTGTTGCCCTGACCGCACTGGCCTTGGTGGCCGCCTGCGGCGACGGCCCGACCGCCCCCGGACTTCAGCCCCAGATCACGAACCTCACCGACGCGTTTTCCTATCAGGTAACCAGCATCCAGGGTTTCACCGGGACGTACACCTACACCTGGCAGAATACCGGCACGGTCGCGCTGGTCTCTCATTCCTCCGACGCCGGGGCGACCGGCACGGCAACCGTCGTTGTGAGGGACGCGGCTGGCACCCAGGTCTACTCCGGGCAGATGGTGTCCAGCGGTCAGCCTGCGACCTCTCCGGCTGGCATTGCTGGGGCCTGGACCATCAATGTGGTGTACTCGAACTACAGCAATACCCAGGTGAATTTCGGCGTATTGAAGCAGTAGGGTCTTGGGCGACCCTCGTCTCCTCGCGGGGGCGAGGGCCTGCCTTCAGCAGCCGGCTTAATTGCCCGCAGCGGATGCGCCTATCGTTAGGATCGCGGGCCGGGCCAGGAACTCAAGGACGAGTAGAGTGCGACGCTCGCCACGATGGCGTTCGCTACCACCACCGGGAGCGCGTGGATGAGCACGCCGTAGACCACCCACAACACGGCAGCCGCCGCCTGCACCCGCCGGAGCGTTACCTGACGCCGGCAGAGGTAGGAGCTGGCGAACACGGCAGTGGCCACCCAGCCTATCCAGGAGAGCATCGATCCCCCATGTCAGACGACGCCCTGCGCCGTTAGCGCGGTGTCGCGGATGGTGAGCGAGTCGGTGCGGGTCTTGTCCCAGTCCTGCAGCACCAGGCGGTGCGCCGCGAACAGGGCCCGGATCATGGCGCTGTCCCACCCGGCGATCTCCTCCAGGATTGGGATCAGGATGCTAAGCCCGTCCTCGCTGAGGATGGTCCGCTCGGCGATGGGGGTGAGATAGCGGTTCTCCGACACCGCGATCGTCAACCCGCCGGTGCGGTTCACGTGTAGCATGACGTGCACGTCGGAGCTGCCGTCACCGACGTAGACCACGCGATCCGAGCTCAGGCCCAGACTCTGACGCAGCTCCTCCAGCACGGCCACCTTCCCGTATCCGGCCGGCACCTGCACGATCGACGCGATCTCCCCGGTCGTCGCATTCCAGCGGAAGCGGGTGCCGAAGATGTGACTCTCCGGCACGATGCCCTCCAGCGCGGAGCGGATGACCTCCTCCGGGGCCGCGGAGATCACGTAGAAGTCAAAGCGATAGCCGTCGATGGCCTCGAGCAGGTGGGGGAGGAGCGCCAGATTCTGCTTGAGCCGCACCCGTCTTCCGACCTCGACCAGATGCTCCCGCCGGACCCGGCGGTACTCGGGATCGTGCAGCAGCAGATAGGCCAGCTCGGCCCCCTGCTGGACCAGGTGGATGTTGGATAGACCTGCGGCCTTCTCCGCAAAGCCGGTGATGCCCAACATCTCGCTCAGCACCAGGCCGGAATCGTTAAAGCTCAGCGTCTGGTCAAAGTCGCTGGCCAATACAAATTGCTTGATCACTTTCTCTGTGGCTCTTGTCATTTGTGTATGGGCTGAAGGCTATGGGCTATGGGCTATAGGCCCCAAAAGCAACAGCCGGCTCATCCGAAGACGAGCCGGCCGTCACCGTGTAGCGTGCGGCGAGGTTACAGCTTCACCACATTCTCCGCCGCGGGACCCTTCTGGCCCTGCACGACGTCGAACTCGACGCGGTCACCCTCGGCCAGGCTCTTGAAACCCTGGCCCTGGATCGCCGAATGATGGACGAAACAGTCCTTCTGACCGTCCTCGGGCGTGATGAAACCAAAGCCCTTGGCGTCGTTAAACCACTTGACGGTGCCTGTGGTGCGTGCCATTTCCTGCTCCTTGTACGTGATGTAATCGGAGTGGCGACTGCCGCACGGCCGACTACGGTGTGCGCGGATTTCGCCTCCACGCGGGGCACGGCTGCAGCGGCGCTACGTGCGCCAGAAACGGCAGCCACTGAAACAGGGGCCGGCACCAACGCCGAGCCCCTGTCATTCGTCGGTTTCGGGCACGCGAGCGTGCCACAGAATAGCGCTAAGGTAGCCAGGAACCGGCAAAACAGCAACCCAATGGCCTCACCC
>CAZASU010000035.1:0-21291 GCA_964487785.1 uncultured Gemmatimonadaceae bacterium | reverse complement strand
ACCAGGAGCCGGATGTTTCGCGGGGGCATGGCCGTCAATGTGCCGAGTCCCGGCGGGAAGCGAAAGGGCTTACATTTTGAGGCCCATAGCCCATAGCCAATAGGCCCACTAGGAGATTCAGTGGCCGCGCAGGAGCTGAAAGACGTATCCATCATCGGTGGCGGCCCGACCGGCCTGTTCGCGGCGTTCTACTCGGGCATGCGCGGGGCGTCTGCGCGCATCATCGACGCCCTTCCAGCTCTGGGCGGCCAGCTCATGGCCCTCTACCCCGAGAAGTACATCTTCGATGTGGCCGGGTTCCCCAAGGTGCTCGCTAAAGACCTGGTTCGAGACATGGCCATGCAGGCGCTCCAGTTCGGAGCCTCCACCCACTTGGGCGAAATCGTAACGGGGCTCCGCCGGGTTGAAGGGAACGGAGCCAGTCACTTCGTGCTGGAGATCTCGGAGGACGAGTACCCGACGCGGACCATCGTCATTGCCGCCGGCATCGGCGCGTTCGAGGCGCGGAAGCTCGGCATCGAGGGCGAGGATCGTTTCGAGGAACGGCGGCGACTCCGCCTTCGACTGGGCGGTAAATCTCCAGGGCATCGCGAAGTCCGTCATGCTCATTCACCGGCGCGACGGATTCCGGGCCCACCGGGCGACGATCAGCCAGGTGCAGGAGTTCCAGCGCAGCGGGAAGTGCGACCTGCGCACCTTCTGGGAGGTCAAGGCCTTGCACGGCAACGGCAAGGTCGAGCGGGTCACCCTTTTCAACAGCAAGACCAAGGAAGAGGAGACGCTGGAGATGGACGCCGTCATCCCGCTGCTCGGGTTCCACTCCGATCTCGGGGCCATCAAGGAATGGGGGCTGGATACGGAAAAGGCCGACATCAAGGTCGATCAGGTGATGGCCACCAACGTTCCCGGGATCTATGCCGCGGGGGACATTACCAGCTACCCCGGCAAGCTCAAGCTCATCACCACCGGCGCGGGTGAGGCATGTATCGCCGTGAACAACGCCGTCCACTGGATCAACCCCAAGGCCAAGGTGAACCCGGGTCATTCATCCAACATGGCGCTGTTCGGACAGAAGGACGACTAAAAAGGGTGAGAGGTGAGAAGGCCGGCTGGGAACGACCGCCTTCTTTCCTTCTTACTTCTCACTTCTCACTTCTAACGTTCTTTGCTGGCTCCAGGCCACGCTCAAGACAAACAGCAGGAGCATGACCCACACGAACACGCTGTAACCCGCCAGGTAGTGATGGAAGCGACTGCCAATCAGGTCGCGCCCCAGTCCTATGACCACGATGCCTGCCGTCGCCAGTCCCAGGGCCCACCTTCCAGCTTTCCCCATCCGACCACGATCGAGCACAAAGAATGCGTAGAAAACAAACAGCAGAGTGACCAGGTGCGCCTTCCATGTGATTCCCGAAAGAAAATGGGCGGTCAGGAAGACACTGGAAATCTCGAGGGAGCCAACCGGCCGTCTCGCAAATCTCAACCGTAGGATATGGGTGAGAAAGGCAGCCAGCACTACCAGTGCGAGCACCCGATAGAGCATGGGCGCGGCTGCCGCCAGGGATGGCAAGTAGGCATACTCATAGGGCGGCACGTCTTCCGCTGCCGCGGGAACGACGGCCCGGTAGACCAGAGCGGCAAGGTTCTGGTTACGGTAATTCGTCACCACGCCTCCCGCCGCGAACTGCTGAAGAAAAGTCCCGTAATAGTCCGTCAGGTCTGCCGAACCCTGCGCGACTCCCCGCTGGACAACCGGCAACAGCAGGCACAAAGCCCCAAACAGGGCCGCGGCTGCGAGACTGCGCCGGCTCCCCCGGATCACGGCCCAGGCAAGAAAGAAGAGTGGAGTGAGCTTGATGGCGGTGGCCGCGACGAGCCATGCTCCGGCGGCAAACTCGCGTTTCGCCACGAATGCCCGGATGCCGAGAAGGCAGAGGACGAACGTCAAGAGGTTCACCTGAACGTGCACCAGGTTGTCCAGCATGAACCCGGCCGAGAAGAGAACTGCTAGAACCAGTGGAAGTGATCCTGGTCGTCTCGCCGGTTCCAGCCGCTGCACGATATCACGTGAGAGCCAGATGGCGAGGAGGATGAGACCCACACGCCAGGGAGGGGCTGGTAGAGCGGCAAGCCATGGGCGAAGTTGTATCCGGCCTGCCAGAAAACATGGAAATCGGTGCCGACTCCCTGCTTGGCGGCTCGCCGCCCCGCTGCGGCAACGACCATCACCACGGCGAGGATAATGCCAAGGGCTCGGCTCCACTGCCGTGGCCCCCACTGACCGCTCACTGATTCCTCCTTATCGTCTTCCCATCTCCACGACGACACTATCGATCACTCCCAGAACGGCGCGGCTGGACTGGGCGTGGTGGTTCGCCTGCACCGAGAAGGTCAGAAATCTTCCCCGGTCGAGCTCGATGTAGCCGGAGAGGGCGTTGACCTGGGAGATGCTTCCAGTTTTTCCCCTCACCCGCCCGGCGAGAGGGGTCCCAACGAATCGGTTGCGGAGCGAGCCGGAACCGCCCGCCTGTGGAAGCCCCCCCACAAACGTGGCATAGCGTGGGTGGCGACGGATGAAGCGGAGTATCTGGGTGAACGCCACCGGGCTCACCAGGTTGGTGCCGGAGAGACCCGACCCGTCGCTCAAGGAGATCTGGGTCGAATCGACCCGGACGGAGTCGATCAGAAACCGCCGCTCCACCTCGAGGCCTTCCGGCCATGAGCCGCCCCTGCCGAACTGCTTGCCGAGCTGCTTCAACAACATTTCCGCGAACCAGTTCTGACTGGTGTTGAGGATGGGAAAGACCCAGTCCCGGAGCGGGCGGGAGGAGACTTCCGCCAGGGGCTCGGTGGCCCGCAAGGTGGCGTAGAGGGTAGAGTCGGTTGTGGACCGCGTGGTGCCGGCAACCGAAATACCTGCGTCCGCCAGAGCCTGACGCAGGGCTCGTGCGGCGTACAGGTTCGGGTCCGGCAGGGCGAACGATTCGATGCGCCGCGGGTTATCCAGCGCCACGGTGCCTTCGGCCCAGATCTGAAGCGTGCCGGGATGGCGAAAGAAGCGATCGCCGATGTCCGACTCCCCCCCCGGTGGCACCGTCACCGTGCGGTTCTCGAATGCGATGTCGCCGAGCTCGGGACTCATCGTGATGACCGCGGGAGTCCCGGGCGCCGGCCCCGGCTGCCAGGTGAAGTCAACGCTGTTATCATGGAAGCCGAGGCCCGAGACCGGTGCCGCGTACCACCAGTTGAGATCGAACTGCTCCCAATTGGGGTGGATCAAGGTGGGCTCGAAGTAGCTGCCGTCGCCTATCACGTCACCGGCAATCAGCTGCACTCCCGTGCTTCGAAGCGAATCGGCCAGCTGGCGCAGGCGGGCGAACGGGTCGGCGTCGCACACGCCGGTGAGCGTCGAGTCGGTGGCGTAGCAGCGGCGATCCATGGTCGGGTCGCCCCGGCCGTAGAGCACCAGGTCTCCCAGGAGGACACCGCCCACCACCGGCCCGCCGTACACGCTCGTCTTCACCCGCCAATCCGGGGGAAGTAGCGCCGAGGCCACCGCGCTTACCACCAGCTTGGCGGTGCTTGCCGGAATGAAGAGGCGATCGGGGTTGCGGCCGTAGAGCAGACGTCCGTTCTCGTCTGTCAGCGCCACGCCCCAGAGCTGCCGGTTGAAGGGGGCCGCGTCGAGCCGGCGGTCGATACGACGTTGGAGATCCTTCTGCGCGGTCAACGGCGCTGGCGTGAACCCCACTATGATCAGGACCGCGGCCAGCAAGCGGGGCAGCGGGGCGGGTGCCCTCTGGGCGGGTAGGCAGGAGGGCCGCCGAAGCAGGCAAGCTCTCTTCGGGGCCCCACTAGTCATACGCTACCCGCGGGTCCACCCGGGCATAGAGCAGATCGGTCAGCAGGTTCACCATCACGAAGACCAGGCTGAGGAAGAGAATGCTCCCCTGTACTGCCGGGAGGTCACGCTTGTCGATTGCCGTGAGGACATATCTGCCAACGCCGGGCCAGGAAAAAATGGTCTCGGTCAGGATGGACCCGGTGAGATAGCTGCCGAAGTCCAGCCCGAGTACAGTGACGACGGGCAGCAGGGCGTTGCGGAATCCGTGCGAAAGGACCACCCGGCCTTCGTTCAACCCCTTGGCACGCGCGGTGCGAATGAAGTCGCTCTGCAGCACTTCCTGCATGGCCGCCCGCGTCATCCGCGACAAGAAGGCGACCGATCGCATGCCCAGGGTGATAGCGGGGAGGATCAGATAAAGGGGGCCCGCCGACCCGGACGGCGGCAGCCAGCGCAGGTGCACGGCGAAGATCAGAATCAGGATCAAGCCCACCCAATAGACCGGGAAGGAGACTCCAAGGTAGGCGGCGAACGTAGCGAATCGGTCGGCCCAGCTGCCCGGCCGCCAGGCGCCGAAGATGCCGATACTGATGCCGACCATCGCGGCGAAGAGCATCGCCGCGCCGGCCAGACGGAGCGTCGCCGGAAAGCGCTCGAGCAGGTCACGCAGGATCGGACGCCGGGTGATGTAGCTGGTGCCGAGGTCGCCCCGGAGAACGCCGCCGACGTAGTGCCCGAACTGCCGGTGGAGCGGGTCATCGAGGCGCAGTTCGGCCCGGAGGCGGGCGAGAGTTTCCGCGTCGGCTCGCTCTCCCACCATGGCCTGCACCGGATCGCCGGGAGCGACGTAGAGCAGAAGAAAAGTGACCAGCAGCACGCCGAACAGGGTGGGGACGAGCAGCGCGAGCCGATACAGGATGAACCGGCTCACCGGGTACGCTCTGCCTCCATCCAGCGCTGCCCGGTGAAGATCAGCGGAACCCGCCAGCCCTTGACGTCGGGCCGGCTGGCCCATATGTCCACCGGAAACCAGAGAAAGATCCACGGTGCCAGCTCGAAGACCCGGGCGTCAATGTGGCGTGACAGCCGTGCTTTTTCGGTCTCGTCGGTGGTCGCCCGGGCGCGGAGGATCATCGAGTCCAGCGCGGTGTCGGAGAGGAAGGCGTAGTTGCCGCCCGGACCTTTGTTGCGAGAGTGAAAGAGGGGGAAGTTGAAGTTCTCGGGGTCGGGGTAGTCGGCCCACCAGTCGGTCAGGAAGAGGTCGGCTTCTCCATTTCGCACCGCGGCGCGAGCGCTCGAAGCATCCCGCTCTACGATCTCGGCCCGGATGCCGACCTCGGCCAGGTTCTGCTGAATGGACTGCGCCAACCGGGCCAGTTCCGCTCGCTGCGTCCGCCAGAGCTTGATCGAGAAGCCGTCCGGGTATCCGGCCTCGGTCAACAGCTGCCTGGCCTTGGCGGGATCATAGCCGTAGGGCGCGCGGGTCGAGTCGTGACCCAGGATTCCGGGCGGAAGGGAACCGGCAGCGAGTACCCCCCGGTCGGACATCACCGTCCCGAGAAGGGTTGGTACATCCACCGCGTGGTTCAGGGCACGACGAACCCTGAGGTCCTTGAGCGGCCCGCGCGTAGTGTTGATGGCAACATAGAGATCCTTGAGTCCTGGACGCCGCTGCAGCTCCTCGGCATGGCTTTGCTCCCAGCGGCGGGTCTCGCCCACCGGCACCTCGACTACGCTTAGCTGTCCTGCCTCGTATTCGGCAGCCTGGGTCAGCGGCTCGGGGATGATCCGGATGCGCAGAGTGTCGGACTTCGGTGAGCCGCCCCAGTAGCTTTCGTTTCTCGCCAACACGATCGCGTCATCGTGGGACCAGGAGACGAATTTCCATGGTCCACTTCCGATCGGGTGCTGATCGAAGTCGGTCGGGGCAGGGGTAGGGACGATGGCGGCTACCGGCATGGCCAGCAGTTTGGGAAAGACGTTGAGCGGCTCCTCCAGGGTCAGGACCAGGGTGGAATCGTCGCGCACGACGATCCCCCGGACCTCCCGGGCCGACCCCGCGGCGTAGGCGCGGGCGCCCTGGATGGGGTACAACGGCCAGCTTCGCCCGCCGGTGCTCCCCGGCGCCAGCGCGCGCAACAGCGACGCCCGCACCTCCGCCGCCTTGATCGGGCGGCCGTCGTGAAATGAGGCGTTTTGACGAAGATGGAAGGTGTAGACCCGGCCCGCCGCATCCGTCTCCCAGCTGCGGGCCAGTCCGGGCTTCAACTGGGCGTCGGGGTCGAATTGCGTCAGGTTGTCGAACAACTGCGAAACGACCTCGCCGGTCGGCACGTCGGTAGACAGTGCCGGGTCCAGTGACCGGGGATCGTAAGTGAAATAGTAGTTGAGGGATCCCTCGCTGCTGTGGTTGCCACAAGCAGAAAGGGCCAACCCAGTCGCAATTAGAAATCGGCGCATTGTTGCCAGTCGGACAGCGGGGCAGGGAGGCAGGGGGGCAGGGGGGCAGTATGAAACTCATCGAGAACGCTGCACCGGGGCAACTGCCCCGCCGCCCCGCTGCCCAACTGACGTTGACACCACGACGTAAGGTGGTCAAACTACCGGGCTTACAGCGCGCCGTCAATCGGCTCTCGTTCCCCGGTGAGCGTAAGATCCTCCTCCTGGAGTGTAGTATTTTACCTCACCCGCGGCAGACCCACCCGTCACCTGCGACCAGCGGAAGTCTGCTCTGGGCCGACGCATCCTGCTGCCGATGAACAGCGTGGTCCGGCTGGTCTGGCTCGTCGCGACTCTGGTCTCGACCGTCCCGCTCTCCGCCCAGGAGCAACAGCTCGTCGTTCGCCGGCTCGAGTTCAGAGGCAACCGCGCCATCTCGGACGAGGTGCTCGCCAGCGCCATCTCCACGACTAATTCCAGCTGGTTTGCGCGGACCTTCCTCTTCCGCTGGCTTGGCCTGGGTGCCAAGCGGTACTTCGATGAGCAGGAGTTTCGCCGCGACGTGGTCCGGCTCGGGGTGTTGTACAAGCGGACCGGGTACTCCGAAGCCATCATCGACACGCTGGTTCGGCGCACACCTGAGGACGTCTACATTACGTTCAGTATCAAGGAAGCTGAGCCAATTGTGGTTACCGCGCTCGCCATCATTGGGTTGGATTCGCTGCCGGCACGGTGGCGGCGGGTGGCGCTGCAGGACCTGCCGCTGCAGCAAGGCGACCCGTTCAACCGATACGCCATGCAGGCCAGCGCGGACAGCGTCACCCGGCGGCTCCGGGACCACGGCTATCCCTCAGCCACCGTCTTCACCGGCTTCGAAGTCGCAAAGCCGGAGCGAAGAGCCTCGGTCTCGCTCGACGTCGCGCCGGGCCGAAGAGCGGTGATCGGTCGGACCACAGTTGTCGGCGCCACCCGGGTGGATTCCTCATTGGTTCGGAAGCTGTTGGTGTCGCGCCGAGGGAGGCAGTACTCGCAGGAAGAGCTGTTTCAGAGCCAGCGAAATCTCTACGAGTCGGATCTGTTCCGATTTGCGTCGGTCAACATCGACTCGGCGGCTTTTCAGCCCGCCGCCGACTCTGTGCCCCTGTTGGTGCAGGTCAACGAAGGCAAGCGTCGCCGGATCCGGGGTGGCCTGGGCTACGCCACCAACGACTGCTTCCGTGGCTCGTTGGGCTGGACTTCACGCAACTTTCTGGGTGGCGGTCGGGTTCTCGATCTCACCAGCCGGGTCTCGAAGGTCGGGGTGGGTGCGCCGGTCGACTGGGGGCTGGCCGATAACATCTGCGGGGCTTCCCGGAACGACACCGTCGGGTCGGCCAGGGTGAACTTCTACCTCGGTGCGTCGGTGCGCCGGCCGGCTTTCCTCTCTCCCAACGATGCGGTCACCGTGTCGGTCTTTACTGAGCGGCGCTCGGAATACAAGGTCTACCTGAGGCAGGAGACCGGTGCCAGCATCGCGTTTACCCGCACCACCCCTAGACGACGTAACCCTCTGTCGCTGACCTACACTCTCTCCTACGGGCGCACCGAAGCGACGGCCCAGAGCTTCTGCTCGTTCTTCAACGCGTGTACCAGCGATGTCATCGAGCCGCTGAGGCAGAATCGGATCCTGGCGACCCTCACCGCCTCGGGAAACTTTCCCCGGGTCAACAGCCAGATCGATCCCACCCGGGGATCGATCGCCTCGCTCGAGCTCACCCACAGCTCCAGGTACATCGGCTCCTCCTCGCTGCAGCAGTTCACCCGGTTCGTGGGCGCGATGGCCTGGTACCGGCCACTCTCCCGGAACGTGGTGCTGAGCTGGCGGGTCAAGGGCGGGCTGATTGTGTCGCCCAACGTGGACGTGGCGTCGGGGAGCGGCGCCTTCGTTCCACCCGAGCAGCGATTCTATGCCGGTGGCCCGAATGACGTACGTGGCTTCGACCGGAACGAGCTCGGACCGGTGGTCTACGTGGTACCCCAGAGCGCGGTGGTTCCGGTCATTAATCCGGATTCCGTCAGGGTAGCGGCGACCGGTGGCAACAGCCTCGCGGTTGCCAATGTCGAGCTCCGGGTGCCTTCGCCGGTCCTGAGCTCCCGTCTGCGCCTGGCGGCATTTGTGGACGCTGGAGGAGTCTGGCAGCGCGGCGGCAACGAACGCACGGCCGTCATCCGGGTGACACCTGGCGTCGGTCTGCGGGTAGCGACTCCGCTCGGTCCGGCCCGGCTGGACATGGCCTACAACCCCTACAAGCTGCAGCCGGGGGCGCTGTTTCAGTTCGATCCGGCCGGCAACCTCACTCCGGTGCCAGGGCAGGGCTCCTACGTCCTGCCCCGTCAGGGAAAATTCACCTTTCACATTGCCGTGGGGCAGCCGTTCTGATGCGCCGGCAGCGTGCGATGCGCCGGCAGCTTGCGCGGTTCCTGTTCGTCTTCGTGATCGGCAGCGCCGCGATGATCCTGGGGGTACTTACCTCCATGACCCTTACCCCGCCCGGCAGGGACCTGCTGGCGCGCACCGTCTCCAGGTTCCTCGACCGCATCGTCGTCGGCCAGGTGAGGGTCGGGGCCATCTCGGGCTCATTCCTGTACGACCTCACCCTCGAAAATCTGGTGGTGCGGGACACCAGCGGGGAGCTGCTGGTGGACCTGCCCCGGGTGCGGGTCGCCTACCGGCTGCCGAACTTCATCGCGGGCCAGGTGGTGTTGAGCGCGATCCAGCTGGATCGCCCCACTATCCAGCTGATCAAGCATCGCAACGGGCGGATGAACTACGAAGAGGTGCTCGGCATCGGCAAGGGATCCAAAGGTGGAAGGTCGCCCCTGGTCGAGTTCCACAACGTCAAGATGACGGACGGGATGCTCCGCATTGCGCTGCCGTGGAATCCTCCCCGGTCTGCCCGCAGCGAAAGCAGCGTCGATTCGGCGCTTCAGGCGGAGCGGGCCAAGCCGGGACGGATCGTGGAGGAGACTCCGGAGGGACTTCGACGGGTGATCGTTCTGGCGGATCTCGCCACCCGGCTGTCCCGAATGCGCATCGCCACCCCCGACCGGCAGCCGTTCACCATCGACCTCGACTCGCTCGCCACCCGGGTGAACGATCCTGGTGTGACGCTCCGGCACGCGGTCGGCCGGGTGCGAATCCGGGGCGACAGTGCGGTGTTCAGTCTCTCCCGGGGGGCGTTGCCGGATACCCGGTTCTCCGGTGGCGGTGCGGTTACCTGGCCGCGCGACACCATCCTCTTCGATTTCCAGGTCATCGCGCCCCACGTCAATCTCGAGGACCTCCGCTGGGTCTCACCCCACTTCCCTTCGATGACGGGACGTGGCGTTCTCACCGCCAGGTCGGAGACCGGCGTGCGGACCGCGTACGACATCCGCGACCTTCATCTCACCGGCCCCGATGGGCAGGTCGATGGCGATGTCGTGACGATCACCGACCGTCGCCGCGGCCTCGGGGTGCGTGACATGAACGTGAGGCTGGCAGATCTGGATCTGGATGCCGTCCGCCCCTATCTGGACAGCCTGCCGTTCTACGGGACCGTGACCGGCAAGCTGGCTGGATCCGGATTCCTGAACGCCCTGGACCTCGGCATCGAATGGGCCTTCAGAGACGCGGCGGTGCCCGGTAACCCCTTAACGACCATTGCCGGCGAGGGTGGCGTCGGCGCCTCGCGCGACAGCGGCCTCACCTTCACCGAGTTCGGCGTCAAGCAATCGGATATCGACCTCCGAACCGTGCGCCGGATTGCCCCGGCCGTGATCCTCGAGGGACGACTCACCGCGGTGGGCACGCTCAATGGCCCGCTGCGAAACATCAGGTTCAACGGCACCGCCCAACACCAGGATCTGGACCGCCCGCCCAGTCAGCTCGAAGGGAGGGTGCACCTCGATACCCGGTCCCCGGTCCTCGGGCTCGACACCGACGTCATGTTGGATCCGCTCTCGTTCGATGGAATCCGGCGCGCCTTTCCCTCACTCGGCGCCCGGGGCGAGCTGCGAGGTCCATTCCAGAGCCGGGGCACACTGGCCCGCCTGGCGGTGGACGCTTCCCTGACCGGCCAGATCGGAGCGATTGAAGCGCACGGATTCGTCACGCTGCAGCCTCCCAAGTGGGGCGCCGAGGATCTGCTTCTGCGGTTCTCCCGGTTGGATCTGGCGGCGCTCACCGGCCGCGACCTCCCCACCCGATTGAACGGCGAGGTCTCGGTTACCGGCATCATCGACACCCTGCGGGCCCCTGAGGGCGAGCTGCGCGTCGCGCTGTCGAGCAGTCGGCTCCGGGAGCTCACCCTCGACAGCGTCTTCGCCATCGCCGGATTGCACGACAGCCTGATCCGGGTGGATACCGCCTATGCGGTTTGGAAAGGCGCCCGGGTAGGCGGATCCGGGACTCTGGGGTGGGGCGGACTCCATACTGGACGGATGGCCTTCACCCTTGCGGCCGACAGCCTGATTGCCTTCGACTCGCTGCTGCTGGCCACGACCGGGCAGACCCGGGATCTCGGTCCCGACAGTCGCCCGCTCGGGGGAACGGCGCAGGCGAGTGTTCAGCTGGCAGGAAATCTCGATACCCTGGAAGCCAGCGCCGATCTCCTGCTCGAAAACCTCGAATGGCTGAGTATCCGCTCGCCCCGGGTGACCGGAGCGTTCAGTTGGATTGGCGGTCAGCGCCCCCAGCTCACCGCCTCGATCGGCTCGGATTCCCTGAGCGCTGGTACCTGGGTCTTCCACCGAATCGGGGCGCAGGCACGTGGCTGGGCCGACTCGCTCGACTGGAACGCCGGTACCGGGATAGGCTCAAACGTCGGGGTGAACGGGGCCGGACGCTGGTGGCGGCATGGCCAAACCCAGGTCGCCATGTTCGACAGTCTTTCCTTCGCTCTGCCCGCGCATCGGTACCGGTCGGAGGAATCGTTCGCGGTGACCCTGAGTGATTCTGCGCCCGCGGTCAGCCCTGTCACCATCCGCGCCGAGGACGGCTCGGGCCTGATTCAGCTGGCCGGCCGGGTGCCAGGGTCGGCGGAAGGCTCCCTCCTGGTTCGCGTGCTTGGGCTTGACCTCCACGATGCCTACGGCCTCCTGCAGCGGGACACACTGGGTATCTCCGGCGACCTCGGCATTGATGTCCGCGTAGGCGGAACGGCCGAACGGCCGACACTGCGAGGCACCATGATACTGGATGGAGGAAAATTCGGCGATTTCAACGCGCCCTTCCTCCAGGGTGTGGTGGACTACGCCGACCGCCGCCTGGAGACCGATCTCCTGCTTTGGCGGACCGGCAAGAACGTGCTCGATGTTGGTGCCACCCTTCCCCTGGACCTGGCCATACGTGGGGCACAGCAGCGCCAGGTAGACGGTCCCCTCTCGGTCCATGCCCGCGGCGACAGCGTCGATCTGGGGATTCTCGAGGCCTTGACCCCCGCGGTCAGGCAAGTCAGCGGCGAGTTCTCCACCGATGTGAATGTCACCGGCACCTGGGAAGCGCCCCGACTGGCCGGGGCCGTAGAGTTTCGCGACGGCGCCATGTCGCTCCCCGGGCTGGGTGTCCGATACGAGGGGATGCAGGGTCGCGCCCGGTTCCAGGGTGATTCGCTGGTGCTGGACAACGTGGCCTTGAGGAGCGGCGGCGGCACCCTGGGTATCACCGGGACGGTTCGCCTGGAGGACCTTGCCCGTCCGGTGCTCAACCTCGGCTTCCGGGCCGACGACTTCAGGGCGGTAGACGTCAGCAGATTTCTCAGGCTGGATGGTACCGGTGGCCTGCAGCTGGAGGGCCCGTTGTTCCGCGCCACGCTCACCGGGAACCTCACCGCGAACAGTGGCGTGCTCTACTTCGCTGATCTGGTAACCAAGCGGATCATCGATCTCGAGGACCCCACCATTGCCGATCTGGTCGACACCACCCTGCTTCGCCGGGAGAATCTCGGAGGCAAGTTTCAGAACCGGTTCCTCGACTCGCTCACTATCACGAACCTCGGCGTGGAGATGGGCTCTGACGTCTGGCTCCGATCGGCCGAGGCCAACATTCAGCTGAGCGGGCAGGTACAGCTCAGCAAGACTCGACAGGCCTACACGCCTTCCGGCACCCTGGAAGCGGTTCGCGGCAGCTACACCCTGAAGATTGGCCCGGTGACCCGGGACTTTACGGTGGAGCGGGGGACGGTGCGCTACTTCGGGGACCTGAACGCGGCACTCGATATCCGCGCCACCCACGCCGTGCGGGCGGTGCGGGGCGAGGAGATCCCGGTGATCGCGGTCATTACCGGGACGCTCTATGCCCCAAGGATCAGCCTGGAGAGCACGTTCAATCCACCGATCTCGGAGACCGATCTGGTGTCCTACCTGGTCACCGGATACCCCGCCAACGAGGCGACCCGGCTGGGGCGGGCGGGCGCGCTGGAAACCGGGCTCTCTTATTTCTCCAGCGCCCTTTCGAGCGAGCTGGAGCGGGCGCTGATCCAGGACATCGGCATCCCACTCGACCTCATCGAAATCCGACCCGGAGTGTCGAGCAGGGCTGGAGTGAGCACGCTGACCCAGCTCGCTGCCGGGTGGCAGCTCGGCGCCAAGACCTTCCTGACCTTCAATGCGGGTTTCTGCCCCGAGAACCTGAGCCAGTTCACCTACAGCAACCTCGGCGCCAGCCTCGAGTTCAGGTTCAGCCGGGAGTGGAGGCTTCAGGCTAGTGTGGAGCCGACGCTCCAGACGTGCCGGCAGAACTTCGGCATCACCACCACCACCAACCCGTATCAGATCGGCTCCGATATCCGCTGGCAACGGGAGTTCTAGGCGTGACCCGGGCGCTGGTCATTGCCAACCCCGCTGCGGCGCGAACCGACCCGCTGGCGGTAAACGCCATCATGAGTACGCTGAGGGCCGCCGGGTGGAAGGCCGAGGTCCTGGCCACCGGCGGGTCGGGCGACGCGCGACTCCTGGCCGAATACGGCGTGTCCGAGGGGGTGGACGTGGTCGCGGTTTTCGGTGGAGACGGCACCACAATGCAGGCGGCCGCGGCGTTGGTAGGCACCGACGTGGCATTGGGAGTCATCCCCGGCGGAACCGGAAATCTGCTGGCGGGGAATCTGCGGATTCCAGCCTCGCCGGCGCGTGCCGCGCGAACGCTGGTGAGTGCGCGACCCAAGCGGTTCGATCTGGGGCGAATGGAGCGGCCCGGCGGGGCTCAGTATTTCGCGGTGGCCTGCGGAGCGGGATACGACGCGCGGGTCATGGCCGGCACCCTCGCGGAGCACAAGCGACGATGGGGGATGGCTGCCTACGTCGCAACCACGCTTCGGCTCATCCCGGATATCCGAAGCACGGTGCATGCTATCACCATCGACGGCGTCGAATACGAGGCCAACGCCGCCATGGTCCTGGTGGCCAACTGCGGCGAAGTCATCCCCCCTTTCATCAGCCTGGGACCCGGCATTACCCCTGATGATGGCTTGCTGGATGTGGTGGTGGTCCGGGCCAACAGCTTCTCCCAGAGTGTTCTGGCTGTATGGGAGCTGCTGCGGATTACGCCCGGTACCCTCGGGGATACCGGCTACGTTGGCCATGCCCGCGGCCGGGAGGTTCGGGTGGAAACCGATCCGGTCCAGCCGGTTCAGCTCGACGGTGAACCCGGCGGGCAAACCCCCTTTACCGCGAGCGTCATTCCGGGGGCCATCCGGGTCATGGTACCGACTGGCAAGTGAGCCATGGTGCAATAGCGCCGAGTGACTAATTTCTGGTGGGTCCCCCTGTCAGGCCGATCTGGTACCGCAAGCCAGGCGGGCGCGCCACGTTCCTATCGATCCAAGGTATTTCAATGGCTGCCTCCGTTCTGCTCATCGATGACGATGTCGATGTTTTGCGCAGCATCGGGAACTACTTCGAACGGTTCGGCTACGAGGTCACCCGGGAGCTGAGCGGCGAGGCTGGCCTGGCCACGTTCGACCGCATCCGGCCCGAAGTCGTCATCCTGGATTTGGCACTCCCCGGCATGGATGGTATGGAGGTTTTGGAACACCTGCGCCACCGCGATGCCTCGGTAATCCTCCTGACTGGGCAGGCCGACGTGGCAACCGCAGTGCGGGCCATGCAGTTGGGCGCCGAGAACTTTCTGACCAAGCCGGTGGACCTGGAGCACCTCGCCGCGGCCACCGCGAGAGTCGCGGACAAGGCGAAACTACGGCGGATCAACGAGGCCCTGCTGATCCAGAGCGCGCCGGGTTACGGACTGGAGTCCCTGGGCACGTCGTCGGGGATGCAGGATTTCGCTCATCAGGTCGGGCTGCTGGCGCAAAGCGAGCGCACGACGGTGCTGCTGAACGGAGAGAGCGGCACGGGCAAGGGGTGGGTGGCCCGAATGATTCACGACCTGAGCCCTCGTACCAAGGCGCCGTTCGTGGAAGTGAACTGCGGTGGGCTCAACGCCACCTTTCTCGACTCCGAGCTCTTCGGGCACGAGAAGGGCGCGTTCACCGATGCCAAGGATCGTAAGCAAGGCTTGTTCGAGATCGCCGACCACGGGACCATCTTCCTCGACGAGATCGGTGATCTGGCCCCGGAGCTGCAGCCCAAGCTGCTGAAGGTGCTGGAGACCAAGACCTTCCGCCGCCTCGGCGGCACCCGCGAGATCACGGTGGACGCGCGACTGGTGGCCGCCACCAATAAGAACCTGCAGGCCGAGGTGGAGAGCGGGCGTTTTCGGGAAGACCTTTACTATCGGCTGAGCGTCATGCCGCTCACGATGCCCGCGCTGCGCGACCGATCGCGAGAGGACCGGCTGGCGCTCATCACCCGCCTCATGGGCGATCTTCGATCCGAGCTGCCCGACGGGCCGGCTGCGCTCTCCGGCGAAGTGCTCGAGCGCCTACTCTCCTATCCCTGGCCAGGAAACGTGCGGGAGATGCGAAATGTCCTGGAGCGTGCGCTCATCCTGGGACGTGGCCAGCCCGCAGTGAGCGTCGAGCACTTGCCCGGTGAGTTCCGGGCGCGGGCGGGAGTAGGGGACCGGCGTCACACCCCGCTCAGCCTCGAGGACCTGGAGCGGCAGCATATCGAGCGCACATTGAAGCACCACAACGGCAATCGTACCCGTGCCGCGATCGAGCTCGGGATCTCGAGAGCCACGCTGATCAACAAGATCAAGCGTTACAACATTGTCGCATGACGCCACAAGAGCATGACGCCATGGGGTGCCGCGCCTGCGGACAGGAAGAGCGTGCATCCGAGGGATATCCCTGCGCCAACTGCGGCACGTTCATCTGCCTGATCTGCACCTTCCGTGGGGTCACCCTCTGTCGCGAGTGCGCGGCCCGGGCCGCGCCGGAGCAGGGTGCCTGATTCCGGATATCTCATGCCCGCTGCCATAGCCCGAGCCGCCATCGCACCAGTCCTAGCCGAGCCCCGGGTCCGCGCGGAACAGGTCACCCAACTGGTGCTCGGCGAGACCGCCGCCATCGTGGACCGCACGGGTGACTGGCGCCGCGTCTGCACCCATTTCGACGGCTACGATGGCTGGATCAATGCGGGTTACCTGAGTGAGGTCGAGGATCAGGTGGCGGAGGACTGGCGCTCGCGTGCCATGGCCTGGAGCGAAGGCGCCACCCTGCGCATCGGCGGGTCGCATCTGCCGCTGCCGTTGCGGGCTCGCGTGGTACTGGAGCATGAGGTGGTGGCGTTGCCCGATGGACGTCGCGGTCGCATCACCGAGGGCAACGTCCGGGAGATCAGCGACGCCACGGCCGCGGCAAAGGCCAAGGCGCCCGAGCGCTGGGCGTTCGAGTATTTCATGGGCAGTCCCTACCAGTGGGGTGGCGTGACACCCTGGGGCGTCGACTGCTCCGGGCTGGTCCAGACGACCTTCGCGGCCCGGGGCGTGATTCTCCCCCGAGACTCGGCCCAGCAGGTTCTCCACGGCGCCACGGTCTCGCTCGACTCCGTCCAGCCGGGTGACCTACTCTTCTTTAGCGGGGAGGCCGGCACCGGGATCACTCATGTCGCGTTCGCGGGCGATGCTGATACCTTGATCCATTCGACGCTGGCGTGCGGCGGGACGCTGGCGGAGCCGTGGCTCCCTGGCACCCGCGCCGCAACCCTGAGGCAGCGGCTCGTCGCGGTGCGGCGGCTGGAGCCGCGATGAAGAACGGTGCCGGAACCAGGCGAAGACTGGTTCTCTTCGACATCGATGGAACCATCCTGTTGACGGCCGGCGCCGGCCGTCGGGCGATCATGGCGGCAATCACCGAGGAGGTTGGTCAGGTCGGGGTCATGCAGGAAGTGCGCTTCGACGGCAAGACCGATCCGCAGATAGTGACCGAGCTGCTCGAGGCCGCCGGCCACCCCGGCCCGCATCGATCCGAGCGGGTTCAGGCCCTCTGCTCCCGCTACGTCGATCTGCTTCAGCACGAGCTTCGGCAGCCCACCAACAGAACAACGGTCATGCCCGGCGTCCACCCGCTACTCGATCGCCTGGAGAGGGAAGAGGGGGTTGTCATCGGGCTGCTTACCGGGAACATGGCCCAGGGGGCGGCGCTGAAGCTGCAGGCGGCCGGGCTCGATCCGGCGCGCTTTCGGGTGGGTGCCTACGGTTCCGATGCCGCCCACCGTCCCGATCTGGCGCCAATTGCCGCCCGGCGAGCGGAGCCCTACTTCGGCCGGATTCCTACCGGCGCGGAAGTGGTCATCATCGGCGACACGCCGGCAGACATTGCTTGCGGTGCAGGCATCGAGGCACGCGCGGTTGCGGTGGCTACCGGCGCCTACTCGGTAGCCGACCTGATGACCTGCGGGCCCCACGCGGCATTCGAGAATCTCAGCGACACCGACCGGGTCCTCGAGGCCATCCTTGCCTCCCACCTCGGCTGATGTCTGGCTGGTTCCGGAACTGGGCCCCTCGCTTGGCCGGCTGGTCGATCCGCCTCTGATCCGCGCCGATCGCGGCTCGCTCGATCTCGTTCTGGATGACATCCGGCTCGATCTGGTAACCGGGATCTTCGAGCTTGCCGGTGCCGCGCGCTCTTTCGCGGCGTCGGGGGACAGACAGGGCGCTGTAGCCTCGCTGTCCCGTGTTGCCTGGCTCGATCTGTGGGAGCGCGCCGTCGTCGCCGCCGCCGAGCGGCTCGCCGAGGCGGTGAACGCCAAGCTGAGTGAGGCCGCCATCGAGTCGAGGCTTCCCGCCCGCCAACTCGAAGCGTTCAGGGTCAAGACCGAGGATGTCCGTGCGATAACCTCGCGCCTGGGCAGTGGTGGTGCGGGATTCGTGGGCGCCCTCGATGCCCTGGAGCAGACGGTACCCGGTGCGTCGGCTTCAGGCACTCGGGGGTGGGCCGGACAGGAGGACTGGCAGCGTGCTCTGGCCGCTGCGGCCCGCCGCCTGGAGGCAGCCTGGCTGGCGCTGGCAGCCGGATCGCGGGCGGAGCAGGACCGCTGGAAAGCCGAGATCGATCGAGCAAGAGCCTGGCGCCGGCCCGCCTGGCTTCTCTGGCTCATCAGCGCGTCAGTTCTGGCATCGGCCACATACCTGGGTCTGGTGCTGGGCGGGTACCTGCCCGTACCGCCCGTGCTGCGGCCGCTGGCGGAGTTCTGGTGGTCTCGTCTGTGACCGTCATCGGCGTGGGAATAGACCTGATCGATCTGGAGCGGGTAAGATCGCTGCTGGCCAGCAAAGGGGAGAAGGCGATGACGCGCTTTTTCTCGGAAGGGGAGCGGGTCTATCTGGCCACTCGCACGGATGCCACCGGACATGCCGCTGCCCGCATCGCTGCTAAGGAGGCGGTCTATAAGGCGATGCAGTCCCTTCGGGGGGCCCGGGCAATCGGCTGGCGCGAGATCGAGGTGTCCCGGGACGCCGAAGGCAAGCCGGCCATTGCGCTTCACGGTCTCGCCGCGCGCCTCTCCGATGAAAGCGGCGGGCTTCGGATTCAGGTGTCTCTCACCCACTCGGCCACCTCGGCCGGCGCTATCGCAATCGTCGAGGCGCCTTAGCAGCCACCCTCTTTCAATTCCGACCGTATCACTCTAGTTTGACCTGATCGATTCCCAAACTGGATGAAAATGGTTCTCATCGGTGGAGCAGGCCTCTTGTTCGTGGCTGGCCTCCTCAGCACTCCCCAACAGACGACGGATCCAGCTCCCCTGGTACGGCGTCTTGCGGCCACTGCCCACCTGGCGGCCCAGGAATATCGTATCGGAATCGTGGGTGGGCGCGTGGTGTCCCAGGCGGAACTCGACGAAGCGCGGCTATTCCTCCTCGAGTCGCGCCGCTCCGCCCTCGCTCTTCCCACCGAGCTCAGCCGAGGTGCGCTGGCCGAGATCGATTCGGTCATCGGGTTGGTCGATCGCATCGCGGCGCCCGATTCGATCGACGTTCGGGTCCGCCGCCTGACGAGTACGCTCTCCAGCCGGTCGGGGGTAAGCCTGGATGATCTGCCGGGTCAGACGCCTTCGCTTGCGCGCGGGGCCGAAGTCTATCAGGCCAACTGCGCCGGCTGTCACGGCGCACTGGGCTGGGGGGACGGGCCGGCTGCGCTGGGGCTGGATCCCAAGCCAACCAATCTCGCCCACCGCGCCGGGCTGATGGATCGGTCGCCGCTCGACTATTACCGCCGTATCACCATCGGCGTGGTGGGGACGGCGATGCCCTCCTTCGAGCTCCGCCTGCCGGCGGAGGACCGCTGGGCCGCGGCGCTGTACGCCACTCTCCTCCGACTTCCCAGCCCCTCGGGCGACATCCCTCCGGCTCTCCGCTCGTTCCCGGTCACCGGCCGGATGTCAGACACCCAGCTGCTCGGAGCGCTTCAGGCGAGGGACACTTCACCCGTCGCACTGGCGCAGGTGGCCGCGATACGAAGCGCCCAGCCGGATGCCACAGCGAACGCCACCGACCATGTCTTTGCGCGGGTCAGAAGCCAGCTCGAGTCGGCCTATGTGCTAGCGCGTAAAGGCGACTCGTCGGCGAACACCAGCGCGTTCGATGCCTACATGACGTTCGAGCAGGTGGAGCGCGGGGTTCGTGCCCAGAGCCCGAAGTTGGCTGCGGAGCTGGAGGGAAAGTTCGCTGAACTGCGCGCGCGTGTGGCCGGAGGTGCCACTGCCGCGGAGCTCGACTCCATCCGGCAGCAGCTGGCGCTCGGACTCGAGAAGGCCGAGAGATCGTTGGGCGATCGGCTATCGCCGGCCAACCTGTTCTTCCAGTCGTTCGTGATCATGCTCCGAGAGGGACTCGAGGCAATCCTGATCGTGGGCGCGCTCATGACCTTTCTAGTCAAGATGGGAGCCTCGCACCGGAAACGGGACATCAACCTGGGTGTCAGTGCCGCCCTCGGGGCCAGTCTCATCACCGCCTTTGCGGTCGAGACCGTGTTTCACCTTACGCCTGCCAGGCAGGAGGTACTCGAGGGCGCGACCATGGTCGTCGCTACAGTTGTTCTCTTCTACGTGAGCTACTGGCTGCTCTCGAAGATGGAGGTGGTCAAGTGGAACCACTTCGTGCGGAGCAAAGTGAACGACGCGCTCACCAGCGGGTCCTCGCTGGCGCTGGCTTCGGCCGCCTTTCTGGCCGTCTACCGTGAAGGTTTCGAGACGGTCCTCTTCTACAAGGCGCTGTTTCTGACGGGCGGTCCGAGTGGCAGCAGCATCCCCATCGTGGCCGGCATCCTGGTCGGCGCGGCGATCCTGGTGGGAGTCTATGTTGCCATCAGCCGGTTTGGGGTGAGGCTTCCACTCAAGCCGTTTTTCGGTGTGACCAGTGCCTTCCTGTACTACATGGCGTTCGTGTTCGCCGGCAAAGGCGTAGCCGAGCTTCAGGGAGGCGGCGTCCTGCCGACCACCCTCGTGTCCTGGGCGCCCCGGATGCCGGCGCTCGGGATCTATCCCACCGTGGAGTCTTTGCTCGCCCAAGGGGTGCTGGCGATCCTGCTGCTGGCGGCACTGGTCTGGACTTTTCTGATCGAGCCGCGGAGAAAGGGGAACCCGAGCGCTGTGACCACTCTGACGACCAGTCTGACGGAGGCGCCGGAGTCCCGCGCTCAGAAGACGTAAGTGACCTTCGCGACGGCGGACCTGTGCGACGCGTTCGGGCCGGTCGTTCGCCTCGTCGCGCCCATCTTCCGGGACTATGGCGGCCTGAGCCGATTCGCGGGTTCGGTCGAAACAGTGCGGGTCTCCGAGGACAATGCGCTTGTGGCTCAGGCTCTCGACACAGCGGGGCTGGGCCGGGTGCTGGTGGTTGATGGGGGTGGCTCGCTTCGCTGTGCGCTGGTCGGAGGGCGGCTTGCCGCGCTGGCGCAGGCCAACGGGTGGGCCGGGCTGGTCATCAACGGCTGTGTACGCGACGCAGCCGAGCTCCGCGAGATCCCAGTCGGTGCACGGGCGATCAACACCTCGCCCATGCGAAGCGGGAAAACCGGCTCCGGGCAGCGGGGCGGCATCGTGAGCTTTGCGGGCGTTACCTTCTCACCCGGAGATTTCCTGTATGCCGACGAAGACGGGATCGTGCTGGCCGACCATAGCTTAACCGCATAAAAGCAAACGGCCCGTCGATAGACGGGCCGTTCGCATTAGAGGTGGTAGATCGCCCCCTGAGTTTACGGAGACGGACCGAAGTGTCCGCTCCACCCTTCTTCGACCTACCACTTTCCGTGTGAAGCGGCTGACTTCCTGCCCCATCAAAGGGGCAAGTCGGATGCCACGGTAACGAATGTCGTAAGTCATTGGGGCACAACACACAGCCACGCAGGGCTCAAGTATCTTAGAGGTGCAAAAATTGTACAGTTCGAGCGCGCCATCTGTAAGTCTTTCCGCACAAATAACTTACGCAGCTGTCGAAACCTTAGTCACTGGCTGTTTCTTTCCAGTCGACAAATAGACTCCCGGTGCCGGGCTGTGACCTCGCCGCCAGGCGTACAGCAGGCTGATTCCAATGAGCACGATGATCGCACTGGTCAGCTGAGCCAGGGTGAAGGGCCCCAGGAAACGGTCGT
>CAZASU010000034.1:0-21369 GCA_964487785.1 uncultured Gemmatimonadaceae bacterium | reverse complement strand
GCCGAGGTCTCCGAGCCCGTCGTTGACGCCCGGAATAGCAACCGCGAGATCCCTAAAGGGCGAGGCCGCCTGGAGGCGGTAGTCGTTCCCCGCTTCGTCCACGAGCAGCGGGTCGGCTGGCGTCGGGCTGTTGGCGTCCTTCGAGCTGGCAGTTTTCCAGTCCGCGAAGGTGTTATAGGTCGTCACACCCCAGGTGAACATCCCGGTGTAGCCGGTGCTGGAGTAGTAGCCGGTGTAGTCCAGGACCAGCGCGGCCTGGGCGGCCACCGCGACCTCGACGAGTTTGGCCCCGCTACCCTTGATGATGTTGTTGCGGGCGTTGATCCCGGTGGCACTCGCCCCGCCGATGACCCACAGTCCCCGGCCGGTGGCCCCTGCGATTAGCGTGCAGTGGTAGACCTTGGTGCCAATGTTGTTCGAGATAGCGAGCTGCGCCGAGGCAGCATTGGGACAATCAATGGTGCAATAGAGGAACTGGTTGTTCGCAGCCGCCGCCCCGTGGTCGTCCAGCCATGCCCCGCCATCAGGGCAGTCACGGATGACTAGGTCCCGGATGACGCTGTTCTTGCTCCACCAGAAGGCCAGGCCCCACTTGTTGACGCCCTTCTGGCCCGCCCCGGTGATGAGGCCGCGCTGGATCAGATGCCCGGTCGACAGGCCGTTCGGCGCGCTGTCCACCTCGTGGACGATGAACCCGTACTCCCCATCGTTGACCGCAGTCCAATCCTCGGCCGTTATCCCTGCCGTGTCTTTGAAGTCGAAGCTGTTCTCGCCGTTCCCTGCCGCCGGGTAGCACCGGGTGATTCGGACTTCGTTCACGTGCCAGAACGTAAAGGCATCCTCCCCGGCAGGCGTGGTCGTCGAGCAGTACTCACAGACGACGTTGGTAATGCCGTAGCTGGTCGAGCCCCGTCCATCAAGGTTCCATCCCCATTCCTGGGCGGAGCCGGACGGGTAGCGGCGACTCGGCGGTGCAGCGGTACAGTTGCGGAACTCGATCACATCCCACGTCGCTGCGCCGCTCCGGGTGACTTGATAGCAGGCCGCGGCGGCTTCGTCCTCCATCTCGTCGCACAGGAGCCCGTCGAAGAGGAGGTTGGACCGGGCGCCGGAGCCGTTGTGGCACCGTATCCCGTAGAACCTGCCGTGGGTCAGGTGTTGGTTCTTGACGGTGTAGTAGCTGCGGGTATTGAGAAAAATCAGCCCATTGGAGCGCGTCAGATCAGGAATCTCCACCACGTCGTTCGTCGCCGGATTCCCGGTGTTGTCATAGAGGTAGAGCCGGCCATTCGGAGCATCGGGCCAGAACTCGGAGGTCGTGTCCAGGTCAGCTTTGAGCGCAACTTCCGTCGCGGCTACGCCATCCCGGTACACATCCGTGGGCTCGGTCGCGGCCGTGGCATACCAGCGGTTGGTGGTCGTGGTTGGCGCGTTGAAGGCTCCGATGGGTGCGGTGTCCACCTTCACGTCATCGAAGTTCATCTCGGAGGCGGCATTGGGGAACTGCGCCCCGAAGCTGTGGCCGATCAGGAACCGGTCTACGGTGCGTGTGCTCCACGTTTGGGCCGTGGCTGTGGTGCCCTTGACCACTCCGTCCAGTTTGAACTCCGCGATGCCGTTGGCGCCGGTGCCCTGTACAAATTTCAACTCGATCTGATACCACTGGTCCAGCACGATCTCACCGAGCGTCCCGTTGTATATCAGGGCGGTGGGGTTGGTGGCGGTGACACTCCACTTCCAAGAGTTGAACGGGGCGGCGTTATCGGCTTGGATCTGCACATGGAAGAGGTCTATACCAGCCGTCTCATCCCGAAGCTTGAGCACGGTGAAGATGCCGAGGCTGGTTGCCGTCTCGAAGGCCGCGTTGAATTTGATGTAGGCCCGAGCGTAGCACGTGGTCTGGTCCGCAAAATCCTTATAGGCGTAGCCCGTAATTCCAGTACCCGCAAAGTCGATCTTCCCGCCCTTGATCCCGTTGTTGAACTGCCCGGCGGCGGTGACCACGGTGACGGTATTCGAGTTGGCTACCGTCTTACCGGTGAAGTCGGTCGTGAACGCATCGACCTCATCCTCCAGTCCCGAGGCGAAGACCCCGCCGGTCTCCTCAGACCCACCCCCTTGGGTGAAGTCGCCCGACGCCAGCAGGGTGGCCCCAGAGAATTTCGGCTGAGCGCCGGTTCCGTAGGCCCCGACTGTGATTGGGCTCCCACTGGAGCCGTCCCGGGCGATCAGGAACGACTCACGCCACTCATCACTCCGGTTAAAGGTGGGGTTGTCAACCGCCACGAACGCAAACCCGTTATTCTTGGCGACCGTGAGCCACGGCAGAAGCGAGGACAGACCCGAGTTCGTGTCGATCCCAGGCGTCCCGCCGCCGGTTCCGTTCGCCGTGTAGTATTGGGTCACTTCAACACCTCGTTCATCTCCTCACGCGAGACCGCAACTCCCGCCTCTCGGGCTTCACGAGTCTTCTCAGCCAGCAGGTGGAGTTCACGGGCGGCGTCGTTATGCACCTTGGCATATTCCGCCTTCTCCACGGCGAGGACTTTATCTACTACTTCACGGATTCCGGTTTGCCGAAGCCGAGCCACCTCTTTTGCAAGCGTCGCCATGTTCTTGGCCATTTCGATGAACGCGGCCGTCAGTTGCTCCCGACTCATCGTCCGATGCTTGCCGTTGAGGCGGAGTCGGATCTCGGGCGCGCTGGCATCCGGCGCGCTGCGAGGGGGTCGATTGGGTCTCATATCAGTCCGTCCATTACGAGGCACGTCGCGTAAGCTTTTCATGACATCGTGTTATTGCCATTCATTGCCGCCGCGTGCTGGAAATTTCTATACATCCGCACACCCACCCGGTCGGTGATGTCCTCCTCACCGATGTAGACGTGCACCTCCGTCACCGGCACCGTCGCCGCGATACCCCCGCCGGTCCCTGTCACAATCGGCTTCCCGCCCGCGAGGATGTCCCGGATCTGGGTCAGCAACCCCGTCTGCGAGGTCAGCTCACCGATCAGGCGCCCGGCACTGGTCTCCGTGATCGTCCGCTGCACCGTGAAGCCGGCCGAGACCTTGCCGTCGGTTTTACCGGATGGCGCGATGCTGCCCAGTTGCCCCAACAACTCGTCGATGATCCGGCGCTGCTCCTGCGCCAGCGGGCTCTCTACGCCAAGCTCACCGCCCTCCAGTTGCTTGCGAAGCTCCTCCGCCGCGGCGATCTGGCCCGCCAGCACGGCCGCGGGACCACCGGCCGCCGTGCCGGCGGCGATGGCCTCCACGATCGCCTGCGCCCGCTCGGCCTCGTGCGCCGCTCGGACCTGCGCGTCTTCCTCGGTGAGCAGCCCTTCGCGGGCCGTGGTCGACGCGTCAATGGCCGCTTGCGCCAGATCGGCCAGGCCCTCGTTGACGAGGTCACCAGCCTGGTTGAGCGCATCGAGGAACTGATCGCGGGTGAGTCCGCCAAGCTGCTCAGCCGCGAGGTTCGGGAAGTCCTCCAGTAATTCCTGGAGCCGCTTCTTGACCTTTTCTAACCCCTCTTTCGTACTGAAGTCCGTGCCCATGCCGAGTACGTTGCCGAGGGCCGAACTGCCGGTCTCTGGGTCCTGGAGCTGTTTGGTGAGGGCCGCCAAGCGGGCCTGCGCGCTGGTCTCCCCGCCCTCCAGCCGCCGCCGCCGCTCGTCCAACTCCACCTGCCCCTCGAACGTGTCCGTGAACTTGGTCAGGTCCACCTTGTCGAGGGCTTCCTGGAGTTGGACGAACTGCGCGATCGTGTTGCCCTCCAGCGAAATCCCCAGCTCCTCAGCCAGAGCCCGCACATCTTTCAGGCTGGTGCCGGCTTTTCGGAGCGCCGAGTCGAGCTCGGCCAGGTCGGAGAACATGTCCCCGCCAAAGTTCACACCAATGTCCCTACCCTCGCCCTGCGCGCCCCGAGCCAGCACCGACCGGAGCCCAGTCTGCGTCGCACCGAACCGGGCACCGGTCATGCTGACGTTCAGTTCATCGAGGTTCTCGTTGAGGTCCCGGAGCGCCAGGACGTTGCGCTCAATGGCCTCGCGCAGAGCCTTGGAGGCCGCACTCTCCCCGGTCAGCGACCCAATGACACCCAGCGCGGCACTGCCGAGCCCGATGGCCCCAGCCGCTGTGATGTTGCCGAGTGAGTCCCGCAGGTCGCCAATCGCATCGACCAGGTTGAGGACGGAGCCGATGGAGCGGGTGGCGTCTTCCCCGAGCAAGGCGATCCCGTTCCGCTGGATCAGGTTGTCGAGCGCACCGGTGATCCCGTGGATGGAGTCGCGCAGCTTCTCGGTGGGCGTCCGGGTGTCCTCGACGTCCTGCTTGAACTTGCTGAAAACCTTGTTGCCTTCACCGATCTCGTCGAGGCCTTTCTCGATGACATCCAGGTTTTGCTGGACCTTGTCGAAGTTCCACTGCACCTTCTCGGTAAACGCTTCTTTGGCGGCCTTCTGCATCTCCTTGAGGCGCGCCACGACCATGGGGCCCGCCAGGTTGGCCTTGGCCTCGATGTCATCCCAGAAGGCGTTGAACGCGCCGGTCAGCTCGAGCTGGGCTTTGCGGAGTTCCTCGGTGTGCCGCTTGAGTTCATCGAGTCGCTTGGTGGCCGCGCGAGCGTTTTTCTCGCGCGTCCGTTCGGCCTCCTCGGCCTCCTCTGTCACGTTGCGGAGCCCGGTGCTTTCCACCGTGGTGGTGATGGTCTGGCCCTTGAAGGTGACCGTCGAACTATTTAATCCGTCAACCTGCTTTCTCAGTCCGGCCAGCCGTTCCTCGGCTATCGCGATCTGGTCGATCAATTCCTTCATGGGCCCAGATTCACCGGGCTTCCGCACGATGAGGGTGCGCTGAGCCGTGGCGCGGGCGAGTTTATCCTGAAATCCCTGAAGCTCTTTTTCGGCTCTGGCGATCTCCTCCCCGAGCTGAACAAACTCTGGCCGGGCTACCCGATTGGCCTCCCTGGCTGCCTCAATCCACTTCTTTGTTTCCTCGCTAGCTTCATGTGCTTTCCGCGTGATCAATGACCACGCGGTCCCGATCACTGCCGCGCCTGCGGCAATTCCGAGAACGACACTGCCACCACCGCCGAACAGCAGCAGCGAGGAAGCAAATCGTCCGAGCGGCCCGGCGCTGCCTGTCGCGCTGAGGGCGACCTGCACGAGCCCGTTGCGGACCCGATTGAGCCCCGTACTGCTGGCGACACCCGCAATTCCCACTTGCGTGACCGCAGTCGCGACCTTCTGTGCGGCTGGGGCCGTCTGTGTCGCGGCGACGGTGACGGCTTGAAGCTGGTTTCTCAACGCGAGGCCCGCCGGGCCGCCGAATAATTCCAGGCGATTACCCGACTGGACACCCTTCTGTAAATCCTTGGCGATCTCCCTTCCGAGTCGCTGGGCCGCCTGCTGGTACTGAGCCGGCGACAACACGCCCGCGCTAAGTTGGGCACCGAGAACCTGGCTCTCTTCCTTGAGCCTGGCTGCCAGTGTCGTGGTTAATTGCTTACTGAAACTGATGGCGGCAGGAGTGGCAGAGGCCGATAGACCGGTGCCGAGTGTTGCAGCAGTCTTTGCGAAATCCTGCTCCAGGCGTTTAAGGCTGGCGGCCTGGAGATGGGCTTCGATTTCTACGATTATTCCGGCCATAGAAAAGCCCGCCAATCCCGAAAGGACTGACAGGCCGCTAGGACCGTAACGGCCGGGTGGCCGCGTCGAGAATTAATCTAACTCATTGCTTGATCAACGTACAAGTCCCGTCGATGCTGGTGAGGCCGTTGTTGAAATAGACGACACCACACTCGACGCTCAGAGTTACGCCGCTACCGCTCACCCGATGTCTTATTGTCCAGCCCGTGCCGGTCGCGGTCGCGTAGAGCACATAGGCGTCCACATTCCAGAAACCGAGACCCACCTCCGACTCGTATCCCTGCACGACCCACTGACCCGTCACCTCCTCGTCGGTGACCCCACTGAGGATGAGGTGACCCTGATAGGCGAGGTCCGGGCCGCCCCCAGGTCGCGGTGAGTGATAGGTGTAGACGTATGGCCACGGCTCGGGGCGAAGACTGGGCGCAGTACCGTCGCTGCACGCGACGACGAGGAGTCCGGCAAGTATCAGGAGGTATCGCATGGATAGATGCTACTCGCGAATCGGGCCGACCGCTACTACCGGGCTGCACCAAGTCCGCTGATTAATTCGGCAGGCATTCGGTCAGGCGGCAACCTGGAACTCGCGTTTACAATTTCTGCAGGTCATCGGCAGCAGCAGCGCAGGGTCCGGGTCGGGCAGGGGCACGCGGGTGCTCAGGGTCCGGCCCTCGTACAGTTCCCCGCCGAAGGCACGCCCACAATCGGGGTAGGGGCAGCGCGGCTGCTCGTGCTCGTGCCAGTGCTTCCACCCTACGGCGTCCTGCAGAAGGTACCCGCCGCTCCGTTTTAGCTCCCGGAGGTTCATGGGTCGTGGCCAGCAGCTTGAGTCTGAGACGCCAACCACTTTTCTGCTCCATCACCGCCTGATTGCGCGGCCGCGAATGCAGCGAACATCTCAAGCGAGCGCTCAGCGGTGGCGCGGCGGATATAAGAGCAACCAGCGGCGAACTCCTTCCACGTCTCGGGCATCTTGCCGAAGGTTTCACGGAAGGCCAGAAGATAGAACACCGAATCGTACCTCTGCGGGATCTCTGAACCACTCCGAGCTGTTGGCCGTCTGAGGTCTGATCCGCTGTCCAGCGCGAACGCAATGACGCGGTGAAAGTCGGCAGGTGTGGCCTCGAGGAACGGATTCGGCCCCTCGTGGTCGAGCACCAGCGTGCCGGCCAGGTTCGCCAATTCGACGTAGCAGTCGCGGAGTTCCTGTAGGTGTTCACCCAGCAACTCGCCAATCGCCTCCAGCCGCTCCAGCTGCTGCATCCAGGCCAGGAGTCGAAGGGCGGTATGGTAGGGGGTGGGCAGTAGCCGAAGAGTGGTCCCGTGAAAGTCCAAGTCCCGCACGGCGTCAAGGCCGGTCGCCAGCTCAACAGCGAGCGCCACGTTGGCCATCGGCGGAGCGGGGATAGGAGGTCTGTCAGATTCCTCCCAACCCCGCTCGATTTCCCGCAGCTTCTCCGGGCCCAATTGCTGGCAGTAGCCGTCAACCATACTAGGTCGGTGAGCTGAAGAACGCCTTATCAAGCGGGAACCCAGCTTGGAAAAAATCGCCAGGATACCCCTTGTTCATGCCTTCGGGCACGAAGGCCTCGAAGCTGTGCATCGCCTCAGCCGTCACCGTGATGATCTGCCGGCCGCCATCCTCGTTCCCGAACTCGAAGTCAGGGGAACTAAAGGTGCAGTCCCACATGAACAGCCCGTGTTTCGGGGCCGCGAGCGCGCCGCTGACATAGGCGACGTCGGCGGAGACCAGCGCGACCGGGATAGGCTCGGTCACCAGGGCGGTGGCGCCCGCCGCAGCGAGAGTGGTGACCGTGGCGTACTTCCCGGTGCCTGGCAGGAAATAGAGTCGGGTTCCGGCCGGGACCGCGGCTGGCAGGGCTGCGACTGGCACCGAGACTGCATTCTGTGCCGCACCAGCCACCGAGACGGTCACCGTGGTGGCCGGTGACGCGGCGATGCCGAACCCTACGAGCCGGTCCCACGCGCCTTGGATCGTCTTGAGCCCGCCGCCGATCTCGAAAGTCGGGATGATCGCGGCGCTCTGGGTAACCGGCGCCTCCGGGCTGCTCGAGCCGTAGCCCCTTCGTCCGGTCGGGCTCAGGGTGTCGCGAATAAGGTTGTTCTTGTCGTTCACGAGCGGAATAACACAGCTCAGAGCCTCGCCGAGGAGGATGCGGTCGAGAATCGTGTCCGGCCCCATGGTGTCTTCGAGTTTGAGGTCGCTCCAGCTCTGGCCGTTGCTCACCCGCACCCGGCCTTGGACCTGGGAGACAGCCAGCATCGAGTTGGCCGTGAACAGGTCGCCCACGAACAGCATGGCCCGACCGATCCGGTAGGATACACCCGGCGCGGCAGTAGGGAGCTTGACTTCGTTGGCCATGGCTTAGCTCTCTTTCTTCGTGGGATGCCCGCCGCGGGGCGTGACGCCGGTGTCATACTCCTCGAACGCGCCAGAGTCGACCCGGAGTTTGATGTCCGCGTCCGACAGGAGGTGCGGGATCTGACTCTGGTTGTGCCGGGTGACGTGCACCGGCTTGCCGTCCACTTTGGACTTGGCGAATCCCGCCCGCTTCACGAGGTAGCCTTTGATTGTCGCCATTACCTGTCTCCTCAATCTGCGGCGCTTGCCACGTCGATGAGCCACCCACTCGAGATGAACACCGTGCCCGTCACGTCAGGATCCCACAGCACCCGGGACTGCCAGACCTCATCCATCCGCACCTCACCCACGACCATCACCTGGGTCGAGACCAGCACGCTGCCCGGATTCCAGTTCTCCAGTTGCCGGGCCGCTTCCCGCTGGGCCAGCTCGGCCGAACGACTGACATTGTACCCGGGTTCCACGTGGTTGTTGAAATCGGTTCGAACCAGAAACCGCAGTGTGGTGGGTACCCCGGGCGACCAGCGGATTCCTTGGACCGGCAGGACCGGCACGATGACCGCGCGGCCCCACTTCCCCAGCTCGGTCGGCTGTCCGACGTAGTCGCCCTCCACGAACACACGATTGGGCCCGAACAGGATCGTCGCCATGGTGTCCGTGGCGATTCGGTCGCGGAGCACCGGCCAGAGATCCTGCGTGACCGGAGGCAAGAACATTCTGCTGCTTGGCAATGGTCACGACCCCCCTCAACGAAAACGTCGGGCAGCCCGTACCTGGCCAAGCACGACGATGAATTCCGGTGCGACCTCTGCACAGACCTCCCGCAGCTTCTGCTCAAATGGCCCGCCCGGGTCCGTCACTCCGCTCAGAACGAACTTCCCGTCGCGGGCCTCCAAGAAGACCGAGTAGAAAGCCGTGTTCGCGAGCGTGAGCCGCCACCCGTCCTTGATCTTTTCAACTTTCGGGGGCTGGTAGGAGTCGGCCAGGTGGCCGGTGATGCTGGCCCAGCCGCGCTCCTCTTTACTCAGGCTATTGAGCCAGTCGAACATCGCGGTGCCCACCGCTTCGAACACCAGTCGGATCTTGTCGTCTACGGCCGGGGCCACACTCGCTTGGATGACTTTCGCCCAGTCGGGCTGCCGCACGGTGAGATTGAGCATTCGCTTACCGGTATTTGAGAAGGACCGCGCCATCCATCTCGCGCACGAACTTGACTTCGCCTTCGGCTGTCCGATCCGTGCCCAGGTAAAACACCTCCGCCACATCGTCGGGCTCGATCGCCAGCCCCGCCTCTTCGTCCTCCAGGAAGGCGGTGGCATCCGCCACTTTCACCGGCTGCCCGGTGGCCGTTCGTGGGAGCGATTCGCCGGCATCCTGCACATCGGCCAGGCCATCATAGAGCACCAATCGGGGCGGAGGATCCGGCATCGTCCCGGTCTCAGGGTCCTGCACTCCACCGCCGGCAACTGCTCTAGTAATCCGGAGCCGCTGCGGGTAGCGCATCAGAAGCTAAAGATCAGCGGGACCGTGGCCGACTGGCGGGGCAGGACCACCGTCTCGTCCGTCACCGCATCAGCGGCCAGGGCCGCCACGATCTCCAGTGCCAGCGGGTGCAGCGGCACGCCATCCCGGTAGGTGATCGACCGGCTGCCTCGGGTGACATCCGAGGCCAGGTACGTCTCGGGGTCCGCCGCCACCTGCAGGCTGACCTGCAATGCCAGCGCGTTCTCCGCGTCCGTCTCGGCGGCACCGGTATAGTCCGTGTCCCGGAGGCCAAGCACCAACTCTGCCACCTGCTGCTGCGCCGCTAACGCCTCACCCGGCCCCGTGTCGAGGCGGCCGGCCTCGGGCGAGAGAAGCGGGTGAGCCGCGATCACGTAGGCCATGGCTCCAGCCTACTTCGACTTCCCCTTACCCCGCGCGGCCTCGCCTTTGTCCGCGCGGTCGTGGCCCTCGTCCGCAGTATCGTCGCCCACGGTCCGCTCCAGGGGCTTCATCTCGAAGCTGCTCTTAGCGCGGCTCAGGTTTTCCCGAAGGACCTCGTCCTCGGGGAAATCCTTGGGGATCTCAACTTCCTGCCCGGCCGGGTTGTACGTCTTGCTGGCATCCTGCCCAGCCGACGGGTTGCCGGGGCAGTAGATCTCCCCGCCCCACCCGAAGCCGGTCGAGCCAGGAGGCAGCAGGGACCTATCCAGTGTGCGTGCCATGATCCATCCGCCTCTCAGCTGATGCCGGTGATAACGACGAATGCCTCGGGCTCGAGCGCGACCGGGAGGGATGTCTGCCACCCCTCGGCTTCAACCCTGGGCGGCTTGTTGTCAAACGCCTCGGTCCGGATGTGGCGACCGGAGCTGGACTGGCCCGCGGGCCGACCGACACCCACATAGCCGATGGTGTTCTCGATCGGCTCGATCTGGCCATCCCCGAGGTCCACGTTTTCGTCGCGGCCGGTAGTGGCCACGAGCACCAGGACCGTGTCGGGTAGGAAGCGCGCCGTCCCGGTCATGGTCTTGTAGATCAGGTCGTACATCTCGAGCGCCGGCAGCCCGTCCGCGTTGAGGATGTCCTGGAAGTCCTTCAACGTCATGCGGCCGGGGATGCCTGCCCCGGTGATCTGGCCGGTGGCCGAGACCGCCACGCGCCCCGTCCGGGTCTTGATCTTGTCGTTGCCCTGGAGGATGTTGGCGACCTTCCGCGAGCCGATCATCCGGCCGTTGGCGGCGTCGAAGCCGAAGCCCTTGTCGGTGAGCACCTTCGCACCCGCGAAGATGTCGACCATGGGGTCGGTCGCGTTGTTCGACCAGACGCCCGCGGCCGCAAACCGATGCCCGGCCGGGTTGGAGTAGGGCACGTCTTCGACGAGGCCGCCATCGCCACGGATCTGCACGATGGCGTTGACGATCATCTGCCAGCGCGCCCGCTCGTTCCACTCCACCAGCGGGATGTTGACCGTGGTGTTGACGAAGTTCACCAGAGCCGCCATCCCCTCGATGGTCGGCCGGCTGGCTACTACCCGGAGCAGCTGGTCGTACTCGCGCGAGGTGAGCTCGCTTCCGACGTCGGACTCGGCCAGCGTGACGCGCATGGATCCGACCAGCGCGCCCCCTTTCTTCTGGACGGGGCTATACCGGGTCGCGCCGTTCGCGATGACGCTGCGATAGGAGATCCGGTCCTCTGTGTACTCGTTCAACTCGACGATCCGCTCGGGAAGGATCTCAGCGCCAAGGTACCGTCGGGCGGGCGGGCCGAACTGGGTGTTCGGGTTGCGCGCGACCGTGTCCATAACGCCGGTCGTCTGCGCCTCGGTGAGTAGCGTTCCGATGTCCGGCATTATTCAACCCCCACGATGCAGCGGTAGTTGGCGCGGATCTTGGTCTTCACCCCCGCGGCGAGCGCCGTGAAGCCAGGCAGGAAGTTTTCCTTGATCACGGCGTTGTACCGGACCAACTCGACGTCGTTGATCCGGTTGAGATCGCTCACCTCGAACGCGGCCAGGTAGACCTCGTCGTCGGCCGCGTCTGCCGGCCCATACGGCGTGTTGGTGTCCCGCTCGGCGTAGGTGCGCCCAATCGCCGTGCCCGAGGCGAGGGACTTCTTCGACACGCCGGGATAGGTGGCGATGTCGGCATCGACCAGGGCGGTGGGCAGCGCGGCGACGGTCAGGGTTGTTGCCCCTGCAGCGGCCGCCGCGGTCAGCCTGGCAAACTTATTGGTGCCGAAGTCGAGCACGGTTCCGTTGGGAATCGGGCCCGAGAGTGCGGGCAAGACGGGAACGGAGGTGGCAGTGGCAATGGCACCGGCGGCACCCACGTCCACCACTACGGCGTCCGGCGCGTTAAACGCCGTGGCCAGCACCTTCGAGCCGCCCGGGATCAGATGGTCGCGGCTCAGGAAGTCCTGGCACCAGACCGGATTAGTCTTGACCGGACCATACGTGGTCATATCGCGGGGCATGGCTCAGGCTCCTTGCGTAGCGGGCAGCTGACTCTGTCGCCGCAACTCCGACGGCAGCGGATACTTCTTCTCGAGGTTGGCCTTGACGGTGCTGACCACATCTGACTTGCCATCGCCCTGGGGCGTCGGACGGGACTCGGGATACGGCGTCCCGGGTGTCGCTGTGGTCGTGGTGGTCGCGACCGCCTGAAGCGCCCGCTGCTCAAACGCCGGCAGCGTCTTCGCGTACTCGGTGAGCGGCTGGAGCTGGGCCTTCTCGTCGGCGGACGGGCGCACGAACGGCACCTTCTGTTTCACCTTCTCCTTCTTGCCGGCCTTGTCCACCTCGACCTCGATCTCGCGCAGCTCGACGTGCAGCGCCTTGCTGGCGATGAGACCCGCGGTGGCATCGGGATCGAACCCGATCGCCGGGGCACCTTCGCGCGACAGCTTCTCGACGCCGTGGGTGTGGACCGTGCCCTTGAGAGTGTCCCGCTCGGCCAAGCCCTTCGTGATGTCCTCGGGTGAGAGCTTCAGCGCCTCGAACTTGTTGAATAAGTCGGCTCGCTCCTTCGGGAGCACGACCATCTTTTCAGGATCGGGCACCTTGCCCCTGAGGTCGGTGATGGTCTGGCGATCGGCCAGCGACTGGTCTTCGAGGGTGACATTCTGGGCCATGAGGACGCTGAGCGCGTTCTCGGCCGAGCCGTGGCGCTGGATAGCGCGCTCGACCAGGGAGTTGACCCGCGCGGCTGGTGAGGCTGCTGGTGCAGCCGCCGCCGGCGCACCGGCAGCGGCCACAGCTTCGGGTGAAAGGCACAGCGAGCGAAAGAGCATAGAGTGCCTGGAATGGCGAGTGGTGAGGACAAACGAAAAGAGGCCCGGGGACTGGGTTCAGTCCTCGGAGCCTCTGCGCGTCAGGTGCGCGCGATCGCCCTCTATGTCACATAGTTAGCGACGCTGCCGATTTGGCGCAAGGGCTTCACGCGGCAAAGTGCAAGTCCCTGGCGGTCAGCACCGCCACCCCTTTGCACTCGTAGCACCACCACGTAAGCACCGCCATGTCGGGATCCGGGTTGCAGTTGTCCCGAATGAACGCGGCGGCGGCGGCAATCGCGCGGACCGTGGTCGAGCGGCCCCCCGACACGGACCGCTTACAGTTGCAGCGACCCACCACCGGGAGGAGAGCGTGAGTCAAACGTCGCCTCGCTCTTTGGCGGCGATGTAATCTGCTAGGTGTGCCAGCGCGTAGATTACGTCGTGTAACACACTCTCCGGCGGATGGCCAGCACGGAGGCAGGTGTCGGCTAGTTCAATGAGGTCCGTCACCCGCTTGAGGCTGTAGCGGGACTGGTCATCGGGTAGCAAGTCCGCAGGCGTTTTGATCACGCCGCCATCCGCGCTCGTCGTCCCCAGGTCTGCGAGTATCGCTTCTGCTGCCAGCCTAGCATCTTCGGTGGGCAACTGTAGAAATGGCCGCCACGAGTCTGGCTGGTCCTTCCCGAGATTCCCTATCTGGGTGATCTGGTAGCAGGCACCGCGCTCGACCCCACCGAAGAATCGAGTAACGACCACCGTCTCGTTCCGGAAAAGATCTGTACTCACTCGGCCACCTTCGGCAACAGCGACTGGAAATCGATGCACCCGCCTTCTGGTGTCTCTCCCAGGTCGCGGTCAGGGAGCGTGATGGTGTAGCCCTCGTGCTCGTAGGGCTTCGGCGTGGTCCGGCACACCTCGGCATAGGCCAGCCGACCATCGCGGTTCCAGATCCGCACCAGCAGCGGGCTATTCGCGTGTGAGTGAGTCATGGGTCAAGGCCATCCGCGACCCGGTGGCACGCCTCGGCAATCTCATGCAGGTCGCCTGGCTTTAACTTTGACTCGGGGCCAAGAACCGAGGCACCCATTCGAGAGAGGCGCATAAGCAACAGCCCTGCAGCCCGCAAACTTGTGACATCGACGGGGTCAACCACTGGCTTGGGGTCGAGCTTATTCGCGGCCTGCCGCATGGCTCTCGCCATGGCTGCGGCCACCTGCTCACCGTCAATACTTATTTCCAGTTCCGATGTTATTGGCATCGTCCCCTCCAGTGGCGGTGCGGGCCGAGTCTCCCGCTCTACGTGGGCCTCTGAGTTCCCTCGCTGTGCTGCCCGTCGGTGTCCACTGCATCCGACCTCTTACACTAGCCGCCGCAGGGCTTCGATCCACTTCCGGATATCGACCTTGCCGTCCGTGACAAACCGACCAGGGGTCCCGCCGGTGAGGACGAGGACCATCCCGCAGCCCCTCGCTCGCGCCTCATTGATCCTGGCTGCGATGTTTGCTGGCCCGGCCATGGCGCCTCTCCGTCAAGGTCCGTGTTTATGTGGCAGCGGTTGCCCACAGAGCAGACAGAGTTCAACCGGTCCTATCGCCAACACTGCCAGAAAGCAGCGTGCCAGTCGGCGCGAAGCCGGCGGATGGTCCGCCAGTTTCCCAAGCGAGGTCCGCAGGGCGCCCAGCACCTCGGGCCATGGTGTCCGGGGTTCGTCGAGAACATGCAAGCCGACGTCGCTCACGGCGCACTCCCGTTCCCGGTCACCGCTGGTTCCTTGGGTGGGAAGGCCCGCCGCCCCGGTGGCGCGTCGTCCTCGCCTTCCTCGGGGGCCGGGACCGGTGTCGCGGTCGCTTTTTCGGTGAGTTCGGCCTTGATCTTCGCCGCCAGGTCCGGCGGTATCAGCCCTTGCTTCTCGGCCGCCAGAAAGAGCATGTATCCGTCCAGGGTCGGTGAACTGTGCCCTGCCGCCTTTTGCATCTCAAGCTGTTTGCTGATGGCCGCCAACTTGTCGGAGTCGATCGCTTCCTGCTCCGCGTCTGGATCTTCGACCCCGACCCGGGCCTGCGCGGACTGCTGGCTGATGACCCCTGCGTCTCGGAGGGTCACCGCCGTCTGGGACTCCTCGGGTGTGATCGGACCCGCTGAGATCCGAAGGTTGACCACCACCCGATAACGCTGGAGAATGCCCTTGGCCTCGGTGGACATCTGACCGGCCAACGCCAGCGCACCCTCCAACACATCGCGGATCATCCCTTCAGCGGAGCCCTTTAGCCGTCGCAGGTCAGACTCGAACTGCGCCCGGGCCTGCTGGTAGGCGACGCCACTGGTCTCCCCCGTCTTGGCGAGACCCAGATGGCCTTGCTTCCCCCGCTTGTACAGCCGCGTGGTGACAGCATCGGCGGCGCTGGTGGCGAAGGCCGGGTCCACCGGGTCCAGTGCTTGGACGCTCGCCGACTTGAAGGTCGGCCCCTGGCCGTCCTTGGCCGGGAGTTCTAGGCTGATTATCTCGTTCAGAACCCCGGCACCTACCATCCGGGGCATCCTCACGCCCCAGAGCACCACTTGGCCGGCCTCGTTTTTGTGGGTTTTGATCACCGGGCTGCTACTAGGCGCGGTCGTGAGCCACAGTAATTCAGGCTCCGCGTCGATGATGTAGCGCTCCCTAGCGCTCGCGGTCTCCAGCGTTCGCCCCGCGACAGTCATAGCGAAGTTGAGGAGCATCTGGCTCCGCCGGAGTGATGGCGTGACGATGCGCTTCCCCTGCATCTCCCCGAACGGGAGCCGCCCGCCCAGGTCCGCCGCGATCCCGGCCGGCGTGCCGCCCCCTTCCCCGAACACCCGGACCTCCGTCTGCTTGGTCTCCGGGTTGACCTCCCACACCTGCGCCCGGTTCTGTTCCCCGATCTTGGTGAGGATGATCGCCACCGCGCGACCGGTGGTGGGGTCCTGATAGCGCCGTGCGGTATTGGGGGCTGGCGCATCGAGCTCGATTAGATCCAGCGCCTCCTCGAGTGACTTCCCCGTGGGCAGGGTGAGCGACGGCCGAGCACTTTCGCCGCTGCGGTCGAGGTTCCCGTCGGGGACGTAGGGCCATACCGCACCACGCTTCGTCCAGCTCACCCGATCCGACGCGAGACCCACCTTTTCCCAGAGCCGTTTGCGATCCCACCAGTGAGCCAGCGCCCCCAGAATGGTCGTGATTTCCTGGCTCACCTCCTCGGGTAAACCCTCCTCCTCAGACTCCAGTGGGTCGAGGGTGATGTCCGCTTCCTGCCCAATCAGGCCGCTGGTTCGGTTCTCCACGAGCTCACCCATCACATCATCCGACACAAACTGCGGCTCGATCCGGGCCCGTAACGTGTCATCCACGACGGCGTCCCCGGTGCGATGACCAATCCAACCATCGCCCCCGAGCCAATGGTCGCCGTCCTCCACCATCCGGCGGCAGACCTCGTAGTCGGTGGGGAGATCGGCGTCCACCACCGCCTTCACGTCCTGATAGGTGGTCCACTGGGCAACAGGTTTAATAGGCATGGGCTACCTCATCCGGACTAGCCGGTAACATACGAGTGGGAGCCGGGCAGAACTCGGCGGGGCGGGGGCGGTGCCGGGGCGACGATGAGCCGACTGATGGCCATAATGAGTGCGACTACCCCGTCGATCTTTTCCGAGCTCGCCGACTTGTCGGGTGCGATATTGCCGTTTGGGTCCTCCCGCTTCGCCACATTGGAGACCATCCAGCGGAGTACCGGGTGGCCACCATGATGGACCTTTTTGGCCATGACCAGCTTTTCCAGTTCCTTGCTCGGCTCCGAGAGGCTCCGAAATCCCTGTCGGACCTCGACGACCTTGAAGCCGTGATCGGTCATGTGGGTCGCGGTCTGGGTCGCATTCCAGGGGTCGAAGGCCAACTCTCGAATCCGATGGACTTTGCCAAGGGTACGGATCTCGGCCTCGATAAAGTCATAGTCAATCACGTTGCCGGGTGTGGCCGTGAGCCAGCCGTCCCGCGCCCAGGCGTCATAGGGTACCCGATCCCGCCGGCTTCGCTCCTGGATGGTTTCCTCTGGCACCCAGAACCGGCAGAGCACACCGAGCGGTCGGTCGGGAATCGGGAATGCCAGGACGAGCGCGGCAAGGTCGATCTTTGATGCCAGGTCAAGTCCGCCATAGCAAGGAAGTCCGACCCAACCTGCTTCACGGGTGCTCATCGCCGCGCGCGTCAAGTTCTCATCGGATGCATTCCAGTGCTCGATCGCAATCCAGCGGTCACGCTGCTGGGTCCAGCGATTGAGGTGCAGTCGCAGAAACGTGTTGACGAAACCCGGCTGGGCTTGGGCTTTCGCGCACTGGCCGGCGAGATAGTCTTCCTTGATCGAGACATCGACATTGGGGTTGGCCGTCCGCCAGGTCGCCGGCTCGGTCCAGTCCGCCTCTGCGTCCGCTGCCGCGATGAAAGCGAAGAAGGCGTCGTCCTGGAGTACGCCCTCCAGTACCTGGACCGCGTGCGCGTGCTGCTGCCAGCCAATACTCTCCGGCTCGTAGATGCCGGCGGTGGTGATCGCAATCGTCATCGGCTGGCGCCGGGCGCCCATCGCCGTATCGAGCACGTCCCACACGCCGCGGTCCCGGTGCGCGTGGAGCTCGTCGATGATATTCCCGTGGGGGTTGAGGCCGTCCAGCGTGTTGCTGTCGGCGCCGAGCGGCTCGAACTTCGACCCGAGCCGAGCACAGTGGATGTTGTTCCGGCCGGTCTTGACCCAGGGCCTGAGCTCGGGACTCGCCTTCACCATCGCGACGGCTGAGTCGTGGACGATCTTGGCCTGATCCTTTTTGGTCGCCGAGCTGTAGACCTCAGCCCCCGGCTCCTGATCCCCCGCGGTGAGGTAGAGACCGAGTGCTCCGGCCGTGGTGCTCTTGGCGTTCTTGCGGGGCACTTCGATGTAGAGGATGCGGTACCGCCGGTTTCCATCAGAACGCATCCACCCGAAGGCACTCCGGATGCATTGCCGCTGCCAGTCCTGCAGGTGAATCAGGGTGCCCGCCCATTCCCCCTTGGAGTGGCGGCAGTAGCCCTCAACGAACTGCACGACTCGGTCCGCGGCTTCCGCGTCAAACCAAAACCCTTCGGGGTGCCGGGTCCGCCGTGCATCGGCGGGCACCCCCTTGGGGTAGGCGAGGGCCTGATCCCGAGCCTCTCGCTCCCAGCAGAGGCGCTCGTACTTTCCCATCACCCGCGGAGGCGTCGCGACGGCGGCACTCAAAGCAGTATTCCCGCAAACACCTGCGGGTCCTTGTCTCTCTTCCGGAGATTGCAGGTCCGACAGGCCAGGGCCAGGTTGCTTCGGCAGTGGGCCCCGCCTTTGGCCAGCGGCATGATGTGGTCCCGATGGTAGCCCTTCCCCAGCTGGCCTTTGCAGTAGAGGCAGCGGCCTCGCTGGGCCTTATACTGCGCCTTCACATCTCGGGCAGTCCAGCCGGAGCCTGGCGCCCCCACCTCGCGAGCCCGGCGCCGGTGGTTGTTTTCGCACGCCTCCTCGCGATGGCCGGCGTAGTGTCGCCTGCTGGATTCGCGCACCTTCTCCCGGTTCGCATCGCGGTACCGTTGGGCGGAGGCCAGCCACCGCTTGGGATCCGCCTTCCGCCACCGCCGGGCGGTCGCCCGGACCCGCGTCCGCTCTTTGGTGAGGTTGGCCCCGCGGTATCGCGCACTGTACCCTCTCACCTTCTCGCGGTTCGCCTCAGACCAGGCCTTCTGGTAGGCTGGGTTCTTGGCGCGAAACCGGCGATTCGTCTCGGCCCTCTGCTCACGGTGGTCGCGACAATAGCGCGCTTGCTCCTCCCGGTGAGTGGCACCGTACTGTCGCTGGCGGGCGGTCAACTGGTCGCGATGGGCGGCATAGTACCGTCTGTTGTACTCACGCTTCGCGGCCTTGCGAGCCTCGGCTGAGGTCACGCCTTCCTCCGCTTGCCGAACAGAAACTCCTCGCCCGGGTCTTTCTTCAGGGGCTTTACTGGGGCGTTGATACGGGTGCGGGAGGCTGGACTCAATCCGTACTCCGAGCCAAACTTCCGGACTTCCTGCCAGGCCGCCTTGGCGATCGCGACGGCCGGGTTGGCTTTCGGTCCAAATGGTGTCTTGACGACCAATCCCTTGGTTTTAACGATCCTTTCAGCCTTCACCGCCCGCGCATAATTGGCACAATACCCCTCCAATTCCGCCCCATCAATCACCGTGAGCAACCCTAATCGAGCCAGTTCCGGGACAACGCGGCTCCATTCCGCCCGCGCATCCCCATCGTTTAGAATCCAGGCCGGACAGACCGGAATCCCGAGGTCCGGCGCGGGCTCGTTGGCCGGAGCCCGATCGGGGCGGAACGTTCCCTCGAGGAGTTTGAGTTTTGTCGGTTTCGCCGCCGGCCCACGCTTTCCCATCAGCTTTTCTTCCTCCCTGAAACACTTAGGGGGTTGTCCACACGCCTAACTTTTCGTGTTCACTACCCGAGGCGCGAAAAACTCGCTGGACCCCCTGAAAGTCAAAACCTGACGGCGTGGCGCGAAAGGAGGGGCGCGGTCTGGGCCGATTCGACTCTCCGGAATCGCGGATACCCCCCTCAATTCAAGGTCTCGGGCCGAGTGGGCTGAGCCCCTCAAAGGCATAGCGAGTTACGAGGTTGTCCACACTCGCAAGTGACCCCTGGTTCTGGGCACTCACCCTCTCGCCTCCATGCTCTCCCGCTGACGTTTGACCGCATGGCAATGGTCATCGAGGCTTTGCCAGTTACTGCTGTTCCAGAACAGCTTCATATCTCCACGGTGGGGCACTCTGTGGTCAACCATGGTGGCCGGGGTCCGGATCCCCTGCCTGGCACACTCGGCACACCAAGGGTCTTTGGCCAACTTCGCCTTCCGGGCCCTGTCCCACTTTGAGTCGTATCCCCTGCTGGCTGCACTACCGCGCTGCTGGTCCCATTGCTTGGCGAGGTGCTCGTCGGCCTGGCAGTACCGTCCACTGGCTAAGTTCGGGCAGCCTGGGCGTCCGCAAGGACGCAATGCACGCCTCGGGATATGATTACCCCGCCTTCCGGCCAGTAGACTTCTTCGCTGCAGCACGCGCCATCTCGACCCCCTCCTCACAACGAAGAGACCCCGGTCCAGGCTTGGTGCCGTGGAACCGGAGTCTCTCCGCCTGAACCGCGCGCGATCACTCTCTACGCTGAATCTAGCGCACTTGCGGGCCTGCCGCCTCGTTCTCATCCGAAGTCGAGCTCCTCAGGTTCCTCATCCTCCTCGTCCGCGTCCCGGAACACGGCGCACCGGCAACCCAGCACCGAGCAGAAGCCTAGGTCCAGGCTGTGATCCTCTTCCGTGTGCTGGCAATTGGCACACAGGAAGTCTTCGACGCTCACGCGGTGGCCTTTGCGATTCGTTGAGCCCATCGTTCCTGCTCGATCCAGTAGCGGGCCACGCCGGCGGCCATGACAACGTGCTCGGAAGCGCGATCTGGAATGCTGATCTGGCAGTGCAGGTAGCTCAGCGCCTGCTCTTTCCGCAGGATGTGCTTGAAGTTCCCCGTCTTCGTGTTGGGCATCCACTGCTCGACGCCGACAAACGCTAAGGCTGGCAGGTCGTCCCGCTCGGTCAGGTGGTCCGGCAGAAACCGCAGGAACATCTGCGCCACGCCGATGACGACGCCCACGGCGAGGTGTTGCACCGCGATGTCGCGGACTCCTTGGCGGTTTTTGGTTCGGGTGGCTCGCTGCGCGCTGGCATCCTCAATCACGATGGCCTCGAAGAGACGCTCGCCGCTCTCGTCCACCATCTCCCACAGGAAGTCGTCCACGGCACCGCGGATCTGCCCGAGCCGCTCGAGCATCGAGGCCTTGGCTTTCGTGGTTACGCGCTCGTGGAGCGTCACCCTGTAGTCGCCCGGACCATCGGACTCCAGCACGACCAGGCCAGTATTTGTGAGCGCTGGATCAATCCCGACCACGCGGTACGCGCTCATCCCGGCTCTCCCGGGCGCTCGGCGGCACGCTCCCACTGCTTGTGGAGCCGCTTCCGCAGCCACTCTGGCGGGTAGACGCGCACCACGATATCCCACGCCGGTCCTTCGTCCTTGAACGTGATCGGCACCTTGGCGTATGGACCGGAACCCCAAAGCACGCCACCAGGGTCAATCCATGCCTGTTCCCAGTGAATCACCGCGTCGGCTCGCGCCTCGTAGCCGCTGATGTTGGCCTTGCGGTGATTGGCGCGAATCGCCGCCAACACCTCGGCATCGCTCAAGCGCTCGGGCATAACGCTCATTCGGGGCCTCCACAATCCTCGTCGGTGATCACAAGCGGTGGGCGTTGCTTCGACGCGGTCGCAATTGCGGTGCGTGTCTCGGCTGGGGCATGGGAGGACCCCTCGCACTTGTGGCGAAGAACCAGGCGCCGGTGGCTCGCGCGCTCGCACCGCGCCATGGCCAGCTGCATCGAGGGTGGCCCGTCCAGGGTGACGTATGAGCCCCGGGGGCGGTACGCCCAGCGCCGGGACGCGACCCGCCAGACCAGCCCGAACCGCGGGTGCTCGTACTTGGCCGGCG
>CAZASU010000033.1:3116-21966 GCA_964487785.1 uncultured Gemmatimonadaceae bacterium | reverse complement strand
GGCTTCTACCATTACAAGGCGGGGCACAAGGCCGGTGTCGATCGCAGCGTCTATCAATTGTTGGCCGTGCGCCCCACCGATGAGGCCCAGGCGGAGCTGGTCGAGCAGCGCCTCGTGTACTCCATGCTGAATGAGGCTGCCCTGGCCTGCGCCGACCGGGTGGTGCGAAGCCCCCGCGACGCCGACATCGGCGCGATCTTCGGTATCGGGTTCCCCGCATTTCGGGGTGGCCCGCTTCGGATGATCGATGACCTGGGCCCGGGCCGGGTGGTCGAGACGCTCTACCACCTTCAGGAACACTTTGGCGAGCGCTTCCGCCCCGCGCCGTCGCTGCTCGAGATGGCCAAGTCCGGAGGCCGGTACTATCCGGCGTGACTCAGTGCCGAGGATACGGTCCCGTCGAATGATCGGGGCCATCGGTGCTGCTGTGGTGTTCTATCTCTGCATTGAGCGGGTCGAGATTCCGGCGGAAGACAGAATCAAGCTGGTAGGATGGGTCATCCCGGCACAATCGGATTCGAGCGGACTGTGGCTGCTCATCTGTCATGGCAACGCGGGCAACCTCTCCGAGTTCGACCGGCCGCTCCACTATGCCGGCCTGCGGCAGCCCGGCCTGAGCCTCCTGGCCTTCGATTACCGGGGCTATGGTGAGAGCGATGGCACGCCGAGCGAGGAGGGCGTGTATCGGCCGTGGCGATCGATCTGGCCGCGGGCCACCCGGCAGCCGGGCTCCTCGTGGAAGGCGCGCTCACCTCGGCCACCGATCGGGGTCGCGAGCTCTATCCTTACATACCGGTCCGCTGGATCGCCCGCAGCCGCTTCAGCTCCATAGACAAGGTGTCAGGGATTACCGTGCCCAAGCTGTTCCCGCACGCGGACAGTGACGATGTGATTCCCCCGGGGCACGGCCGCCGCCTGTTTGAGGCGGCACAGGAGCCCAAGACGTTCGTGGAGCTGCGGGGCGGCCACGCCGACGCATTCGACCTCGACTCGGCACGATACTTCGGCAGCATCGGGCAATTCCTCACGGCATTACTACGCGACTCCTCATCCCGAGCGCAGCGAGGGACCTAGCCTCCTGCGCTCGGGATGAGGAGCAGTAGGCTGGCGTATCTGAGAATCGAGCCCATACTCGATCCACTCCGCTCCGATCCCCGCTTTGCACGCCTGCTGGAGCGGATGCGGCTGACGTAGATGGGCGGCCGGGACTCTACTACGTTCTGAATATGCACAGAATCGCTACCCAGGCCGACGTCGCCTCGGCCCTGGCCGAGCCACTCGCCGTCGTCTACAAGCACAGTCCAATCTGCCCCACGAGCGGCATCGCCTACGAGGAGATGCGGTCGCTACGGCAGCTTCATCGAGACGTCCCCGTCTACCTCGTGGACGTGGTCCACTCCCGTCCGCTTTCCCGCTACATCGCCGAACGGGTCGGCATCGTTCACGCCTCGCCTCAAGCCATCATCCTGCGAGCCGGCGTTCCGGCCTGGCACGGCTCTCACTTCGATCTGCTGGCAGAGGTCATGGCCCGGCGACTGGAGTCGCTGAAGGCCGAAGGGGGATGGCAAAAGGACCCCGCCTAGCGCTCGTTTTGAAACACGGGCCGGTGAACGCGGCCCTACCTCTCAGCCCGCGGCCTCATCGGTGTCCAGCTCCGTTCCTGCTGCCGGGCCGGTTCCATTCTGCAGGGTCTCGAGGTGACCTCGCGTGCCGTGAGTCCCACTGTGGAGTCATTGCGAGGGCGCTCAGCGCCCGAAGCAATCCAGCTACGCGGAACAGCAATCACGAAAGCACGAAAGAACGAAAGGACGACAGCTCCCTCTACAAAGCGGTTCCGGCCCCGGCTACCTTCGGGTGCGTTTGAGGCCACCGCTTTACCCACGCGAACCCGGTACCCACCTGATCATGCGATCCGGACTACTCTGGCTCTCGGAGCAGCAGAAGGTTTTCAACTTCGTTCGACGCAACGGTCTCGCTCGGAAGTTTGCGTCCAGGTTCGTGGCGGGGGAAACGATCGAGGAGGCGGTCCGGGTGGCGCACGACCTCGGCGAGCGAGGGATCAGGTCGTCACTCGACCTGCTGGGTGAGAGCGTGGCGGCCGGGGCGGAGGCCGAAGCCGCGCGGGACCAGTACCTCGCCATGCTGGATCGAATGGCCGCCCATGGAGTCGAGGTCAACGTGTCGGTCAAGCTCACCCAGATGGGTCTCGACATCGATGAGGACCTCTGCCAGGCCAACATGACTCGCATCCTGGACCAGGCGAGGGAGCTTGGCGGCTTCGTTCGCCTCGATATGGAAGGCTCGGCCTACACCCAGCGCACGCTCGATTTCTTCGTCACCCGCCTTTTCGGGGTCTACGGCGCCCACTGCGGTGTGGTCATTCAGTCCGCCCTCCGACGTTCCGAAAGTGACATCGACGATTTGATCGCCATGAAGGCCCGGGTCCGGCTCTGCAAGGGTGCCTACCTCGAGCCTCCCGCCGTAGCATTCCCGGACAAGGCCGATGTGGACAAGAACTATGTGCGCCTGATGGAGCGGCTCCTGCTCAAGGGGAACTATCCCGGGATCGCCACTCACGACCAGGCGATCATCCAGCACGCCCGCCAGTTCGCCCGGCGGCAGGACATCGGGGCCGAGCGCTTCGAGTTCCAGATGCTGTATGGTATCCGGCGGGATCTCCAGACCCGTCTGCGGCAGACCGGATACAACATGCGGGTCTATATCCCGTTCGGGACCCAGTGGTATCCTTATCTCATGCGGCGGTTGGCGGAGCGCCCGGCCAATATCGCCTTCATCCTGGGAAACCTGGTTCGAGAGTCGGTGCCGCGCCGGTGAGCGAGTTCACATTGGGTGGGTACATGCAGAAGCACGAGCGTGCCGCCGCCTTCGGTGGAAGCGATGGCCACGCGTACTCGGTTGCCATCTATGTGGACGACGAGCCCGACGTTCGAGGTTTCTATGGCGCGGCGCTCCTTTTTGTGCGGTGGTCTCCGGCCGGCGACCGCCCCCTGGGCCACGTGGAGTCCGAGGCGCTGGCCTGGGGGAAAACCCCGGGTGAGGCCGAGTCCCGCCTGGCGGCGCTCTCGCTCTACGATGTAAAGGCTGCGCTGGACGAGGCGATCGTCCAGGCGCCTGGCTCCTGGTGACCGAGCTCCTCGGAACCGTCCTCGAACGGGATGGCGCGGTCTATCGGGTGGCGACGGCCGCCGGCGAGGTACGAGCGATACTCCGGGGAAAGGCCAAGCGGGATTCGCCCCGTGTGGTAGTCGGCGACCGGGTGCGGCTCGAGCCCGAGCCCACCGGCGAGGTGTACGGCGTGGTGAGCGTCGAGTCGCGCACCACTCTCCTGGAGCGGAGAGTGCCCGAGGGCAGAGGCACCCGGCCCGTAGCGGCCAACATCGACGAAGTCTTCGTGGTCACCGCCACGGTTGACCCCCCTCCCATTCCCCAGCTGATCGACCGGCTCCTCGTCGTCGCCGAAGCCAATTCCATTCAAGCCGCGGTAGTGGTCAACAAGATCGAGCTCGATCCGGGACTGGAGCTGATCGAGCGTTGCCGTGCCGCCGGCTACGTGGTCTACCCCACCAGCGCCAAGACCGGCGAAGGAATCGAGGTGTTTGCCGCCGCACTCGCCGGCCGGATCTCGGTGGTGACCGGCCCGTCCGGCGCCGGCAAGTCGAGCCTGCTCAACGCGGTGCAACCGGGTCTCAAGCTCAGGATCGGCGAGCTCAGCCGCAAGGTGCGCCGGGGCAAGAACACCACTGTCTCGGCCGTGATGATTCCGCTGCATGCCGGCGGATATCTGGTAGACACCCCCGGCTTCAGCGAAGTGGGGTTGTGGGGCGTGGTTCCTCGCGAGCTCCCCACCTGCTTTCCCGAGATGCGTCCATTCATCGGCGAATGCCGCTACGCCGACTGCCGGCACATGACCGAGCCGGGCTGCCGGGTAAAGGCGGCGGTCGAGGCCGGCCAGATCAGGGCCGATCGATGGGAGAGCTACCGGATTCTGCTGGAGGAGCTGGAGGGCGCGCCGCAGGAGTGGGAATGAAGGCGGGGCAGCGGGGCGGTGGGGCAGGAGGTTTGTCACCCTGAGGGAGCGTAGCGACCGAGGGGGCCGAAGGGCCGGTTGAGTTTCGGCCCCCTCGCCTTCGCTGCACTACGGCTCAGGGTGACAACTTCTTTTTCGTCCATCTCGTTTCATCGCGCGCCGTCACCTTCTCCATCATCCTGTCGAACGCCGCCTGGAGATCGATCCCCTCCCTATTGGCCATGCAGATCAGCACAAAGAGGATGTCGGCCATCTCCATGCCGAGGTCGCCCTCGGCTTCGCTTGCCTTCCTGGTCTTCTGTCCGAAGCGGTGGTTCACCTCCCGAGCCAGCTCGCCCACTTCCTCGGACAGGCGAGCCATGTTGGTCAGCGGGTGGAAGTAGCCCTCCTCGAACTGGCTGATCCAGGCGTCGACTCGGTGCTGGGCGTCTTTCAGTGACATGGCGGCTGTAGGGGCGACGCGTGCGTCGCCCAAGCCCGCCGAAGGGCGTGCGTCGTCCGAATCTGTAGGCCCACCAGTCATGCTGGCACGGGCGAGGCGCGCCTCGCCCCTACGGGCGCGTTCCGGAGGGCCGCGATCAAGGCTTTCATGAACTGGGGCAGATCCGCGGGGGTGCGGGACGAAATCAGATTCCCGTCCACCACCACCGGGCTGTCCTCCCAGAGCATGCCCGCGTTGATGAGGTCGTCCTTGATGGCTCCGACACTGGTACCGCGCTTGCCGCGAACGATCCCGGCCGAGATCGGCACCCAGCCCGCGTGGCAGATAAAGGCGACCGGCTTGCCCGCCTGGTAGATCTCCCGGGTGAGCTGCAGCAGTTTCTGGGAACGCCGCATGATGTCGGGGGCGTAGCCGCCGGGAATGACGAGACCGTCGAAGCCAGCGGCCTCGATCTGGTCCACGCTGGTATCCACGGTCAGGGGATATCCCCGCTTTCCGTGGTAGGTCTTCTCTCCGGTGCCGGCCACCACGGTCCTGGCTCCCTCTTCCTCCAGCCTGATCTTGGGGTACCAGAGCTCGAGGTCCTCGTAGAGCGGTCCGGCAAAAAAAAGGATGGTCTTGTCTGTTAAGCTCATAACACGCTCGCTACTAGAAATCGACAATTCGATCACTCATTAGCCTAGCCCATAGCCCATAGCCCTTAGCTCTGTTTCATTCGATCAGAATTATATGGTGAGGGCGCTGGAAACACATCGGCGGTCACCGGGAGACCCGATGACCGCCGTGGGACTGCTCTAAAGCTGCTGTGGCTCAGTAGCTCGACCAGTTGTCGGTCCAGCCGTTCCGCACCCGTTGAATCGACCCGACCTTGCCCAGCGCTCGCTGCAGCGCGCAGGAGTCGTATTGATACGTCTTGGTACCGGCGGCGATGTCGGACGGGCCGACGGCCATGCCGAGCTTGATGTTCAGCCCGGCGACCACAGCCCCGTAGACCGTGTTGTTGCCGCTGGAGGTGAGCTTTCCGCCCACCAGAATAAGGCCGTCCCAGCGGAGGCTGCCGTTCATTTTAAAGTCGCCAGTCACGATGAGGATGCCTTTACCATCGCCGTTAAGGGTGTATTCCGGTCCACCAGAATTGTTTACCCTAACAATCGGCCATGCGTTGAACTGGCCCGCTGTCGGCCAGGTCGGAAGGACGTAGTTCGCTGGGAGGTACGTCCCGGCGATGATGCCGGCCCAGTCGATCTCGACCTCGTCTTTGGCGGTTCCGGCTGGGCCCGCAGTTCCCAGATTGCCCGCCACATCCTCGGGGCTGCCGTCGATCGGACCGACCGGCCCGGAGTAGGTGCCCCCCACTCCCGACCCACCTGGAACCGCCACGCCGGCAACCGCAGGGCTGGCACCGCAGTTGTCATACCCACTCAAGCTGCCCGATGTGCCTGCCTTGGTCATACCGTTAAGACTGGTGACCGCGCCATTGAGGTCAAACGGAGCAGGGGTCCATAGGGCGTAGGTCGCAACAGTCCGCTCGGCCGCCGGTGTAAGCCCGTCGTAGCGCTTGCCGCCGGTGTAGGTACCGCGAGAAGTGATGGTATACAGTGCGGGCAACAACGTGGTGGTCGATTCCCGCAGCTGGCGCAAGTCCACCTGGGCGGTGCCGCCCGGCAGGTCGTTATAAGTCACGGTCTGATTCCACGGCGGCTTGCCGTTCAGGGTTGACAGATACCGGTTCAGTCCCGACTGAGCCACCGCAAACGCACCCAGCTGAGCTCGGCTGTCACCGGTGATCCGGCGCTCCGACGAGATGCGGCTGTAGGTGATGGCCACAGCCACACCCATCAGCGCGAGCAGGAGGACGGTCAGCGGGAGCGTCGCTCCCCTTCTATTGAGCCGAGCCGAAACCGACATGGTGGCCTCTCTCATGGTGTCCATCGTTACGGGGTGCTCAGTGGTGGAGCAGCATCGCCCGAGATGCTGCGCTCGAAGACCACCGAGTCAGGCTGCAGCAACGGGTTGTCCGTAGGAGTGACCACCACACTTACCCGGCGCAGCTTCGGGTTGATGGCGGTGATCGTGGCGCAGCGGATGCGCGGGAGCGGCGCAGCGGCCACCGTGTCACAGGTAGTGCCAGCGGCAAGTGCTGTGAACGGAATCGCGTCGAAGCGCGCGGCTTCCGCCCCCAGGACGCTAGTCTGATAGGACACCGACGAAGCGGCGCCGGCCGATCTGGCGCCCCTGGCCATCAAGGTCCCCAGGGCCATGATACCCCCCGCGAGAATCGTGATCGAGACCAGGATCTCGATCAGGGTAAAGCCGGTGGTGGGCCGGGCTCTCGGAGTCCACGCAGTCATGACGGAGGCCTCGCTCGGTGCGTGCTTCATGGATTTAGTAGCTCGACCAGGTGTCGACCCAGCCGTTCCGGACCCGCTGGAGCGAGCCGATGTGGCCGAGCGCGCGTTGGATATTGCAGGAGTTATACGTGTAGGTCTTGTTTCCGTTCAGGTTCGACCCACCCACGGTCTGACCAAGCTTGACGTTGAGCCCGGCGATCACCGCGCCCGAGGTGGTGTTATTGCCGTTTGACGTCAACGTCCCGCCAGCTAGAATGATGCCATCAAAGTTCCTACTACCACTTATGGTCACATTCCCCGTCACGATGAGGATGCCTTTGCCATCCGCGGCCGATCCTGCGGGGAGGCTGAAGTCACCGTTCACCCTCACCACCGGCCAGTTGGCGAACTGAGCCGCCGTCGGCCACGACTGGGGCGGTAGGACGAAGTCCGCCGGCAGAACTGTACCGGCGACGATGCCGGCCCAGTCGATGTCGATCTCATTCTGGGCCGTTCCGGCCGGCCCTGCCGTGCCAAGTGGGAACGCGGCGTTGTCGGGGTTGCCGTCGATCGGACCCGGCGCTCCGGTGTAACCGCCTGTGGGCGCGGCTACTCCCGGAATGGCAGGCATGGCTCCACAGGCATCTATCCCGCTCATCGAGCCAGCGGCGCCGGCTTTATTGACGCTGGTCAGAACGGTCACCGCGCCGTCGAGGTCGAAAGGCGCCGGTGTCCAGAGCGCGTAGGTCGCCACCGTGCGCTGGGCCGGAGGTGCCTTCGCATCGTAGCTCTTGGCGCCAGTGGCCGTGCCGCGTGAGGTGATGACGTACACTGCGGGCAACAGCGTGGTGGTCGACTCGCGCAGGACCTGTAGTGACACCAGAGCTGTCCCGCCCGGCAGGTCCGTGAAGGTGGTGTCCTGGTGCCCGGTCGGCTTGCCGTTACGTCCCGCCATGTAGCTGTTCAGGCCCGACTGGGCCACCGCGAAGGCATTGAGCTGCGCCTGCCCGTCGCCGGTGATCCGGCGCTCCGAGGAGAGCCGGGCATAAGTGATGGCAACCGAGACACCCAGCAGCGCGATGACCAGGATGGTGAGGGGTAGCGTTGCTCCTCGTCTGTTCCAGGCGGACATGGGTGCTCCTCTCGGATCGAAGGTCAATCGGGCCGGTTCTCGAAGAAGACCGAGGTGGTCATGTTGGCTGTCTTCGGCGCGGCGCTTCCGCTGGGAGTCCGCTCGCTCATCCCGTTCAGCAGGAGCTCCAGGCCTCGCACATCAGCCAACGTCGGGACGGCGGCCTGAGCCGGGACTACATCGAGATTGTAGAAATTGACGCGAGCCGTGGCATCAAAGGGTGCGGCCAATTCCTCGGTGCTACCGCCGCTCACCATGGTCCGCCAGAGCCCAGTCCGGCCCGGTATGGCAACCGAGGCCTTGAATTCGTAGCGAATGTCGCGATACAGGTATACGATGGAGCCGCGGTCGGGAAGCGGCGCTATAGCGGCGCCTATCTTCGTGAGATTGACCACCGTACCTGCCGGCGAGCCGTTCAGGGCCGGGACGGTATGAATGCTGTCGTACACGCCATTGAGGCAGAGGGCCGCGGTGCCGGCCACGGGGGGTGCGGTGCTGGCGTAACCGATGTAGACACCGTTCTTGTTTCTTAGGGCAAAGCCGGTACGACCGGGCTCGGCGAACATGGTGGCATCCACTGGCAGGAGGCTCACGGTATAAACGGCGACGGCGTTGCCGCAGAGGATGCCGAAGGCATAGGGCACCCGGACGGTGAAATCCTGTCCGCCTGCAGCGGCCGCCCTGAGTCCACCAATAGCCTCTACCGCCCTGAGGTCGGAAAAGAGCCGGTTGATACCACCCCGGGAGACGCTACGCGCCTCGCGCCAGGCTTCCTGCTGGTCCATGAAGCGAGCCTGGCTCAGCACCATGCGAACCAATGCCGCGCCGATTATGGCGGTGACTATCATCGAGATGAGCAGCTCGACCAGGGTGAAGCCCCGGCGGGCGAGTGAGCCTGAGGTCATGGCGTCTTCAACGGGTTGCCGTTGCCGGAGATGGTCCGCCGGAACGAGGTGGTTACCGGCTGCATCAGGACGTTGCCTGAGGGCGTGACCACCACCGTGACCAGCTTCACCTTCGAAGAGACGTTGTTGATAGTCGTGCACTCGGTGTGGGGAAACTCCACGGCGGTGACCGTCACGCAGGTGGTCCCCGCCACGAGGGCGTCGAAGGGGAGCACATCGAGCCGGGCCACTATGCCCGACATCGCCGCGGTCTGGTGCGCCGCCGAGGACGTGGCTCCTGCCGCGCGCGTGGCGCGAACCAGCATGCTTCCCATGGCGAGAGACGCCACCGAGAGGATGGTCATGGACACCAGCACTTCGATCAGAGTAAAGCCAGCAGTCGGCTGAGCCAGGCGCATGTGTGGGGTCATGGTATGATCCTCACGTGGCCGGCGGTCGAGAGGGTAACCGCACGGGTACTAATACCGGATGTAATCCTCACCCGGAGCTGCGTGGTCGAGACTCCCGAGGGGAAGACGTCTACTATGCCGGCAACCGGGATCTCAAAGGCGACCGTCATATTCCCCAGGTCCGTGTCCCCCACCAGAGTGCGACGAAGGCGGACCGTTCCGTCTGCGCGATCGGCAACGGTATAGGTAGCTGCGCCGCAGGTGCAGGAGATCCGCATCGGTCTCCGGAAGCGGGCCGCGAGGGTGAAGGCCTGCTCCAGGTCGGCCGCAACGATGGCGCTGGTGCGGTTGACCCGGGTGGCCTGCATGGTTCGCCCGATCTTGGGAATCATCATCGCCGTCAGGATGCCGATGATTGTGAACGTGAGGACGAGCTCCACCATGGTGAAGCCGCGCTCTCCCCGACGACGCGGTGAGTGCCCAGGATCTGGTCGATATGACATGCCTATAAGGAGTGCACGAAGGGTGCCGGAGGCATGGTCTGGCCTAACGCAAGGCGGCAAAGCAGCTTGCGGATCGCTACATCCCCGGCTTCCCGTGCAGAATGCGGGATCGGGAACCGGTGGCCCGCCTACCGGTGCACTAGTGTCAACTATCGCGGCGGTAGTGGTGCAAACGATTGCTCGGTTACTGATTCGCGGCGAACCAGGCGGCGACGGTGAAACCGACCGGGTCGATCTCGTAGTAGCGGTTCTTGAAGTACCTGCCCGTTGTCGGGAAATACGGCGGCGGCTTGATCATGTCACAGCGGTCGTAGGTCCATTGCGGATTCCAGCCGTACCCGGCCCCGCTCATCCGGGCGGCATTGACGCCCTGGATGGCCGCGCCTGCCATGTTGAAGCAGCCACGGCCGACCGTGGCTCCAGCGCAGGTCTCTCGGTTGGTGGGGCCGCTGGCGATGTCCTCCGCAAGGACCGAGTTGAGAGTGAGGACCGCCGCGTGGACCGTCTCGTCGGCGCTCTCGTCATATTGATTCACGAACCCGTCAAACGCGCCTCCGCTGGTGCCGGCGCGGAACGGCGAGTTCACGTTGTTGTCTTCGATGACGAAGAACTGGGGCGTAAGCAGGCCGAGGATGTCGGCAAAGCCGCCGCCGTTCCGGTCGCAGTCCGGGATGCTTCCCGGCGTGGTGACGTAGGTCAGGTCGTCGGCCAGCAGGATGTTTCCGGTGGTCGCCACCGTAACCTGGCTCCGCACGACACCACTGACGGCGGCGCTCCCGTCCACGTAGATCACGCCCTTGTAGTTCAGATTGAAGGGCCGGTTGATGGGCCAGAGGTAGTCGGACATTCCGCCCGCCCCCCCGGTGGTGCCGCCGCCGTTCTGCGGATGAACGTTCTTGTTCTGAAGCACCGCGGGCGCGGCCCCGGCTCCATGCCCAGGCCACTTGACCCAGGCGCCATAGGCGAACGGCGCCGGCGTCGTCACCACAAAGCCATTGGTAAGGCGCGGATCGCCACCCAGGTAGCAGCGTCGTAAAGGCTCGTTGAGCGATCTGCGCTGATTCGCCAGGAGGCTGGCAGTGCTATGGCGATGCACCGCCGGGTTGACCGTGGTGGTATGCGACACCGCGGGCACGAACGTCCCACCCAGCGCATCCCCACAGTTTGGCGAGTTAATGTTGGGATCGTTGGCCGAGGCTGCGTTCCACAGCCGCGCGCTCACGTAGTTCAGGGTACTCGCGTTATTGTCGACGCCGCGGTACACCCGGATGAACCCCTCCTCCTCGTCGGTGTAGTCACCATCGTTGTTGACGTCCACCGCCACGAACTCGATCCTGGTCTGGGGGTTATAGACCGTGGTGCCCACGGCTCCACCCAAAACCGTCAGGTTTCCCGCGGCCGCATACCCGCTCAGGGTGGTCAGGTCGGCGGGGGTGGGCATGTTGATCCGGGCGACGCGCTCCTTCCAGCCGGCTCTCCAGTCACCGTTGGCCACCGCGTTGATGGTGCTGGCCGTGGTCGCCGGACCGTGGAAGATGGCCCGGGGTGCGGTGCTGCCCACGTAAAGCACCCCATTGGTGTGGATCGGCCCGAACACCTGAATGCCTCGTGCGAACGTCACGGTCGAGAGGGTGACGTCGTCGAACCGGGCGAACTGGGCGAACGACTGCTGGGAGAGCTCCGCCCGGCGGACCACGACCGCCCGGCCGGCGTTATCGTCAATTCTCGAGAAGACGCTGGCGTACACGCCAAACTGTCCCGTGGTGCCGCCGCTCCGGCCGACGAAGATCGAGCGGGAATAGCCCGGAATGGTAGCGCCGAGGGCGTCGCGTACCGGTTGCGCATCCTGCAGGGTAGTGAACCCGAGGGCGGGCACCAGCGCCGGCGTCCCGTTGACGGTGTCCCTGGCCCATTCGAGGCCGGCGTCCGCGGAGGCGCGCATCTCGGCCTCCTTGGCGTGGTAGCGGCCGATAAGACTGGCGTTGCCCGAGAGCATGATCGCCCCGGTGGCCAGAGAAGCCACGACCACCATGAGCAGGAGCACCAGAAACAGTGCCAGGCCCCGTTCGTTGCGGATCGCTTGGGTTCTCATCGTGCCCTCCGAGACAATCGGGAGTGAAGCGCTAGTTCGGACGAACGGTGACGCTGTTCAGCCGCACTGATTCCGATGGGGTGCAGTCCTGGGCGGCTACCGCATAGACGTAATCCGTGCCAGTTGTCACGCCGTTGTCCACCAGCACATAGGGCGGTGGCTGACCGGCCGGAACCGTCAGCACGGCGCTCCCGAATGCCGGGTCGGCCAGGAGCCGCCGGTAGATGTTGTACTGGTTGACATCCGTTTCCCCCGCTGCCTCGTCAAACGACGCCGGCCATTGAAGAGTCACGGCGGGCGGATCTCCGGCCACATTCGGGGCGGCAATCAACGCGCCAAGCAACACCGGCGGAGTGCCGCAGGTCTTCAGCTGGACCAGGCCGTTGTTGGGCAGACTCACGCTGGTCGAGATGTCGCGAACCCGCTGGTCAGCGCCGGTGAGGCCGTTACTGACCCTGAGATTGATGCGCACGGCCTTGACGCTGTCCGCCAGAAACGAGTTGGAAGGATCGCCCGCGCTGTCGGCCGGGCTGCCGTGGACCGCCACACTGTGGATGATCGGCAGCGCGATGCCGCTGCCGGCCGTCCCGGCGATCACCAGCGAATCCCGAGCAGCCGGAGGCACCAGCATGGTCCGGGGATGCACGAAATACTGGAAGAATGGACGCCCCGGGTACGCCATGAGGTTGCGCGCCACCCGCTGGGCCGGCATGGCATTCACCCGCTGCATCAGGACGAAGTCATCGCCGATGTCGGTGGTGCTCGAGTCCGGCCGGAAGTAGAAGCTGACGGTCTCGGCAAGGCAGGCCGAGGTGGGAGCATATGTCATCGCGGGGTACGTGAACCCGGTGTTCGGCAGCTGGTAGGCCGAGGCGACCGGCAGGATCTCGAACGAGCCCGGCGGGGCATCCGGGTTCACGTTCACCGCGCAAAAGTCCTGCAGGTCAGTGGTGTAGTTTGAGTTGAACGCGACGACGTTGTTCGCGCCGTAAATGAACATGGGCTGCTGATTGGCAACACCGGATCCGGCGGTGCGGAGCACCCGATCGACGGTGGTCAGGGCATATCGCATATTCTGGAAGAGGTCCATCCGCTCCCCGCCCAGCCGGAAGCTGCGGGTCTGGGAGCGGAAAACCGCGACGGTGGCACCCATGACCATCGAGAGTATCACCATCGTCAGCATGAGCTCGATCAGGGTGAAACCGGAGGTCTTGCCCGTGCGGCGCGTCATGGGCTGGCCACCACCGTCGTGACATCGATCGGCGCTCCCATGGTGGGCTCCGTCACCCGGACGGTGACAATGGTATAGTCGCGCTGGGGGGCGTTCCCCGTCACCCGTGAAACCGTCGTGACACGGGTCATGCCCGGGTAACCAGGAAAGCCTGTCTGAGTGCCGGACCAGGCAGCGGCCAGTGTCGCATAGCTCGGGTCCATGTCCACCAATCCGATCCGTTCCCGGGCCACCTCAGCCGCGGCAGTCCTGGTGGTGGATGTGCTGACGGTATGGAGGTACTGGCCGGTGTAGCGGGCGACGCTTGCCAGGATGATCGCCAGGATCACGATCGACAGGAGCATCTCCACCAGGGTAAAGCCGCTACGCCGCATCACTGGCGTTCCTTCCAGGTTCCGGTGCCGAAGGAGAACCAGGTGGCGCGACCGGTGGCCCGGGAGATCTCTACGGCACGGACGTCGGACGTGCGGTCAATGCTGAGACCGGCGATGGTGGAGAGGTAGACCCCCCCATCCTCACTGGCCGTGCCATCGCGGCGGAAGACCAGGACCGGAAGAATTCCCTGCGCCCGGGTGAAGGTGACTACCTCGCCACCGATCGCGCGGGCCGCGGCCGTGCCCCGGCCGAAAGTGATCCCTTCGGGCAGGTTGGTGAACGTCACCCGTTCACCGGCGTCGATGACGTTGTCGTTGTTCCGGTCTTCGTGGAGCCGCAGGCGGTTGTTGGGCAGATCGAACGCCACCCGGGTATCTGCCTGCCGGCTGATCGCCTGCCGCTGAGCATAGGAGAGCGCGCTCGATACAACCTGCGCCCCGGCGTTGGCCTGGTACGAAGCAATGCCGACCTTAGGCAAGGCTACGGCAGTCAGGAGCCCTATGATGACGATTACCGAAAGAACCTCGATCATGGAGAACCCGTGGCGCTCGGTGACCGGCCGATAGTCGACGATATGGATGAGGACCCTTGGATAGTGGGTCATGCTCTGCCTCCCTGTGGCTGCGCAGCCCCCGCGTGAAGATCAGGACTTCGAAGCGAGGCGTGCAACATGTCGCCGGTGCGCAGGTGCAAGACTTGGTTTTGAGGAATGGTGCGTACTCATAGAGCAGGAAAAGGGCCGTTGACGGGAGCCGGCGCAGGAGCGCTACTTCGCCTGTTGGCCGGGCCTCGATGGGGATATTCCCTGGCGCGGAATGCAAGGAATACCGAGGTGCTGCCCGCTCAAGCTTTGCAGCGCCGGGGCGGCAGGAGTCTGCACCGGGGTGCGCTGGTTTTGACATGACTTATTATTGAGTATTGCAGAAGCGTCAGTTCTTCAACCCCTCCTCACAACGGACCGGTATGCGCTCCCGCGAACGCATTCTCTCCAATCTCGAGACGCTCTATCGCGAGTCGTATGATCGCGCGAAGAAATCGGCTGATGAAGGTCGCATGATCGATCTCGAGAGCGGCTTCATGCGGGACCAGTTGATGCTGGAGATCCTCCTCGACATCCGCGATCTCTTCTCGGTGGCGCCTGCCGCTTCGGGCGGCAGCGCCCTGGAGAAACTGGAAGCGCTCCGCCGGCTCACCAAGCTTCGCTGAAAGGGTTCGCCGATGGGTGAGACCAGATCCGCCTGCCTGATGCTGGCGCTGTTGTCGGCCGGCACGGCCTGCCGTATCTCGCCCTCTTCCGCGTCAGCGTCGGGACCTGCCGATCTAATGGTCTATGGAAGGGTGTGGACCGGCGATTCGGCCAGGCCCTGGGCTCAGGCGGTTGCCGTGGCGGGGGATACGATCATGGCGGTGGGCGACAGTGCGGCCCTGGCGCGGCTGATCGGATCCAGCACCCGGGTAATCCGTAATGGCAAGGCGATGGTGGTGCCTGGCTTCATGGATGGCCACGCGCATTTTCTGACGGGCGGGTTTCAGCTGGCGAGCGTTGATCTCCGGAACGCCTCGTCTCCAGCCGAGTTCATTGCCCGGCTCAAGGCTCATGCCGCCAAGGTCCCACCGGGCGAGTGGATTCTCGGGGGCGATTGGGACCACGAGCGCTGGCCCGGCACCCCGCTCCCGCACCGGAGCTGGATCGACTCGGTCACCCCAAACAACCCCGTGTTCGTCAACCGGCTCGACGGCCACATGGCGCTGGCCAACGGTGCAGCGCTCCGTCTGGCACGCCTCAGCCGGGCGTCCAGAGACATCCCCGGCGGCATGATCGTTCGCGGACCCGGCGGCGAGCCAACCGGCGTCCTGAAGGACGAGGCCCAGAACCCGGTTTGGGCGGTTATACCAACCCCCTCGCCCTCCCAGAGCGACGCGGCACTCAAGCGTGCCATGGCATGGGCGGCCAGCAAGGGCGTGACGGCACTAGCCGACGTCTCCGTTCCCTGGTATGAGGTCGCAGCACTCCGGCGCGCGCACGCTGCCGGAACCCTCACGACCCGAGCATCGGTCTACGTACCCCTGGGCGAGTGGCGCCGGATGGCGGACACGGTGCGGGTTCACGGGGTGGGCGACGACCGGCTTCGCGTTGCGGGCGTGAAAGGTTACGTAGACGGGTCGCTCGGCTCCACCACCGCGCTCTTCTACCAGCCATACAACGATGCCCCGGAGACTATGGGGCTGCTGGTCACTCCCGAAGACTCGTTGCGAGCCTGGATCGGGGGAGCCGACTCGGCCGGCCTTCAGGTCGTAGTGCACGCCATCGGCGAGCGGGCCAACGGGTTACTGCTCGACATCTACGACAGCATCGGACAAGCGCACGGCCCGCGCGATCGCCGCTTCCGGGTCGAGCACGCCCAGCACCTGCGCCGCGGAGACATACTCCGGCTGGCGCGAAGCGGCGTGATGGCCTCGATGCAACCGTATCACGCCATCGACGACGGCCGCTGGGCCGAGAAACGGATCGGTCCCGAGCGGATCAAGACCACGTACGCGTTCCGGTCTCTGCTGGATAACGGCGCCCGGCTGGGTTTCGGCTCCGATTGGACGGTTGCTCCCCTCGATCCACTTCTCGGGATCTACGCCGCGGTGACCCGGCGGACGCTCGATGACAAGCATCCCGACGGGTGGGTGCCGGAGGAGAAGATCACGGTCGAGGAGGCCCTGCGGGCCTACACCACGAGCAACGCCTGGGGCGTCTACGCCGAAGGCAGCCGGGGAAAGCTGGCTCCGGGCTACGAGGCGGACCTGGTTCTGCTCGATCAAGATCTAACGGCCATCCCGCCTGAGGCCATCGAGCGAGTCGCCGTCCGGACTACAGTGGTTGGCGGTAAGGTCGTATTTTCGAAGCCTTAAGGCATTCCGCCTCTCATGCCTTCGAAACCGAAGGCGCTCAGATTCAACGACCTCGATAGCGTTCTGGCAGAGGTCAAGATGGTGGACTGGCGGGAATGAAGAGGAGTATCTTTGGGTCGTCCCGCTGTGGTGACCGTTGACCCTGACCCCGAGTTCCATGGCCACACGCACTTCGGGCCGCCCCAAGAGCTCCGCCAAGCTGGAGAAGGCGGATCTGCTGGATCTGTACCGTGTCATGCTGCTGGCACGCAGGATTGACGACAAGGAGATCCAGCTCAAGCGTCAGAACAAGATCTTCTTTCAAATATCGGGGGCGGGCCACGAGGCCGTCCTCGCGGCCGCTGCCAAGGTCTTCCGCTCCGCCTACGACTGGTTCTACACCTATTATCGCGACCGGGCGTTGTGCCTGGGCCTGGGCATGACCCCCACCGAGCAGCTCCTCTCCGCCGTCGGCGCAGCCGACGATCCCAACTCCGGTGGGCGGCAGATGCCATCCCACTGGGGGCACAAGGAGCTCAACATCGTCAGCGCCTCGAGCCCCACCGGAACCCAGTTCCTCCAGGCTGTCGGATGCGCCGAGGCCTGGCTGCGGTACTCCCGGATCGAAGGCATCCCTGACAGGGATCAGCTGGTCCAGACCGATGAGGTGGTGCTCTGCACTACGGGTGAAGGTACCACCAGCGAGGGGGAGTTCTGGGAGGCGCTGAACACCGCTACCAACTTGAAGCTGCCCGTGGTCTTCCTGGTGGAGGACAACGGCTACGCCATCTCGGTTCCGGTTGAGGTCAACACCCCCGGTGGCTCGATATCCAAGCTGCTGACCGGTTTTCCAGGTCTTTTCATTCAGGAGGTGGATGGCTGCGACGTGCTCGCGTCCTTCGACGTCCTGTCCAAGGCGGCGGAGTACGCCCGCGCCAGGAAGGGGCCGGCTTTGGTGCACGCGCACGTCATCCGGCCCTACAGCCATTCCCTGTCGGACGACGAGGTCCATTACCGCCCCTCGGGCGAACGCCAGCTGGATGCCGGGCGCGATCCACTGATCCGCTTTCCCAAGCATCTCCTGGAGCAGGGCATCGCCACCCAGGCCGAGCTCGACCTGATCGGACGGGAGGTGGAGGAAGAGGTGCAGGTCGCAGCCGAGGTGGCCCTGGCTTCGCCCCAGCCGGGAACGGACACGATCTACCACTATGTCTACTCCCCTGACGTAGATCCGACCTCCGAGCAGTTCGACACCGAGGACGACCCCCGATTTGCCGGCGATCCCACCACCATGGTGGATCTGCTGAACATCTGTCTCCGGGACGAGATGGCGCGGGACCCCCGGATCGTCGTGTTCGGGCAGGACGTCGCCGACTGCAGCCGGGAGAAGAATCTCGGCGAAGTCAAAGGAAAGGGCGGGGTCTTCAAGGTCACCTGGGGCCTGCAGCGCGCCTTTGGCAGCGACCGGGTGTACAACTCGCCGCTGGCCGAGGCCAATATCATCGGCCGCGCCATCGGGCTGGCGACTCGAGGCCTCAAGCCTGTGGTCGAGATTCAGTTCTTCGACTACATCTGGCCCGCCTACATGCAGCTCCGGAACGAGCTCGCGCTGATGCGCTGGCGCTCGAACAACGCCTTCGCGGCCCCCGTGGTGGTCCGGGTGACCTACGGCGGGTATCTGAAGGGTGGGTCGGTTTACCACTCCCAGTGTGGCGCGGCCATCTTCACCGGCGTTCCCGGACTCCGCGTGGTCTGCCCCTCCACCGCCCTCGATGCGAACGGGTTACTCCGCACCGCCATCCGGTGTGAGGACCCGGTGCTCTTTCTGGAGCACAAGCATCTCTACCGCCAGACCTACAACAAGGCGCCCAACCCCGGGCCGAACTTCATGATCCCGCTGGGGAAGGCCAAGGTGGTGCGGCAGGGGAGCGACCTGACGGTCGTGACCTACGGCGCGGTGGTGCAGCGGACGCTGCTGGCCGCAAAGGCCATGGAGGACCAGCATGGCGTGAGCGTGGAGGTCATCGATCTCAGATCGCTATCGCCGGTCGATTGGGAGACCATCTACGGCTCGGTGCGCAAGACCAACCGGGTGATCGTGGCTTATGAGGACTCGCTCTCCTGGGGCTATGGGGCCGAAATCGCGGCGCGCATCGCGGACGAGACCTTTGCCCACCTCGATGCGCCGGTCAAACGCGTGGCCGCCACCGACACCTTCGTGGCCTACGCTCCCGAGCTGGAGGATGTCATCCTGCCGCAGGTCGAGAGCCTCAAGCGAGCCATGCTGGAGCTGGCCGCCTTCTAAACCCCCCAACGCCTCATCGGCTCGCGGCGATCATGCCGCTTCATCCCCGATGGGTCACCTCATGGCATCACGGATCTCTCCAGCGGCGGCAATCGCGTTGTCTACGTCCCTGGATAGTGCCTTGGCCTGCTGGGTGGCTTGAGTGAGGTCACCCAGGACGGCGGCCACGCCGGCCGAGCGCAGCCGGAGCAGATCGAAGCGGACGTTCTGCATGGCCA
>CAZASU010000033.1:1620-3016 GCA_964487785.1 uncultured Gemmatimonadaceae bacterium | reverse complement strand
GCCACGCCGGCCGAGCGCAGCCGGAGCAGATCGAAGCGGACGTTCTGCATGGCCAGCACGCACGACTCCAGATGGGTCGCCACCTGGCTCCGCCGGCCACGCAGATCCGTGACGGCCTGCCGCTGGCGCTGCAGCAGGTTCAGGCGCCGGGCCCGCTCCGGATCGTCCGGCTCCCGGGACAGCCCCGCGATGCGGTCGTCTATCTGCGCCAGGCCTTCCGAATCCAGGTTGGCGTCCATGGCGTGGAGGGTTCGGGCAACGTCGGTGGCGCGGGCGTAAAGGCCGTCGGCGGTCTGCTGGACATCGGGAAGCATATTGCGCTCCGACGCCGGCAGCCTGGCTATCAGCTTGAGAATGGCCAGCCGATCACCGTGGACCTGCAATACGGCCGGGAGGTGGGCGCCGTACTCCTCGGCGCTCGGGGCCTGGATTGCCCGGGCCCCCTTCGGGCCCTTCACCATGGTCGTCTCCAGCGCGTCGGGCGCTGGAGGTCGGCTCAGTACATCCCGCCAGCTGTAGCCGCTCTGCCAGAGCGTGGCATAGCTCCTGAGCAATCCGATCCCCATGCCGAACATGGGGAAGAGGAACCAGGGCTGCTCGATACCGGTAGCGATGTTGATGCCCGCACATCCCGCGGAGACTGCCGCCCAACTGGCGAACTGCCCCCGGACCCTTTGAATGATCTTCGGCTCCCCAGTATCCGGCACGATCTCCTTGGATCGGTCCCGGCGGCCGTGCCGGTCTCGGCGGGGCAGCGGGGAAGCGGGGCGGCTGGGCAGGCGGGCCGGCAGGGCAGCGGGGCTGCGGGGCAGCGGGGCGGGAACCGGTGCACGAGGGAGCTCGTCGTTTCCACCAACATTGCGTGAGGTTCGGAACTCTCTTCGACTTTGCTGGCCCGCCGCCCCGCCGCCCCGCTGCCCGCCTGCCCCGCTGCCCCGCGGCCCAATCGTGGTACGGCTCTCGAGCGCCCGGCGCAGCGCGTCGGCGGTGGCCCACCGGCTCTGCGGATCCTTTTCCAGGCAGCGGCCCACCGCCTCCGCCAGATCGTCCGGTGTGTCGGGCCGCTTGAGGCGCAGGTCGGGAGCGGGCTCGGTGATCTGCTTCATGAGAATCCCGGCAACCGACGGAGCGTTGAAGGGGAGAGCGCCGGTGAGCATCTGGTAGGTCACGACTCCGAGGCTGTACAGGTCCGACCGGCCGTCGATGTCACGCTCGCCCGCCGCCTGCTCCGGGCTCATGAAGGCCGGGGTCCCGATCGCGACGCCGATGCCGGTGAGTGTGGCTCCCGATGTGGCGGATAGCGCCTTGGCGATCCCGAAGTCGGTTACCATCACCCGGCCCCGGGTGCCTTCCAGAAGGATGTTGTCCGGTTTGATGTCGCGGTGGATGACGGACA
>CAZASU010000033.1:0-1520 GCA_964487785.1 uncultured Gemmatimonadaceae bacterium | reverse complement strand
CCCATGCCGCCCCGCCCGATCTCGCCTTCGATCGTATACGCGTCTCCCAGGGCCTCGGCGAGACGGGCGGGGAGCGGCTTGAGGCTTGAATCCGTCATCCGCTCCCTTGCCTCGGGTCCATTGGATTCAATGTGTCCAGCATGGCAACAATCTGTACTGGCGAAGCTAGAGGCAGCAAGACGTAGGCAGTCGGGGTCGGGGGTCGGGAGTCGGGAGTCGGGAACTAGCAGCAGTGACTTCCTGACTCCTGACTCCTGACTCCAGACTCAATCCTGGCCAAATTGGCAGTGCATGGTTGCCGGTCCCCCGACAAGAATGGGCTGGAGCCCTCGGGGCGGCCGCAGCGGGAACCGTCAGGCCCGTCAACTGGTTTGGTTAGACTAACCAACCTGATATGTGCGGCAAGGATGCGCAGCCGGCCGTGGCATGGTCGGTGCAAATAGGCCCACGATACTCTGTGGGACTGTCATTTTGCCCCGTGGTGGGGCTTTGTAAGGAGCACCCTGAATGGCTGAACGACTGACCTTGCCCGTCCTTCCTTTGAGGGAGGTTGTCCTGTTCCCTGGTGTCACCGCTCCGATCGGTGCCGGCCGGCCTGCAACGCTGCGGGCTATCGAGGCGGCACTGGCAACCCCTGACCGCCTGGTCTTCGCGGTCTCGCAGCGGCAGAACGTGGAGAGCGTGAGCTCCGACGTGCTGTACACCATCGGGACCATCGCCCGCATTGGACAGCTTCAGCGGGGGCTTTCCGGCATGCAGCTGCTGCTCCACGGTGAGCGGCGCGGCATCGCCATCCACTACACCGACAAAGAGGGGTATCTCCAGGCCGTCGTCCGCGAGGCCGAGGAGATGCTTCCCCTCAATCTTGAGGACCCGGCCTTTGTGGGGCTGCACCGGGAGGCTCGGGCCCGGGCGGCCGAACTGGGCCAGAAATCCGGCCTTCCGGACGAGGTTGTCCAGCAGGTGCTCGCCGGGGTGAACGAGGCGGGTAAGTTCGCCGACCTCGTGGCCGGCTACATCGACATCGCTCCGGCTCAGCGGCAGGTGCTGCTCGAGACCCTGGGCGTCGAGGAGCGGCTCCGGCGAGTACTGGTGCACGTGCAGCGCCAGATTGGCGTTGTCGACGCGCAGGAGGACATCAAGTCGCAGGTCCAGGAAGAGCTGGGTGAGCGGCAGCGCGAGATGTTCCTGCGCGAGCAGATGAAGACAATCCAGCGTGAGCTGGGCGAAGGGGATGAGCGCGACGACCTCCAGGAGCTGAAGGACACGCTGGCCGCTCTCGACCTGCCGCCCGAGGCGCGGAAGGAAGTCGACCGTGAATTCGGCCGTCTGACCCGCATTGGGCGTGAGTCGATGGAATCCCAGGTGATCCGCACCTTCCTGGAGAACGTCGCCGAGCTACCCTGGAACGAGCGGAGCAGGGAGCACCTGGAGCTCCCCCAGGCGCAGACGATTCTCGATGAGGATCACTACGCGCTGGGTGACGTCAAGGACCGGGTGCTGGAATTCCTGGCCGTGCG
>CAZASU010000032.1:0-22150 GCA_964487785.1 uncultured Gemmatimonadaceae bacterium | reverse complement strand
CGCCCAGCCGGCATGGGGTCATCCGCGCCATCGGGCAGCTCGTGGCCCGGCACACGGAGTGGAAAGAGCGCCGCGCGCTCGGTCCGCTGTGGGACCGCCACCTCTCCGCCCTCCTGGAGCCTGGTCGATGATCCCAAGAGCCTTCCGAAAGGTCTCCACAGCATGAACATCCGTCCTCTACTAGCCAAGTACGTCCAGGACTGCCGGACCTTTCCGCGGGATGCCGCGCTGGCATATCGTCACGATGGCTGGCGGGGAGTCTGGGGTACACTCGCTCCGCGGACGATCTATAGAATCTTTCGCACCGGCCACCTGCTGATTTTCGCCCAATCGTTCGATTCCTCCCCCGACTTGGCACCACCGGCAGGAGTACGCATTGCGCCCCTGAGCGAGTCAGATTGGCCCGCGATGTCCACTCTGGTGACGCAGCGTGATCTGGCACACTTCCGGGCGCTTGCGGCGGCCGGCCGGCACGGTGTGGTGGCATGGCGAGGCGCCCAGCCGATCGGATACGGCTGGGTGGCCGAGCGGGTTGGGCCAGATGTCACCGCATGCCCGTTGCCGCTGCCCTCGTACGCGGCGTATCTCTGGGACCTCTACGTGGTGCCCGGCGAGCGCAGCAACGGCGTAGGCTCTGCGCTGGCGAGCGCCCGGATACGGACAGCTCAGGAGTGCGGTTTTCGCGAAGGGTGGAGGATGATTGCCCCTTCCAATGCGGCGTCGTTGCGTACCCTGGCCAAGAGCGGGAGTGACACCCGAGTGGTCGGGGAGCTGCGGTTCATCAAAATCCTCGCCCGCGTCCACGCGCGGTTCACTCCGGCAGACGCATCCGGAGGATCCAATTGAGCGACGGTCCCGCACCCGAGGGTGCAGCTCGTCGCCTGGATGTCATTGTCCTGACGTCCTCGGGCATGGGCGTCGAGTTGGCGGCCGTCCTCGCCGAGCTGAGCGAAGTACGGTCGATGACAGTGGTGACCACCAGAATCATGCCCGGTAGGAGAGGCTTCTGGGAAAAGCTGCGAGGTATTCATCACCATGACGGTCCCGCCGGAGTCTTCCGGGCGGCTGTTGGGCGCATCACGAGTCGGTTCCGCCTCGGCGAGGAAGCTCTGGCCCAGACCGTGACTCTTCGCTGCCCTGGTGCCAGGCACGTGCATTGTGACGACCTGCACGCCCCAGAATCGTTGGCCCTGCTCCGAAGCCTCGCTCCGGACCTGGGTGTGGTATTCGCTGCCTATCGTTTAAAGCCGGAGGTCTTCACCATACCCCGATTTGGCTGCCTGAATCTGCATCTTGGCCGCGCCCCGGAGTTTCGGGGATCGTCGCCGGCATTCTACGAAATGCTCGAGGGAGTACCCGCAGTTGGAGTGACGATTCACCGGGTCAGCGAGGGGCTCGATGCCGGGCCGATCATTGCCCAAGAGTCTTTCCCCATCGATCTGGTCCCGGAGGGAGATCCGGTCTCATATCTATGCCGCTACCAGGCCGAGGTTCTGATCCCCAACGGGCTGCGGCTGATGGCGGAAGCGCTCCGGCGGCTTGCACACGGCCGGGTCGAGGAGCGCATCCAGCCGCCCAGCAGCGCGCCCACGCGGCGCCGAGCTACCTACGAGCTCAAACGCGAGCTCCGCCGCCGAGTCGCCCGGCGGCGGGCCACTGCCGAGCTGCCACACTGACTCTGGCCTGATTGACATTCCGACAATTTCACTCGTAATTCCTACGAAGACGGCCCGGGCGGGCCGCGCTTCGCCTCGTACCGCACGCCTGGCCCCGCCTGCAAGGCCGCACGATTCCTCCGCAAAACTGGAGAAGGGGTATGTCTCAAGCGCAATCAACTCCGGCGGTCACGCCGATCGAGCAGCGTGGGTACGCCCATCCCGAGGTGCTGGTCTCCACCGACTGGGTCGCGCAGCATCTGGACGACCCAAAGGTCAGGCTGGTCGAATCCAATGAGGATCTGCTGCTGTACGACACCGGCCACATTCCGGGGGCCGTGAAGGTCGACTGGACCAACGACCTGAACGACCAGGTGGTCCGCGATTACATCGACCGTGACCGGCTGCAGCGGCTGCTGCGCTCCAAGGGGATCAACCCGGACACCACGATCGTCTTCTACGGGGACAAGAACAACTGGTGGGCCACCTACGCCCTCTGGGTGCTGCAGCTCTTCAGCGTGAAGAACGTGAAGGTGATGGACGGCGGGCGGCTCCGCTGGGTGGATGAAGGGCGGTCGCTCACCACCGATCTGCCGCGGTACAAGGAAGGAAACGTTACGGTGGGGGAGCGGGACGACGCCCGGATCCGCGCCTTCCGGGACGACGTGTTGAAGCACCTCAAGAAGAAGGGCCAGCTGGTGGACGTCCGGAGTCCCGAGGAGTTCCGGGGCGAGAAGACCCACATGGCCGAGTACCCGCAGGAGGGCTGCCTCCGGGGTGGTCACATCCCCGGGGCCAAGAGCATCCCCTGGGCCAAGGCGATCGATCCCGAGACCCACACCTTCCGCCCGGCAAGCGAGCTCAAGCAGCTCTACGAGCAGGACAACAATCTTCGGCCGAACGCGGAGACGATCGCCTACTGCCGGATTGGGGAGCGCTCCTCTCACACCTGGTTCGCGCTGACCTACCTCCTCGGCTTCGACAATGTTCGGAACTATGACGGGTCGTGGACCGAGTGGGGCAACGCCGTGCGGCTGCCGGTGGAGAAGGGCTGAAGGCTATAGCGCCCCTCGGATCCTGTCGGGAAAATTGGTGACGATTCCGGCGACACCCGCCCGCCACAGCCGCTGAGCGAGCGACGGGTCGTTCACGGTCCAGACGTGCACCGGGCATCCCCTTCCTCGGGCGGCTGCAACGAAGCTCCGGGTGGGCACCCTGAGGCCTCGATACCGGGCCGGCACTGATAGCACCCGGTACGGAGACACGATCGCGCGGACCGGAGCGACCAGGCTGGTCGTCCGTAGAAGGCTTCCCCAGTATAGCTGCGAGATCTCCCGCGGCGAGGCCGCCCGCGAGAACCGCGTCGTGCCAAATACCGTCAGCGCAGTCGTGTCGTCCGAGGCAAGCACGCAGCGGTCCACCGCGGCTTCCTCCAAGAGCAGCTGCCGGACCGCGGTTTGGGCCCGGGACTCTTTTATGTCCACCAACACCGGCATATCGGGGAAAGCCTCCAACACCTCCGCCAGGGTTGGAATGACGACGCCGGCTCCCCGGAAGGGGAAGCTGCGTCCCTTGTCGGGAGAAAAGCGGGCCCCGGCATCCGCCTCCCTCAATTGAGCCAGGGTCTGCCCGGCGACACTGCCCCGGCGGCCCGTAGTCCGCTCCAGTCTCGGATCGTGGACCACGACGGGCACCTCATCGGCCGTGAGGCGGACGTCGAGCTCGAACGCATCCGCGCCCTGCCGAACGGCCAGATCGAAGGCCTCCACAGTGTTCTCGGGCGCTGACCCGGAGGCTCCGCGGTGTGCGATCACCGGTCTCCGGGTAAGCTCGAGAAGCGGATTCATATACATTCAGCCATGTCAATTGCCGATCTGCGTCGCGAGTACGCCCGAGCCCGCCTGGACGAGGCCCATGTCAGCGCCGATCCAGTGGCGGAGTTCCACCGCTGGTTTACCCAGGCTCGCGAAGCGGAGGTGCTGGAACCAAACGCCATGACCCTGGCCACGGCAACCCGGGACGGTGCACCCTCGGCGCGGATCGTCCTGCTCAAGGGGTACGATGAAGGCGGCTTCGTGTTCTTTACCGATTATCGCAGCCAGAAGGGAACCGAGCTGGAGCAGAATCCGCAGGCGTCGCTGGTTTTCTTCTGGGCGGAGCTGGAGCGGCAGGTCCGCGTTACCGGGCCGGTGAGCGTCGTTTCCCGAGAGGAGTCGGAGTCCTACTTCCAGACCCGCCCACGCACCAGCCAGCTGAGCACGTGGGTCTCCCATCAGAGTCAGGTGATCCCTGGCCGCACAGTCCTGGACGACCGGGCACAGAAGATGGACGGCCGGTTTCCCGGCGATGTACCCCTGCCTCCTCACTGGGGCGGGTTTCGGGTCACTCCCGAGACAGTCGAGTTCTGGCAGGGGCGCGAGAGCCGGCTCCACGACCGATTACGGTACCTGCGGAAAAAAGGCGGCGGCTGGCAGCTGGAACGCTTGTCGCCCTAGACCAGCCGTCTCCGCATCCCAAATTAGAAGTTAGCCGTCAACCCGCCCAGCACCCGGCGCCCGATTACCGATCCGCCATAGAGCTGGAACCGCTTCTGATCCAGGAGATTGGTTGCGGTGCCATGGATCCTGAGATTGTTGTTGACCCGGAATCCGGCGCTCAGGTTCAGGAACTCGTTCGCCGGGACGTAGCCCTGGAAGATGCCCGCCGCCCACTGATAGCCGTCCACCAGCCGGAGGGAAAGGTTGGCGTCGAAGCCCTGCGCGCCGGCATACGACACCGCGAGGTTGGCCTTCTTGCTCGGCGTGTTGGGCTGCAGCTGGTCACCGGGCCGCTGAGACTTCACCTCGAAGTCGAAGCCGGTGAAGGACACGTCGCCCCGAAGCTCGGGCGTGAACTGATATCCCACGCCGAGCTCTACACCCCGCTCCGTCACTTTTCCGAAATTGGTGTAGGAGAGGACGATCGCACGGCTGCCGTCGGGCAGCGTCGCGAGCGCGTTGGCCCCCTGGATGGTGGTTCCCGCCGCTACCGCGGCATACCCACCTTGCAGCACCGGAATCGGTGCCCGTAGGGCAGCGGCCTGAGCCGCACTGATCTGGCCACCCGCCTCCAGCTGATTGATCCGCGTCGCTAGCGCCGCCAGGTCGGCAGGAACGTTCAGCCCTCCGTCGGTGAGGGAGAAGCTGGGATACGCCGGATTGACGCCCGGCAGCAGGTCGGTGACGAATTCCTTGAGGTCATTGATGTAAAAGTCGGCGGTGACGTAGAGCTTGTCGGACAGGCTTCCCTTGTAGCCCAGCTCCCAACCCAGCACCGTCTCGACCTCGAGCTCGGAATTACCGAGTGCGAGCGCCTGGGTCTGGGGCGAGAAGTCCCAGGGGAGCGTGCTGTGGAGTGTGAGCCCCGCGAGCGCGGCTGGCGGGAGACTCGCCTGCACCTGGGAGTAGTAAGTCTGAATTCCGCTTTCGACCGTGAAGGGTCCGGCGGTGGGTGACGCCACCGGGACCCGGAGGAAGAACTCGGAATAGTTCGGAGTCTGGAAGGCGCGGTTTACCGAGAAGCGGAATGAGTGATTTTCGGTCGGGCTGAAGACCAGGGCGCCCTTGGGAGAGAACTGGGTCTTGAACAGGGTGCCGTCATCCACCCGGCCGGCGCCCACGATCCGAAGCTGAGGAATCAGCCTGTATTCGACCTGGCCGTAGGCGGAGTAGTAGTCGTCGCTTCGGTCGTCGTTGCTCGGGTCCATCAGGGTGCCCGAGGTGTTTACCTGGGTATTCCGATAGGAGGCCCCGTACACGATCCGGCCGCGATCGGCCTGGAAGTTCCAGTTCTGCTGTCCTTCCAGGTGGAAGATGTCCGACCGCTCCTCCAGCGGCAGCCCGGATACCAGGGAGTACTGGGGATCGATCGAGGTGCGGCTGTTCCAGAAACCGAAGATGTTGTAGCGGTCGTGTGCCAGGGCCACCCGGGCATACGGCTTTATCGCCTTGAGCACCTGCACCCGGCCGATGCCGGTGACGAACACTTCATTTTCGACCTGGGCGCCGCCACCATCGGCGGAGAGCACCGCGCCGTTGTTCATGTAATAGTCCAGCCGGGCCGAGCCGTAGGCGTTCTGGAGCGGAGTCCGGTCGCCGAGGGGTTCTCCGGTGACCGGGTCGGTGCTCTGGCCATCCAGGGGACGGGTTTCGATGGCCGGGGAGACTGGCTCATCGGTCGCCGGACTGTACTCCTCCTGGAGGGAGGTGCCATTTCTGAGAGTACGAGACCGGGTGTAGGTATCGCTCCGGTTATAGCCCCCATTGATGCGGTAACCGAATCGATCGTCGGCGAAGACCCCGGCGTGCCGGAAGTCGCCCCTGAAGGTCTCCAGCTCGCCGCCTGCCAGGGTCAGCTTGGTGCCGGCCACTTCCCGAGCCAGCGGGGTGGTGATGTTGACGACCCCACTAAAGGCGTTGGCGCCGTAGAGCGCCGACCCCGGACCGCGCACCATCTCGAGACGGCCGACATCCTCGAGCGGCTGTACCATCCCGTTCCATTCCTGGGAGCCCAGGAAGGCGATGGCGAGGTCTCGTCCATCCTGCAGCACCAGCACCCGGCGGTTCAGGGAGGAGTTGAATCCCCGCGCGTTGACGTTGAAGTCGTTCACGCCGCTCTGGACCACATCCGCTCCGGGGACCGCCTGCAGGGCCAGTGGGGCCTGCCCGGTGATGGAGGTGTTCTGCAGGACCTCCTGAGGGACCACCGAAATCGCGGCCGGAGCCTCGACGATCCGCTCGGGACCTCGTGACGCTCCCTCGACCACCAGCTCGGTCAGCGCCACCGCAACCGGCTCGAGTCCCGCGTCCACCGTGGTCGTGCCGCCGGCCTCGACGTCTGCCCGGGTCTCGATGGGACGGTAGCCGAGCCACCGAAAGACGATCGTCTGGGGCCCCGCCGGGACCCGCCGGAGGGTGTACTTGCCGTCGGTCCCCGTCACTGTGCTCTGCCCGGTGCTCTGCACCGTAACCGACACGCTCGGCAGCGCCGAGCCTTCGCCCGCCCGGGTTACAGTCCCGGTGACGGTCCCGGTCTCCTGAGCACTGGCGGAGCGGGGGATCAGCGAGAGGAGGACGAGGGAGGCCGCAAGGACGAGACCGCGAAGCGATGCGAACAGGAGTCGGGGCATACCGTACGTCCTCATCGGTGGTAGGCTGGACGTGCCGCGGCGGTGGGTCGCCGGGCGGCTATGACTGCGCTGGGGTCCGGAACTGGAACGGAGAAGTACAACAGTATACAGGCGGAAAAGAACTTCGACTAGCGGTTAGCTCGGCTCCAGGAAAACCCTCGCCCTGCGGGGTGAGACGAAGACCCGGTCACCTTTCACTACGCCGAGCTCCTCGTGGCGGCCGCGGGTGAGCTCGGCCTCGATGAACTTACCGTCCTCCTCCCGATCCAACTCCAGGCGGACCACCGAGCCACGCCGGCGGACCCGCCGAACGATCGCTCCCATGGCGGGACTTCCATCGGAAGCCGGAGCGAGGTCTACCTCGTGGGTGCGCACGTATGCCAGCGCGGCGCCATCCGGCGCCTCCGACCACTCGGGCGCCTCGACCTCGTGGCCCCCGATCCGGACCCGGCCTGACTCCAGCCGGCCATGGAAGAGATTGACGTCGCCCAGGAAGCTGTAGACGAAGGGCGTGGCTGGGTGGTCGTAGACCTCCTCCGGGGTGCCTACCTGCTCGATCACTCCTTCGTTCATGACCACCACCCGGTCCGCCACCTCGAGCGCCTCGTCCTGATCGTGGGTAACGAAGACGCTGGTGATATGGATGTCATCGTGCAGCCGGCGCAGCCAGCGGCGGAGCTCCTTGCGCACTTTGGCATCCAGGGCACCGAACGGCTCGTCCAGCAGCAGCACGTTCGGCTTGACCGCGAGCGCACGCGCCAGCGCAATCCGCTGGCGCTGACCGCCCGAGAGCTGCGCCGGGTAGCGATCGGCCAGCCAGTCGAGCTGCACCAGGCGCAAAAGCTCGAGCACCCTGGCCCGGATCTCGGGTTCCTTCGGCCGGCTGCGTCTCGGCTGCACCCGGAGTCCGAAGGCGACGTTCTCGAACACCGTCATGTGACGGAAGAGGGCATAGTGCTGGAAGACAAAGCCCACTCCCCGGTCCCGTACGTGTCGCGTGCCGGCGTCCTCGCCGCGAAACAGGACCGATCCCGAGTCCGGTGTCTCCAGCCCCGCGATCACCCGCAGCAACGTGGTCTTGCCTGAGCCAGATGGCCCGAGCAGGGCCACCAGCTCCCCTGAGTGGATCTCAAGGCCCACGTTCTGGAGCGCCGAGAAGGTGCCGAATCTCTTGGTGACACTCTGGATGGTGATGTTCATACGGGTCGAGCCTCCACCGCTCGCTTGATCACCAGAGTGATGAGGGCGAGAAATGTCAGCAGCGTGGCGGTCGCAAACGCCGCGGTGAAGTTGTACTCGTTGTACAGGATCTCGATCTGCAACGGGAGGGTGGTGGTCACTCCCCGGATGTGGCCCGACACCACCGAGACCGCGCCGAATTCGCCCATCGCCCGCGCATTGCACAGAATGACCCCGTAGAGCAGTCCCCACTTGATGTTGGGCAGAGTCACCCGGCGAAAGGTCTGCCAGCCGCTCGCGCCGAGTACCAGGGCGGCTTCCTCCTCCTCGGTCCCCTGTTCCTGCATGAGGGGAATGAGCTCCCGGGCGACGAATGGGAAGGTCACGAACGTCGTGGCCAGGATGATCCCAGGCAGGGCGAAGATGATCCTGATGTCGTGGTCACGGAGCCAGCTTCCCAGCCAACCCTGGGCTCCGAAAAGGAGCACAAAGATCATCCCGGAGATGACCGGAGAGACGGCGAACGGCAGGTCGATGAGGGTGATGAGGACGTTCTTGCCACGGAAATCGAACTTCGCGATGGCCCATGCCGCGGCAACCCCGAAGATGAGGTTCAGCGGCACCGCGACGCCGGCAGTGAGCAGGGTGAGTCTGATGGCCGCGAGGGTGTCGGGGTCGGTGATCCCCCGGAAGTAGCTGGACAGTCCTTTCCCCAGTGCCTGGGCAAAGACCGCCACCAGTGGGACGAAGATAAAGAGCCCGAGAAAGCCGAGTGCTCCGGCGATGAGCAGCAGGCGGACGAGTTTGGATTCGCCGGTTGCCCGGGCGCGGTACCCGGCGCGCGCGCGGGTACCCGCGGAGCGGGTGGTTTGGAGGGCAAGATCGCGGGTGGAGGTCATCGATTGACTAGGCAGCAACCCGGCGCCGGCCGAGCCACTGGAGGAAGTTGATCAGCAGCAGGAGCGCAAAGGAGGCGAGGAGCAGCACCAGGGCGATGGCGGTGGCGCCGGCGTAGTCGTACTGCTCCAGCTTGGTCATAATGAGGAGCGGCGCGATCTCGGTCTTCATCGGCATGTTCCCGGAGATGAAGACCACCGACCCGTACTCGCCGATGGCGCGAGCGAAAGCCAGGGCGAACCCGGTCAGCAGCGCCGGTGCCACGGTAGGCAGCAGAACCCGGCGGAAGGTTTGCCACCGGCTGGCGCCGAGACTCGCAGCGGCCTCCTCCACCTCGGCCTCGAAGTCTTCCAGCACCGGCTGCACCGTGCGGACCACGAACGGCAGCCCGATGAAGGTGAGCGCCACCACCACGCCGACCCAGGTAAAGGCCACCTTTACACCGAGCAGGCCGAGCTGGGAGCCGAGCCACCCGTTGGGCGCATATAGCGTGGTGAGGGTGATGCCGGCGACCGCGGTCGGGAGCGCGAAGGGGAAATCCACCAGCGCGTCGGCAATCGACTTGCCGGGGAACTCATATCTCACGAGGACCCAGGCCACCAGGAATCCGAATACGGCATTGAGTAGCGCCGCGGTGAAGGAGGCGCCAAACGTCAGCTGGTAGGAGGCGACCACTCGCGGGTTGGTCACCGTGGCCCAGAACTGCTCCCAGGTGAGACCAGCGGTTCGCACGAATACGGTCGAGAGCGGGACGAGGACGAGCACGCCGAGATAGGTCAGCGTGATCCCCATCGTCAGCCCGAAGCCGGGCAGTATGCTCTTCCGCTTCATTCAGCGGCTGGCCTGCGCAGCGGGCAGGTAGATCTGGTCGAACACGCCCCCGTCAGCGAAGTGGGTCTCCTGCGCCTTCTTCCATCCGCCAAACACTTCGTCCACCGTGAACAAGTTCACCTTGGGGAACTGGGCGGCATACCTGGTCGCGACCGCCTCGAGCCGTGGACGATAGAAGTCGCGAGCGGCGATCTCCTGCCCCTCGGGGGTGTAGAGGTACTCCAGGTAAGCCTTGGCGACCTCGAGTGTCCCACCCTTCTTTGCCACCGTCTCCACCACGGCCACGGGAGGCTCAGCCAGAATGGTAGACGAGGGGATCACGGTCTCGAACTTGTCGGGACCCAGCTCCTTTACCGCCAGGAGCGCCTCGTTCTCCCAGCCGATCAGTACGTCACCGATGCCCCGCTCGACGAAGGTGGTGGTGGACCCCCGGGCACCGGCATCGAGCACCGGTACATTGCGATAGAGTGCGCCGACAAATTCCCTGGCCCTGGTCTCGCTCCCACCGGGCCGGCGGAGTGCGTTGCCCCACGCGGCGAGATAGTTCCAGCGGGCACCCCCCGAGGTCTTGGGGTTCGGCGTCACCACCGACACACCCGGCCGTGCGAGGTCGGGCCAGTCCTTGATCTGCTTCGGATTGCCCTTTCGGACCAGAAAGATGATGGTCGAGGTGTAGGGCGAGCTGTTGTGAGGCAGTCGCCGCTGCCAGTCGGCTGGAATCAGTCCGCTCCTGTCCGCGATCTGATCGATGTCGTAGGCGAGGGCGAGGGTAACGACGTCGGCCTCCAGCCCATCGATCACCGATCGCGCCTGCTTGCCCGAGCCGCCGTGACTCTGGCGGACGGTGACCTCCTGGCCGGTCTTATCATGCCAGTAGGAGGCGAACTGCTTGTTGTAGTCCTCGTACAGCTCCCGGGTGGGATCGTAGGAGACATTGAGGAGGGTCACCGGTTTGGGTGAGTTCTGCGCCGCAATCGGCGCCACGGCCGCACCAAGCAGGAAAAGCGTGAGTAAGCCAGTCTTCATGAGTCTATTCCTTAAGAGATCCGTTTGAGTGCTGTCAGGTACGTATCGCTGCCGCGGTTCCTCCTCACATGTATCCTTCCCTGCGCAGCGTCTCCAACCCACCCCCGTCTTCCTTATCCTGCGCCCGCCCCGACCGCTCGGCCACATTCCGCAGCTTCCCCGAGCCAAGCTCGACGATGATGTCACCCGGGTCCCGCGCGGTGGACGCGATCGGGTGGGTGCAGGGCCCGCATCCCAGCGAGCGATAGCGGGTCCCGTCGCCCTGGTCGTAGTAGAGCGCCACCGTCGGTATCCGCTCGCGCTCGATGTACTCCCAGATGTTGAGCTCGGTCCAGTCGAGCAGCGGGTGGATCCGCACATGGGTCCCTGGCGCGAACTCGGTCTTGTACTGGTTCCAGAACTCCGGCGGCTGGTCGCCCACGTCCCACAGGTTCTCGGCCGAACGGGGAGAGAAATAGCGCTCCTTGGAGCGGCTCCCCTCTTCGTCGGCCCGCACGCCGGCGATGATCCCGGTGAACGGCTCCCGGTTGGGATCGGGCTCGTATTTGCCGGTCGCGTGGTTGTACCGGTAACGAGTCCACTCGCCGCTCAGCGTATTGGTGAGCGCCTCGGTCTTGAGCAGCCGGCAGCAGGTCACCCGGTCGGTCGCCCCATCGGGGAACGTCCGCCGCTCATCCAGCGCCGCGCGGTTCTCGCCGTAGATCAGATTGAGACCCCAGTCGGCCACCAGCCGGTCACGATAGCGGATCATCTCCGGGATCTTGAAGGAGGTGTCGATGTGAATGAGCGGGAACGGCACGTGCCCGTAGAACGCCTTCCGCGCCAGCCAGAGGAGCACGGTGCTGTCCTTGCCGATCGACCAGAGCATGCCGAGCTGCTTGAAGGCGTGATACGCCTCGCGCAGGATATGGATGCTTCGGTTTTCGAGATGGTCCAGGTGATCCATCCCCTCCCCATCTGAGCGAAGGGGGATGGGTTGGGTTATGGCCCCCTCGCTGCGCCCATGGTGACAGATCATTGCTATGGCCTCGATAGCCACTCAAGGATCCGCCGGCTAGCCTCTTGGACTGAGACCGAACTGGTATCGATGGTGAGCTCGGGATCCAGCGGCGGCTCGTAGGGGTCGTCGATCCCGGTGAACTGCTGGAGCTCGCCGCGCCGGGCGCGAGCGTAGAGCCCTTTCACGTCCCGACGCTCGCATTCCTCCAGCGGCGTGGCGACGTGAACCTCGATGAACCGGCTTGCGATGGAGCGGGCGTACGCGCGCGACTCCCGGAACGGCGACACGAAGGAAGCCACCACCACGACGCCGTGGTGCTCCAGCCGGCTCGCGAGGAAGGCGACCCGCTGGTTGTGCTCGTGGCGCTCCTCCCGGGTGAAGCCGGTGGGGAACACTTCGCGCACGCTATCGCCGTCGAGGTGCTCGACCCGAAGGCCCTGCTCCCGCAGCTCGGCAGACACCCGCTCCGCGATGGTGCTCTTCCCAGCTCCCGAGAGCCCCGTCAGCCAGACAACTGCCCCGTTGCCCCGCGGCCCATCCACCCGGAGGGTACCCGCCCCGCTGTCCACCACCGCTCGAACTATTCCGCCGCCGCTGATCTCGTAGTCGTCCAGCAACACGAAGCGGCTGGTGCCGGCCAGCTCGTCCACCAGGTCGACCGCCACCGGGGTCTTGAGCCGCAGGACGCAGTCGGCGACGTCGTGGCGGTCCACCCTGGGCTTGCGCTCGGTGAGCTGCAGGTCGGAGGCGTCGATCACCCGCTCGACCGACTCGAGCCGGGCGCTCACCCTGGCGCTCCCCAGCTTGAGGATGTAATCGCGGTCGGTCACCAGCGGTTGCTTTCCCAGCCAGAAGAGGCTGACCGCGATTCGGGTAGCCGACTTGGGCGCAGGCTCGCCCTCCCGGACGGCGATCTGCCCCCGGGAGACGTAGATCTGCTCATCCAGGGTGAACCCGGTGGCGCTACCGGCTCCCGCGTGCCGGGGCGCTGGTTGATTGAAGGCCTCGATGGTACGGACTCGGCTCCGCTTGCCCGAGGGATGGAAGACGACGGTATCGCCCACCGACACTCGGCCGCTCTCGATCGTCCCCGCGATGATGCGCCGATCGTCACCCTGGGCGGTGAACTTGTAGACGTCCTGCACCGGCATGCGGAACGGTTTCTCCACCGCGGCCGGCTCGGGACGGAACCCGTCGAGCATCTCCAGCGCTGTCGGCCCGCAATACCAGTCCATCACAGTGGAACGCCGGGTCAGGTTGTCTCCATTGGCTCCGCTCACCGGAATGAAGCCCGCGGGAGTGACGCCCGCCTGAGCGAGGAATCCGGAGAATTCGCGCACCAGTTCCTGGTAGGTCCGCTCATCGTGCCCCACGAGATCCATCTTGTTGATCAACACACCGACCTGCCGGATCCCCAGCATCCCCAGCAGGTAGCCGTGCCGCCGTGAGTTCTCCTGAATCCCCTCGCGCGCATCGATCACCAGGAACGCCGCCTCGGCCCGCGCGGCACCGCTCACCATGTTCTTGAGGAACTCGATGTGGCCCGGCGCATCGATGATGACGTAGGTCCGCCGCGCCGAGGTAAAGAAGACCCGCGCCGAGTCGATGGTGATCCCCTGGGCCCGCTCGTCCTTGAGCGCGTCGAGGAGGAAGGCGTACTCGAACGGCCGGGCGGTCCGGGCGCAGAACTCGCGAATCTGCTCCAGCTTTCCGTCCGGGAGCGAGCTGGTGTCTGCGAGCAGCCGCCCGATGATGGTGCTCTTGCCGTGGTCCACGTGACCCACCACCACGAGCGAGAGACGCTCGGTCGGGGGGGCATCGGGGCCGCGAGCCAGCGGGGCAGTAAGCGCCGGTGATGCCATCGTCGTCACTATGCCCCGACGGTGGCGGTCAACGCTGTCCCGCCGGCCCGCTGGCCCGCTGCCCCGCGGAGTTCCAACGCAGCTACCGCACCGATCACCGTCACCACCGGCGCTTCAAGTCCGTCACGATCGGCGGCTTCGGCGATGTTCGAGAGGGAAGCCCGAGTTACCCGCTGGTCCGCGGTGGTGGCCGACTGAATGCAAGCGGCCGGGGTGGCTGGGTCGCGCCCCGCAGCGATGAGTTGCGCCGCGATCGCTCCGAGGTGTGCCCGGCCCATCAGCACGACGAGGGTGTGTCCGGGAAGGGCGGAAAAGGCGGGAAGGAGAGGCAGGCCGCCATCTGCGCCATGTCCCGTGAGAACCGTGAAGGATTGCGCCACTCCTCGTGCAGTCACCGGGATGCCGGCCGCTGCAGGTGCCGCGATCGCGCTGGTAACGCCCGGCACCACTCGCACCGGGACGCCAGCCTCCTCACACGCAGCCATTTCCTCACTCCCTCGACCGAACACGAACGGATCCCCACCCTTGAGCCGTACCACAGCCAATCCGCCCTTCGCGTGCTGGACCAGAAGTTGGTTGATCTCTTCCTGTGAGTAGGCGGCGTGCCCCGGCCCTTTGCCTACGTCGATGAGGACCGCATCGGCGCGGGCCTCCGCCAACAGCTCACTCCCGATGAGCCTGTCGTGCACCACGACGTCGGCGTGGCGTAGCAGCGCCAGTCCGCGGGCGGTGATGAGACCAGGATCGCCGGGGCCGCCGCCAACCAGGTCCACGGTGCCCGGCTCACCCTGCGCAGAGCCTGCCCCGAGCGGGGAAGCGAGGGGACGGACCAGGCGGGGACGGAACCGGGGAGCGGGGGGTGGCAGGTGACGTCGGGCCAGGTCGATGATGATCTCGACCATGCCCGAGTAGGTCCCGATGGCTTCGTCCACTATGACGTGCTTCCCTGACTCCCGACTCCCGACTCCAGACTTCCTCTCCAGACCCAGCAGGCGCGGGATGTCGTTGGTAACGTGCGCTCCTCCACCGATCAGGAAGGGCACCAGAATGACATGAGGCAACGCGGCCGTGTCGAGCAGCGCCTGCAGGGGCGGATCGTCGTCGATGAACGCGGCGAGCACCTGGCCCGCAACCCGCCGCCGGCGCAGCGTCTCGACGAGCTGGAGTGTGGAGCCCCGGCTCTCGGGATGGCGCCTGGTGCCGTGCCCCACCAGGGCGAGGGTGGCTGAGCCACGTTCGATGCCCCGCTCCCGCATGATCGCGGTGGCACGGCGCGCGACGAGTGGCGCGATACCGCTGTGAGTCCCCACTGGCGGTGTTTGACGGAGCCGGAGCTCGGGGAAGCGGCGGTTACGTGAGAGGGCCTCGGGAAGAACCACGTCCGTGTAGTGTCCCGCGCTCGTCAGGAACGGCACCACCGTCACCTCGTCCGCAGCAATCTCGTCGAGCACCGTCTCGAACCGTGGCTCGCCCTGATGGAATGCCACGGCAACCTCATCGAACAGGCGGCGGGCGCGGACCGCCTCGGCCAGGCGGCGGACCAGGGCGTTGGCGGCGGGATCGCGCCGCGAACCGTGAGCCGCGAGGACTAACGCGCGCGTCATCGGGCCACCTGGAGCTGCACCAGATCGAAGGTGGGCTGCTCCCGCCCACTCAGCGCGACACGAGGCGACGGGTGTCCGACGATCCGCTGGTAGAAGTCGCCCAAACCCTCGCCCTCGAGCCGCTCAGTCGCCCAGCGCGCCAGCAGCGGGCGCAGGGCGGGGAGCAGGTCGTCCTCGTGCACGTCCGCGCGATACAGGTCGACCAGCCGATCGCCGGCCAGTCCTCCGCCGACGTAGACGTTGTAGAGGCCGAGCGAGCGGCCGACGAATGCGAGATCCGCCGTGTAGGGCCGGGCGCAGCCGTTGGGGCAGCCGGTCATCCGGATGGTGAGTGGCGCCGCACGGAGGCCGAGGCTCTCGAGCTCCGCCTCGAACTGGTCGAGGATCTCGGGAATCACCCGCTCGGATTCGGCGACCGCGAGTCCGCAGGTCGGGAGGGCGGGGCAGGCCATGGAGAAGCGACGCGCGGCGGAGAGCTCCTGCGCCGGAGTCACCCCGTGTCGCCGGAGAAGAAATTCGACCTCCTCGACACTCTCGAGATCGAGATCGGTGAGCAGCAGGTTCTGCTGCCCCGTAAGCCGCACTCCGGGACGCAACAGGGTGACGATCTCGTGCAGCGCAGACTTGAGGCCGACTTCCGGGGAGTCCACGATGCGACCGCTCTGGACAAACACGCCGTAGAACCAGCGCCCATCGGGCTGGCGGTGGCGGCCCAGGTGGTCGTGAAACGGCAGCGATGGGAGCGACAGGGGCGGCGCGAGTCGGAACGACGCTCGCTGCTGAAACTCCTCCCGGAAGCGGTCGATGCCCCACTCCGCAATCAGGTACTTGAGCCGGGCATGCCGGCGGTCGGAGCGGTTGCCGTGGTCCCGGAAGATCGCGGCGACGAGGCGCACCGCCTCAACCCCATGCTGAGTGGGTACGAAGCCGAGTGGCTGTGCCAGGCGCGCCGTGGTGTCGGCCTTGTGGTGGGTCATGCCCAGCCCGCCGCCCACCAGCAGGTTGAACCCCTGGATCCGTCCGTCGCCGACGATCGCCAGCAGTCCCACATCCTGGGAGTAGATGTCGACGCAGTTGTCGATCGAGAGCCCGACCGCGGTCTTGAACTTTCGCGGCAGGTACCGCTCGCCGTAGAACGGCTCTTCCTCCTCGGTCGAGATCTGCTTCTCGCCGTCGAGCCAGATCTCGTGATAGGCGCGCGAGCCAGGACGCAGCTCCGCGGCAATGGCCTGGGCAACTTCCCGCACGGTGGCATGGTCGGCATCGGCCAGTGGCGCGGAGCAGCCCATGACATTCCTCTGGACATCGCCGCAGGCGGAAATGGTGGTCAGCAGCTCCTGATTCACTCCGGCGATGGTGGCCTTGAGATCACCTTTAAGCACGCCGTGGAACTGGAATCCCTGTCGGGTGGTGATGCGCAGGGTGCCGTTGGCGTGCTGGTCGGCGATCCGCTCGAGGCCGAGATACTGGCCGCCGGTGATGGCGCCGGCGGGAATCGCCACCCGGACCATGAAGGAGTAGGCCTTCTCCGCTCCCGCCGCCTCGCGGCCTCGCCGCTCGTCTCGCGAGTCCTGCTGGTAGGTGCCGTGGAACTTGAGCAGCTGGATATCGTCGTGCTCGAAGTGGGTTGCGTCGGAGGCGAGCGTCTCCGCGATGCTGCCGCGGAGGCGACGGCCGTTGCGCTTGGCGACTTCGACTTTGGATTCGGGTTTGGCGCTCATGCTCAAGTCCTTTTCTCTGTTAACCGCTCGTTCTCATCGGTCCAATGGAGCCCGCATTCCGACTTCTCAGTCCCCGCCCACCGTCCCGCACGGCTGTACTCGCTGGGCGACGAGCCGGGCACCGGGACCGTGCAGTGGGTGCATCCCACCGTCGGATACCCGCGCTCGTGCAGCTCGTTGTAGGGCACGTCGTGCTCCCGCACGTACTCCCAGACCCGCGCCCGGTCCCAGCCTATGAGTGGGCAGACCTTGAGCACCTCGTACTGCCAGTCCCAGGTGACCAGCGGGGTGTTTTTGCGGAAATCGGCCTGGCCCCGGGTGATCGCGGTGACCCACACGTCTGCCCCCGAGAGCGCCGGGGCCATGGGCTTTACCTTCCGAAGCTGGCAGCACAGGTCAGGGTCGCGGCGCCAGAGCTCGGGCCCGTGGCGCGCAGCCTGGGCTTCGGGGGTGAGCGATGTGCCCCGGTTCACGAAGGTGATGAGGGGGTACCGGCGAACCATGCGGTCGCGGAGGGCGTAGGTCTCGGGGAAGAAGAACATCGTGTCGAGGTACACGACCGTGGGCGCCGCGCCCTGCGCCGCGAACATGTCGATAAGCGCGCAGCCCTCCATGCCGAAGGAGGTGGTGATCACCACCCTCCGGTTACGGAAGCGCTCGATCGTCCAGGCAATGAACTGATCGGTTGGGGTGCTCTCGTCGATTCTGCTAACGGCAGATCCCATTGCTACTCTCGTCCTTGCTGGGGCATACAACAGAAAGGCCCGCGGATTTTCTTCCGCGGGCCTGCAACACTCGACGCTCGTGCGTCGCCGCTAGAAGGTATCTCTCGGGAGGTTCTCCATACAGGCGCACATACACATGCAGGCGCACGCGGCGCTGCCGGCGTTGAGCCGGAGCGGGTGGGTGGAGAAATACAGCGGACGCGAAGATGCCATGTGCATACTTATGCCTCACCATGGTTATTTGTCAAGGTCGGTTCCCCCACCTGGTACGCCTTGCGGCGGCGACCCACCCACAAAGATCCTTCTCGGCATGGTTACCAACCTCGTTCGCTCGCTCGTCGCGCTTCTGCTTCCCGCGAGCCTTATGGCCCAGGAGATCCCCGGGGCCGAATACGCCGCACGCCGGGATTCCCTTGCGGCCCATATAGACAGCGGAATCGTCATCGCGTTCGGGGCGCCCGACCCGGTCGGTATCCGGCGCGGGACGCAGCTGGCGGCCTTCCGGTATCTGACCGGTTTTCTCGAGCCCAATGCGGCACTGGTCCTGGTCAAGCGAGGGGCGACAGCGAACGGCACATTGTTCACCGCGTCCAGAGATCCGCGGCGCGCCCTGTACGACGGGTTCCCGCCTGACTCGGCGATGGTAGCGCGCCAGACCGGGCTGACGGTTCGCTCCCTTCCGGCTCTGCCGCAGGTGGTGGACTCGCTGGTTGCGCTGGGCCTTCCGGTCTACGATCTGCGCGACTACACCACCGCCGACGCCGCCACCCAGGATACGTTGACCCGGGGGGCGCGCTTCCTCGCCGACCTGGTTGCCCGCCATCCCGAGGTCGTGATCAGAGGCGCTCATCCCATCGTGGACACGCTTCGGCGGCGAAAGAGCCCGGCCGAGCTCGCCCTGCTTCGCCGCGCGATCGGGGTGACGGATGAGTCACACCGGGCGGCCCTGCGCTCGGTGAAGCCGGGCATGTGGGAGTACCAGCTGGAGGCCCTGATCGAGAGCGGGTTCCGGCGGACCGGCTGCGACGGTCCGTCCTTCGCCTCCATCGTGGGCTCGGGGCCGAACTCCACCCAGTACCACTATCAGCGAAACGACCGCCGGATGGTCGCGGGGGATCTGGTCGTCATGGACGTCGGCGCCTCCTGCGGCGGATATGCGGCAGATATCACCCGCACCGTGCCGGTGAGCGGCCGCTTCAGCCGGGAGCAGCGAACCATCTACCAGCTGGTGCGTGATGCCCAGGCCGCGTCCGAGCGGGTGGCCAAGCCGGGAGCATCGTGGCAGGCGTGGCGCGATTCGGCGCGGGCAGTCGAGGCGCGCGGCCTGGCCCGCCTCGGATTGATCGAGTCGCCTGATGCCACGTTCGATCCACCCTGGGCCGAGCGCTGCCAGTCGGACCCGGTGTCTTGCACCCAGGCGTTCCTCTATATGGCCCACGGCCTTGGTCACGGCATCGGTCTCGAGGTGCACGATCCACCACATCCCTGGGTCGGCACGGGCACCTTCCTCGTGGGAGATGTCTTCACCATCGAGCCCGGCATTTATATCAGTACTCGGCTGCTGGACATGTTGCCCGACACCCCCAAGAACCGGGCGATGATTTCCAAGGTGCGTTCAACCGTAGGGCGCTACCAGAACATCGGGGTGCGGATCGAGGACGATTATCTCATCATCCCTGGCGGAGTGGAGTGGCTGTCCCGTGCACCCCGGGAGATCGCCGAGATTGAGGCGTTAATCGCCTCATCCCGAGCGAAGCGAGGGACCTAGCCCGTTTGACCTGGACCGCCGCAGTCCGTTAACGTTCACTTGCCGCCAGGGGCATCGTGGCGGGTGGCCAGCGAACGTGGGTCGTGATCTGACAGTCTAGAGTCTAGAGTCGAGAGTCTGTTTACTTGACCCTAGACCCTTGACCCTAGACCCGCAGACGAGATGGATGGGCCTCCCGCAACGATTGAGATGTCACCCTTGGAACCTGATCCGGCTGATACCGGCGAAGGGAGCGCGGCCCGAGCGATCATCGCTCCTGCGCTCCCTTTTTCTTACCCCAGGGAGCTTCCGATGACCAGCACACTGCCGACCCGCCCGCCTCCTGCGCCGCGCCCTGACCAAGTCCAACCCAGCGGCTATAGCACTGCCTTCCCCCGATCGACCAAAGTGTACGTCGAGGGACCCCGCGGAGTGCGCGTGCCGGTGCGCGAGATCGCGCTTTCGGGTGGCGAGCCTCCGCTTCGGGTCTACGACACGAGCGGGCCGCAGGGGTTCGATGTGCGGGAGGGGCTGCCGGCGTTGCGGCGGGAATGGCTTCTGAGGCGCGGGATCGAGTTCGCGGGGCAGCGGGGCAGCGGGGCAGCGGGGCAGAGCGGACTGATTCCAGAAACCCTGCGTCGGCCTGTCTGTCGGGGACGAGGTCCTGTGAGCCAGCTCTTCTACGCGCGCCAGGGAGAGATCACTGAGGAGATGCAGTTCATTGCGCTCAGAGAGGGGATGAGCGCCGAGTATGTCCGGAGTGAGGTGGCGCGCGGCAGGGCCATCATCCCTGCCAACATCAACCACCCCGAGCTGGAGCCGATGATCATCGGCCGCAACTTCCTGGTGAAGATCAACGCCAATATCGGCAACTCAGCCGTCACATCCTCGATCGAGGAGGAGGTGGAGAAGCTCCGCTGGGCCACGCTGTGGGGCGCCGATACGGTGATGGACCTGTCCACCGGAAAGAACATCCACGAGACCCGGGAGTGGATCATCCGCAACTCGGCGGTCCCCATCGGCACGGTGCCGATCTATCAGGCCCTGGAAAAGGTGGGCGGTGTGGCGGAGGACCTGACCTGGGAGATCTATCGGGACACCCTGATCGAGCAGGCGGAGCAGGGGGTGGACTACTTCACGGTACACGCCGGCGTGCTGCTCAGGTACATCCCGCTCACCGCCAATCGGCTCACCGGGATCGTCTCCCGGGGTGGCTCGATCATGGCCAAGTGGTGCCTCTCGCATCACCGGGAGAGCTTCCTCTACACCCGCTTCCGCGAGATCTGCGAGATCATGGCGGCGTACGATGTCTCCTTCTCACTGGGCGACGGGCTCCGGCCCGGCAGCATCGCCGACGCCAACGACGAGGCCCAGTTCGCCGAGCTCAAGACCCAGGGCGAGCTGACCCGGATCGCCTGGGAGTACGACGTCCAGGTGATGAACGAGGGTCCGGGCCACATCCCGATGCACCTGATCAAGGAAAACATGGACAAGCAGCTCGAGTGGTGCGACGAGGCGCCATTCTACACCCTGGGTCCGCTCACCACCGACATCGCCCCCGGGTACGACCACATCACCAGCGCCATCGGCGCCGCGATGATCGGGTGGTACGGCACCGCCATGCTCTGTTACGTCACCCCCAAGGAACACCTGGGGCTCCCCAACCGGGACGACGTGAAGGCGGGGGTCATTGCCTACAAGATTGCCGCGCACGCGGCCGACCTGGCCAAGGGGCACCCCGGTGCACAAGCCTGGGACAATGCGCTCAGCAAGGCACGGTTCGGGTTCCGCTGGGAGGATCAGTTCAACCTGGCATTGGACCCGGTCACGGCTCGTGCCTATCACGACGAGACGCTTCCGGCCGAGGGAGCCAAGGTGGCCCACTTCTGCTCGATGTGCGGGCCCAAGTTCTGCTCGATGCAGATCACCCAGGACGTGCGGGACTATGCGGCAGAGATGGAGCGGAAGGCGGCAGAGTTTCGGGAGCGGGGCGGAGAGATCTACGTGGCGCCGTGACGTGAACTACGGTGCGAGCACCAGTTTCCTCATCCCGAGCGTAGCGAGGGACCTAGCTAGCGCGTTCCGGACAGTCGATGAGCAGGTCCCTCGGTCGCGTAAGCTCCCTCGGGATGAGGAGGGGGGGACGGCTACCCCTTTTCAAACCAATCTTCCGCAAGATCCAGCCATCCAGCATTCACCGATTCGATCAGCCTGATCTTTTTCTCGCGCGACCAACCCTTTACCTGGCGTTCGCGGTCAAAGGCGGATCGCGCGCTCGGCGTCTCCTCGAAGTAGACCAGTCGATTGACGTGGTACTCCTGGGTGAACCCGGGAACTTGCCCCAGTCGGTGCTGATGAACCCGCCTCAGGAGATCACGGGTCACGCCAGTGTAGATGACCCGCGATCGGCTCGAAAGAATGTAGACGAAGAACTGCGCGCTGGGCACGAGAGCAATGCTAACCGCGCCCGTCAAATGAGCCACAACTGATTTAGAGTAGGTCCCTCGCTGCGCTCAGGATGAGGAGAGATCAGCTTCCGAGCATCCTCCCCACGTCCTTTAGCAGCGCATCGGGCGACACCGGGCCACCGAGGAATTCCTCGATCACCTCTCGCGTAGGCCGCTCCAGCCCAAAGCGGTAGAGGCGTGGTGCCACCCACGAGTACCAGGTCGAATCCCCGGCCACGAACGGTCCGTGAACCGCGCGGGTACGGGCGCGGATGGCCGCGATGAGGAT